>JAKOZZ010000314.1 GCA_029779755.1 Pseudomonadota bacterium
GGACGCGCACCCAACAGCTGGTTCGACGCCACCTACTACGAGAACCGCTGGCCCGATCTGACGCCACTCGGCCTCGACGACGCCACGCTGTTCCAGCACTTCAACCTGTTCGGGGTCTGGGAGGGGCGCTCACCCGGGCCGAAGTTCCAGAATTTCGACGGCAACCGCTACCTCGCCGACAACCCCGACGTGGCCGCCTACGTCGATGCCTTCGTGGCCGACTTCCTGGGCAGCCGCACCAACGGGGCGATCGCGCACTACATCATCTCCGGGGCGGCCGAGCAGCGCGCAGTGTTCGACCTCGCGGGCACACCGATCACGATCGACTACCTCGGGCTCTGACGGGCCCGACATCTCGGGGCGCAGCGCCCCGGGCGCCGCCCCGGGCGCCGCCGTTCAGGGCGCCAGCCGCTGCCGCGCCCAGCCGCCGCCGTCGGCGCGCGTGTACACCAGCCGGTCGTGCAGCCGCGACGGCCGCCCCTGCCAGAACTCCCAGCGGTCGGGCACGAGCCGGTAGCCGCCCCAGTGGGGGGGGCGCGGCGGATGCAGGCCGAACTTCAGCCCGAACTCGGCCGCGCGCGCCACCAGCGTGGCGCGTGACGGGATCGGCTGGCTCTGGGGCGATGCCCATGCGCCGATGCGCGACGTCAGCGGGCGACTGTTGAAGTACTCGTCCGACTCGGCGGCGTCGACCTTCTCGACGGCGCCTTCGATGCGCACCACCCGTTCGAGCTCGACCCAGTGGAACTGCAGCGCGGCGAACGGATGGGCGGCCAGCTCCCGTCCCTTGCGGCTCTCGTAGTTGGTGTACCAGACGATGCCGCGCGCGTCGTAGTCCTTGATCAGCACCACCCGCGTCGACGGGCGCCCGTCGGCACCGACGGTGGCCACCGTCATCGCGTTCGGCTCGGGCACCTCGGCGGCGCGCGCGTGCGCGAACCAGTTGTCGAACTGGGCCAGCGGTTCGTCGTGCGCATGGCGTTCGTCGAGTTCGCCCTTCTCGTAGCTCTTGCGCAGATCGGAAAGTTTGTCGCTCATGACGCTCAGTCTAGCGCGACACCCCTTGCCGCGGCCGGCGCAGTCCGGTCGAATCGAGGCTCGCTGCCGACACGCGCCGGAACCCCGGCACGGTGCGCAGTCTCGTCCCCCGCAGAGGATCCGCCCCCATGTCCAACGACCTGCACGGCCTGCCCGTGACCGCGCCTTCGGCGACCGCCGCCGCGGCGCTCGATGCCACGCTGCACCGCTATCTCGCCTACCGCGCCGACACCCCGCAGCCGCTGTTCGCCGCGCTCGAGGCCGAACCGGACTTCGCGCTCGGCCAGTGCGTGAAGGGCTACCTGACCATGCTGGGGTTCAAGCAGGCCAGCGTGCCCGGCGCGCGCGCCGCGCTGCAGATCGCGCAGCGGGTGGCCGACCGGACCACCGAACGCGAACGCATGCACGTGGCTGCACTGCAGGCGTGGGTCGACGGCCACGTCGAGCGCACGCTCGCCCTGTGGGCGCAGATCCAGCGGGAGCACCCCACCGACCTGCTCGCGTTCCGCCTGGCCCACTTCGTGCATTTCTGGCTGGGCCGCCCCGGCGCAATGCTCGCGTCGGTCGAGCAGGTGCGCCCGCGCTGGAGCCCCGAGCTGCCCGGCTGGGGCGCGCTGCTGTCGTGCCACTGCTTCGCGCTCGAGGAATGCGACCGCCACGACGAGGCCGAACCGCACGGGCGTGCCGCGGTGGCCCTGAACCCGGCGGACCTCTGGGGCACGCACGCAGTCGCCCACGTGCTCGAGATGCAGGGCCGCGCCGCCGACGGCATCGCGTGGCTGGAATCGCTGGCGCCGCACTGGGCCGCCGGCAACAACCTCGTCCATCACCTGTGGTGGCATCGCGCACTGATGCACCTGGGCCAGGGCGACACCGCCGCGATGCTGCACCTGTACGACACGCGCTTCCGCGATCTGTCGGCGCCGCTGACGCGCGCGCAGCCCGACGTCTACATCGACCTGCAGAACGCGGCCTCGGCGCTGTATCGCCTGCAGCACCTGGGCGTGGACGTGGGCGACCGCTGGCGCGAGCTGGCCGACCACGCCGAGGCGCGCATCGGCGACTGCCTGTCGGCGTTCACCCTGCCGCACCTGATGATGGCGCTGCTGGCCGACGGCCGCATGGACGCGGCGCGCCGGATGACGGAGGCGATGCAGGCGTTCGCCGCCGGCGGCGACGACCAGGCGAAGGTGGTGGGCGAGGTGGCGCTGCCGCTGGCCCTGGCGATGCGTGACGCCGCCGAAGGCCGGCCTGCCGACGCGGTGGCGCGCGTGCGGCCGGTCTTCCACCGCCTGCCCGAGCTCGGCGGCAGCCACGCCCAGCAGGAGGTCCTGGCGCTGTTCCACTGGCGGGCGGCGCGTGTCGCCGGCCTGGAGGCCGACGCGCAGGTGGTGCGCGCCTGGGTCGACCGGCATTTCGTCGGCGGCATCGCCGCGCGCCGGGTGTTCGGCGTCCCGGCCCACTGAGCTGCGGCTGCAGTGCGCTGCGGTCACGTCGCGCCGTGACGAACGGCGCGCCCGGGCCGACCGGCGGGGCCCGCGCAGACCCCGACGCAGGCGTGGTTCACGGGCCCGGCCGCGCGCGTTCCGCTAGAATCCACGGTCTGCCCGAGGAGCGCTGCAACGGGTTCCGGTCGCGACACGGGTCGCACGGTACCGCCAGGCTCGGGTCTCGTCCCCTTGTTGCAACGGCGCTCGTTGAACCGTGATTCCCTCACGGCACGAGCGTTCATGCGGATGCAGGCATCCGCCTCCCCCTGCCCGTGCCGCGTGCGAGTCACCCTTTGATGGAGTGACCATGTCCGCCGTTCTCAAGAACCCGCAATTCGCCGATTTCAAGGTGGCCGATCTGTCGCTGGCCGACTGGGGCCGCAAGGAGATCCGCATCGCCGAGACCGAGATGCCCGGCCTGATGGCGATCCGCGAGGAATACGCCGCCAGCCAGCCGCTGAAGGGCGCGCGCATCACCGGGTCGCTGCACATGACGATCCAGACCGCCGTGCTGATCGAGACGCTGACCGCGCTGGGCGCGCAGGTGCGCTGGGCCTCGTGCAACATCTTCTCGACGCAGGACCACGCCGCCGCTGCGATCGCCGCCGCCGGCATCCCGGTGTTCGCCTACAAGGGCGAGACGCTCGACGAGTACTGGGACTACACCCACCGCATCTTCGAGTGGTCCGACGGGCAGCCCTCGAACATGATCCTGGACGACGGCGGCGACGCAACGCTGCTGCTGCACATCGGCACCAAGGCCGCCAAGGATGCGTCGATCCTCGCCAACCCCGGCAGCGAGGAGGAGGTGTGCCTGTTCAACTCGATCCGCCGCCAGCTGGCCAAGGACCCCGGGTTCTACGAGCGCAACCTGAAGGCGATCGTCGGCGTGACCGAGGAGACGACCACCGGCGTCAAGCGCCTGTACCAGATGTCGGCGCGCGGCGAGCTCGCGTTCCGCGCGATCAACGTGAACGACTCGGTCACCAAGAGCAAGTTCGACAACCTGTACGGCTGCCGCGAATCGCTGGTGGACGGCATCAAGCGCGCCACCGACGTGATGATCGCCGGCAAGGTCGCGGTCGTCTGCGGCTACGGCGACGTGGGCAAGGGCTCGGCGCAGGCGCTGCGCGCACTGTCGGCGCAGGTCTGGATCACCGAGTGCGACCCGATCTGCGCGCTGCAGGCCGCGATGGAGGGCTATCGCGTCGTGACGATGGACTACGCGGCCGACAAGGCCGACATCTTCGTGACGGCCACCGGCAACAAGGACGTGATCACCTTCGCGCACATGAAGGCGATGAAGGACCAGGCGATCGTCTGCAACATCGGCCACTTCGACAACGAGATCGACGTCGCCGGCCTCAAGCAGTGCACCTGGGAGAACATCAAGCCGCAGGTCGACCACGTGATCTTCCCGTCCGAGGACGGCAAGCCGGGCAAGCGCATCATCCTGCTCGCCGAAGGACGCCTGGTGAACCTGGGCTGCGGCACCGGCCACCCGTCGTACGTGATGTCCTCGAGCTTCGCGAACCAGACGATCGCGCAGATCGAGCTGTGGGTGCATCCCGAACGCTACCAGCCGGGCCAGGTCTACGTGCTGCCCAAGCACCTGGACGAGAAGGTCGCGCGTCTGCAGCTGAAGAAGCTGGGCGCGATGCTGACCGAGCTCACGCCGGAGCAGGCGGACTACATCGGCGTCGACGTCGCGGGCCCCTACAAGCCCGACACGTACCGGTACTGATCCGGCCGGGCGACCGCCGACCGTCGCGCCCGACGCGCGCCGGCGCGGCAGGCGCCGGCCCGCACCTGCGCCGATGATCCGCGCCGACCTGCTCCTCGTGAAGCGCGGCCTGGCCGCCTCGCGCACCCTGGCCCAGCGGCTGATCGCCGAGGGCCGGGTGCACGCGGGCGCCCCGGCGGCCCCCGTGCGCAGGCCGTCCGAGGCGCTGCATCCCGACGCGCCGCTGCAGGTGGTGCCCGACGCATCCGACCGCTTCGTGTCGCGCGGCGGCCTGAAGCTGGCCGGCGCGCTGGCGCACTGCGGCCTCGACGTGCGCGGCCGCGTGTGCCTCGACGTGGGCCAGTCGACGGGGGGCTTCACCGACTGCCTGCTGCAGGCCGGTGCGGCGCGCGTGGTCGGCGTCGACGTGGGTCACGGTCAGCTGCACGCGCGCATCGCCGCCGATCCGCGCGTGACCGCCCTCGAAGGCATCAACGCGCGGGCGATCCGGCGCGCCGATCTCGGGGACGCCCTGCCGGCCGGCGGATTCGACCTGGTCGTGGTGGACGTGTCGTTCATCTCGCTCACCAAGGTGCTCCCGGCGCTGGCAGCGCTGTGTGCCCCGCAGGCGCACCTGATCGCCCTGGTCAAACCGCAGTTCGAGGTCGGGCCCGGCGGGCTCGACCGGCACGGCATCGTGCGGGACGCGGCCCGGTACGACGCGGTCCGGACCACGGTGACGGACTGCGCGGCCGCCTGCGGATGGCAGGTGCACGCATGGCTCGACAGTCCGATCACCGGCGGCGACGGCAACCGCGAGTTCTTCATTCATGCGACGCTGCGCGCGGCCTGAGCCGGTGCGCAGCACAGACAACGGAACACCAACATGACGGCGAACGTCAGCTTCGAATTCTTCCCGCCGAACACGCCCGAAGGCGCCGTGAAGCTGCGCGCGACGCGCGCGACGCTCGCGGCGGCCGGCCCCGAGTTCTTCAGCGTCACCTACGGCGCGGGCGGCGCCACCCGCGACAAGACGCTGGCCACGGTGCTCGAGATCGCGGCCGAAGGCCATGCGGTGGCACCGCACCTGTCGTGCATCGGCGCCACGCGGGCGTCGATGCGCGAACTGCTGCAGCTGTACCGCGGCCACGGCATCCGCCGACTGGTCGCGCTGCGCGGCGACCTGCCCTCGGGCATGGTCAACCACGGCGAGTTCCGATACGCGAGCGAGCTGGTGGAGTTCGTGCGTGCCGAGACCGGCGACTGGTTCCGCATCGAAGTGGCCGCCTATCCCGAGATGCATCCGCAGGCGCCGTCTCCGCGCGCCGACCTCGAGGCGCTGGTGCGCAAGGTCCGCGCGGGGGCCGACGCGGCGATCACGCAGTACTTCTACAACGCCGACGCGTTCCTGCATTTTCGCGACGCGGCCGTCGCGGCCGGCGTGACGGTGCCGATCGTGCCGGGCATCATGCCCATCACCAACTACACGCAGCTGGCACGCTTCTCGGAAGCCTGCGGCGCCGAGATCCCGCGGTGGATCGCGGTGCGCCTGGCCAGCTTCGGCGACGACCGCGACGCGATCCGCGCATTCGGCACCGAAGTGGTCGGCGCGCTGTGCCGGCGGCTCGTGCGCGAGGGCGTTCCGGCCCTGCACTTCTACACCCTGAACCAGGCGCAGCCCAGCCTCGCCCTCTGGCAGACCGCCTGCGCCTGACCGGCCGGCGGGCGCATGCGACGTGATTCCTCACGCACGCGGTGCCGCTCGCTGCCACACCGGGGCCGTCCGTCGGCCCTTGTTGTACCGCGGACTCCGGGCATCGCATTTCGTTGGTCCGACCCGGGTGCGCTCGCTACCATCGGTTCAAAACCCGAATTGGCGAGATGCATCTTCAAACCTCCATGTCGTCCCGAGCCGCAGCGGTGAGTCCGCGCCCCACCTCGAGCCAGAAGCGCATGAAACTGCCGGTCGCAGGTCTGCGCATCGGCGTGTTCGTTGCCGAACTCGACCGTCCGTGGCTCGACACCCCGTTCCTGATCCAGGGATTCCTGGTCGACAGCGAGATCGAGCTCAGCACGCTGCGCAAGTACTGCCGGTACGTGCTGGTCGACCTCGAGCTGTCGACGCCCGAGGCGGCCGAGGCACTGCGCGGCTGCACGGTGGAGGACGACGCGCCAGAGTTCGAGGACACCGCCCCGGTGGCGGAACGGCCGCCCGGCCCGGGACTGCGGGGGGCCGCTGCGCGCCAGCAGGCGCCCGACGCGGCGCGGCCCGACGCGCGCGCCCTGCGCGAGGACGGCACGACCGCGGCACACCCGGACGAAGCACCGGCGCCCGCGCGTGCGGAGACGGCGCGCGACGATGCGCCCCGGCGTGCGGACACGGCGTCTGCGTCGGCGCGCAATCCGCAGCGCACCTATCGCATCCGCTCGGACGTGCGCATCAGCAGCGACACGCGCGACCGGTTCCGGCAACTGGTGCGCGGCCTGCCGATGGACGCCACCGACGACGACGAGCCGTCGCTGGCGCGGCGCGCGATGTCGGGGCTGCGCTCGCTGTTCGGCCGGCGCGGCGAGGCGCCGTCGGCCGCCGACGCCCGTGCCGGCAAGGCGCGCAGCACGTTCGCCGAAACCGAACTGGCCGAGAGCCTGCCCAAGGGCACGCGGCTGAAGACCTACGTCGACCGCCACTCGGTCGGCGAGGAGCTGCCCCGCGCGCGCAAGACGATGGCCCGCGGCGAGGAGACGCTCGCGAGTGTGGTCGCCGACATCCGCGGCGGACGGATCCCCCAGACCGAGCAGGTGGCCGAGGTCGTCGACCACATGGTCGACAGCATGATCGACAACCCCGATGCACTGCTGTGGGTCGCCCAGCTGCGCGAGGAGCATCTGCAGACGTATCAGCACGGCGTGCGCGTCGCGCTGTACATGATCGCGATGGGCCGGCAGCTCGGCTTCCCGCGGGATCTGCTCAGCAACCTCGGCATGGTCGGTGTGCTGGCCGACGTCGGCAAGACCAAGCTGCCGCGTGCCCTGCTCGAGAAGCCGGGCATGCTGAATCCGGCCGAGTACAGCATCATCAAGGAGCACGTCCGGCTGGGCCTGGAGGCGCTGTCGCAGGGCAGCGCCCTCACGCCCGAGGTCGAGCTGGGCATCGCGCAGCATCACGAACGCCTGGACGGCAGCGGCTACCCGAAAGGGCTGAAGGGCAACGAGATCAGCATCTACGGCCGCATGGCCGCGATCGCCGACAGCTTCTCGGCCCTGATCACGCCGCGGCCGTACGCCAATCCGCTGGCCCCGCAGGACGCGCTGATGAGCCTGTACCAGTGGGCCGGCACCTCGTTCCACGAGCCCCTCGTCGAACAGTTCGTCCAGGGGGTCGGCGTCTTCCCGGTGGGCAGCCTGGTCGAGCTGTCGAGCGGCGAGGTGGCGGTGGTGCTCGCGCAGAACCGCGTGCGCCGGCTCGAGCCGCGCGTGCTGCTGCTCACGGCCCCCGACAAGCGGCCGCTGCCGCCGCCCGTCGAGAAGAACCTGATGCAGCAGGCGCGCGACAACGACAGCACGCCGCTGCGCATCGTGCGCGGCCTGCCGTCCGGTGCGTACGGGCTGAAGCTGCGCGACTACTACGCCGATGAGCTGGCAGCCGCGAACAAGCTCGTCTGAACCCGGCGACGCGGCGCAGCCCGGACGGCGGCTGTCTCCGGGCGCGCTGCTCGAGCGCGCGGTGCAGGGGGCGCGCGACGACGAACACACGGCGCTGCTGGTGGTCCGGCTGAACCGGTCGGACCGTCTGGCCGCGCTGGCCCAGCATCCGGAGTCCCGGCAGACCCTGCTCGAGATCGCCCGGCGCGTCGAAGCGATGATGCGCGCGCGCGACCACTGGGCGGTCGCCTCGCACGACGAACTCTGGGTGCTGCTGGTCGACCTGCCGACCACGGCACTGGCCGAGCTGGCCGGACGCACCCTGCGCGAGAGCCTGGCGAGACCCGTGCATGCCGACGACCGCTCGACGCCGATCGCCCAGCTGCAACCCGTGGTGGGCGGCTGCTGGACGCTGACCTCCGACCGCGACGCGCCCGTCGAGCTGCTGCGCGCGGCGACGGCGGCGTGTGCGCTCGCCGCCGCCGAGGACGACCAGGTGCTGATCAGCGCGCCGCAGACGCGGATGCGCACGATCGATCGCAACCGGCTCGAGAACGAACTCCGGGTCGCGCTCTACGCCAACGAACTCGACGTGTTCTTCCAGCCTCAGGTGGATCTGCGCACGCGCCGGTGCACCAACGCCGAGGCGCTGGTGCGCTGGACCCGCGAGGATGGCAGCACGGTGCCGCCCGACCTGCTCGTGTCGATCTGCGAAGAGCGGGGCCTGATGAACCAGCTCACGCAGTTCGTGCTCAACACCGCGCTGCGCCACCTGATGACGTGGAGCGGCCAGGGCCTGGAGCTGGGGGTGTCGATCAACCTCTCGAACACGACGCTGGCGGACTCGACCTACCCGGCGCTGGTGGCGCACACGCTCGACACCTGGTCGGTCGACCCCACGCGGCTCACGCTCGAGCTCACCGAAAGTGCGATCGTGCGCAATGAACGCTCGGCGATCGAGTTCATGCACCGCATCCGCGACCAGGGCTGCAAGCTCGCACTCGACGACTTCGGCACCGGATACTCGTCCTTCGCCTATCTGCGCAAGTTACCGATCGGCGAACTGAAGATCGACCAGTCCTTCGTGCGCAACATGATCGCCGACCGCAACGATGGCCGGATCGTCCAGGTGCTGATCGACCTGGCCCACACCTTCGACATGATGGCGCTGGCCGAAGGCGTCGAAGACGCCGCGATCGCCGCACGTCTGGCCGAGGCCGGGTGCGACGTCGCGCAGGGCTACCACTACGCGCGCCCGCTGCCGCCGTTCGAGTTCGCCGGCTGGGTGCGCGCGTTCAACGCCGGTGCGGCGGATCAGGACGGAACGGCCCGAGCAGTTCCCGATCGGTGACGACCCGCTGCAGGGGAAGGTCGTGCGGATCGGGCACGAAGCCGCTGATCTCGCAGCACGCATAGGCGACCCCGGCGGTCGCCACGCCGCCGAGCACGGCAAGCGTGCGGTCATAGAAGCCGCCGCCATAGCCGAGCCGGTAGCCGGCCCGGTCGAACCCCAGGCAGGGGATCAGCAGGAGGTCGGGCGTCAGCGCACGGCCGGGCGGCGGATGCCGCGTGCCGAACGGCCCGGCCTGCAGCACCGCTCCAGGGAACCAGCGCTCGAAGACGAGCGGTGCGGCGGGCGCCGCGACCCGCGGCAGGGCCACGATGACGCCGGCCGCGTGCCAGCCCTCGAACGCCGCCCGCGGATCGGGTTCGTCCTGCATCGGCCACCACGCGGCCACGCAGCGGGGTGCACGTTCCGCCACCAGCGTCTGCAGGGCGCCGACGATCGACCGATCGCATGCGGCGCGCTCGGCCGGCGCGATGCCCGCCCGGCGTGCGCGCAGGGCCGCCCGCGCCCGCGCGCGGTCGGCGGCGGGCACGGGGCCACATGGTATCCTCGGTCGCGATGGTTCCTGCACGTGTGTTCCTGCCTGTCGTCCTGGCGGGCATTCTAGGGCTGATGTCCGGGGCTGCCGACGCGCAGCGCCGCAACCAGCGCCCGCCCCCCCAGTCGCTTTCGCCCGACGAGGCGTTCGTCCAGGCGCGCCAGCTGGCGTACCAGAACGACCTCGACCGCTTCGACGCCGTCGCACGCGCCGCGGCCGAACACCCGCTGCGGGCCTACCTCGACTACTGGCGGCTGCGCATCCAGCTCAATGCGCTCAATGGCACGCGCATCGCCAACGGCACGGCGAATCCGTCCGACGTCGACGCCGCAGTGCTCGACGTGCTGCAGAAGCACCCCGGCACGGCGATGGCCGAACAGCTCCGCCACGACTGGCTGCTGAGCCTGGGCCGGCGGGGCGAGTGGGCCCGCTTCGACGAGCAGTATCCCCTCTGGGCCTGGCGGGACAATCCGCAGATCCACTGCCGCGCCGGCCAGAGCCGTCTGGCCGCCGGGCAGCCGGTGCCGGCGCAGTCGCGGGATGCGCTCATGCAGCCGCGCGAACTCGGGGACGGCTGCGCGGCCTTCCTCGATGCGTTGCTCGGTGCGGGCGGCGTGCGCCGGGCCGACCTGTGGCGCCGCCTGGAACTGGCCCTCGAGGGCAACGGTGTCGCGACGGTGCGGCGCATCGGCGGCATGCTGGGCCTCGAAGCCGGCGCCGTGGAGGCCGCCTTGCAGCGGCCCGCGCGTCTGCTGGGCGCCGAATCCGACCGCATGCTGCTGGTGATCGCGCTGGTGCAGCTGGCGCGCCAGGATCCGCAGCTTGCGCTCGAGCAGGGCGCCGCCGACCTGCGCGAGCTGCCCGCGCCCGAGCGCGCCTTCGTCTGGACGCAGGTCGCCGCCCAGGCGATGCGCCGGCTGCATCCGCGCGCGCTGGAATGGACCCGCGAGGCGCTGGCCGCGATGCGGCAGATTCCCGCCGCGGCGCGCGATGTCCCGGTCCTGCCCGTCGCCTCGGACGAGACCCTGGTGTGGATGGCCCGCGCGGCGTTGCGCGGTCACGATTGGCGCACTTTGCACGCGGTGATCGACCGCATGAGCCCGGACGGTCGTCGCGAACCCGCGTGGGTGTACTGGAGCGCACGCGCGCACCGCGAATTCGGGCGCCCGGCCGAAGCGCAGGCGCAGATGCGCACGATCGCGGGACAGTTCCACTTCTACGGCCAGCTCGCGACCGAGGAGCTGGGCGGCCCCGCGCCGCTGCCACCGCGCGCCGCGGCCCCCACCGACGCCGAGCTCGCCGAGGCGGAGCGCAACCCGGCCTTCGCCCGTGCGCTCGCGTTCTATGCACTGGGGCTGCGGGTCGAAGGCAATCGCGAGTGGAACCTCGAACTGCGCTCGATGAACGACCGGCAGCTGCTCGCGGCCGCGGCCTGGGCGTGCCGGCGCTCGGTGCTCGACCGCTGCGTGAACACCGCAGACCGCACGCAGGCCGAGCACGACTTCACGCTGCGCTTCGTCACGCCGTTCCGCGAGCAGCTGGCCCCGATCGCGGCCGAGCGCGAACTCGACATGGCCTGGGTGTACGGCCTGATCCGCCAGGAGTCGCGCTTCATCATGAACGCGCGCTCGTCGGCCAGCGCCCAGGGGCTGATGCAGATCATCCCGCCCACCGCCCGCTGGATCGCCAACCGCCTCGGCGTGCGCGACTTCCGCATCGAGCATCTGCACGACCTCGACACCAACCTGCGCTTCGGCACGTACTACCTGAAGAACGTGCTCGACGACCTCGACGGCTCCCCCCTGCTGGCCTCGGCCGGCTACAACGCCGGGCCCAACCGCCCGCGCACCTGGCGCTCGACGCTGCCGTTCACCGTCGAAGGGGCCGTGTTCGCCGAGATCATCCCGTTCACCGAGACCCGCGACTACGTGAAGAAGGTGCTGTCCAACGCCACCTTCTACGGCACGCTGCTGACCGGAGAGCCCCGGTCGCTGAAGACCCTGCTGGGCAGCGTCGCCCCCATGCCGGCGAAGTCCTCCACCCTGCCCTGACGGGCCGCCGGGGTTCCGGAGCGCCGAAGCGCCGGCACTTGATACCCCCATCCGTATCCGGTAAGATACCTGCATGGGTATCGAACGGACCACCAGCATGCTCTCCTCCACGATGATGCGCAGCGCGCTGTACGCGGCGCTGGCCGGCGCGGCAGCCCTGCACGGGAGTCTCGCAGGCGCGGCACCGGTCGCCACGACCACCGTGCAGGGCGCGGCCCGGACGGGCGCCTTCGAGATCGACGGGAGTCTGCAGCCCGTGCGTCAGAGCACGGTGGCGGCGCAGGTGAGCGGCAACGTGGTGCAGCTGGCCGTGAAGGCCGGCGACCGCGTCCGTGCCGGTCAGCTGATCGCCCGCATCGACGAGCGCGACACCCAGGCCGGCCTGGCGCGCAGCGAAGCCGCCGTCACGCAGGCCGCGGCCGAGGAGCGCAACGCGCGCCTGTCGGCCGAGCGTGCGCGCGAGCTGCGCGCACGGGGCTTCGTCAGCCAGGCGGCGCTCGACACCGCCGAGACGCAGTTCAAGGCCGCGCAGGCCGGGGTGCAGCAGGCGCAGGCCGCGCGCAGCCAGGCGGCTCTGGCCCGCGGCTTCACCGCGGTGACCGCACCGTTCGACGCGCTGGTCCTCGCCACGCACGTCGAGGCCGGCGATCTCGCCACGCCGGGGCGCGGCATCGCCACGCTGTACGCCCCGACGCCGCTGCGGGCGGTGGTGCAGGTGCCGGCGTCGCGTGCCGCCGTCGCGCGGGCGGCGCGCACGGTGGAGGTGCGCATGCCCTCCGGCGAATGGGTGACCCCCGCGCGCGGCAACGACCTGCCCGGCGCCGACCCCGTGTCGCAGACGGTCGAATGGCGGCTCGACCTGCCCGCCGCCGCCACGGTGGCGGCCATCCCCGGTCAGAGCGTGCGCGTGCGCTTCGGCGGCGCCGACGTGCCGGGCGGCTCGGCCGCCGCCGCCGCACCGGTGGTGCCGTCGGCCGCCGTGCTGCGGCGGGGCGAGCTGACGGCGGTCTACGTGGTGCAGGGCGAGCGCTTCGTGCTGCGTGCCGTGCGCACCGGTGCCGAGCGTCCGGGCGCACAGGTGGAGGTGCTGGCCGGCCTGCGTCCGGGCGACCGGATCGCGAGCGACGCGGTGCGTGCCGGCCTGGCCGATGCGACACCGGCGTCCAAGTGAGGACGGCCCAGTGAACGGACATCCCGCCCCCCGGACGCTCGGCGTCTCGGGCCGCCTCGCCCGCGCCTTCCAGGCCAACGCGCTCACCCCGCTGCTGGCGCTGGTCGCGCTGCTGCTGGGCCTGTTCGCGGTGCTCGTCACGCCACGCGAGGAAGAGCCGCAGATCAACGTGACGATGGCCAACGTGCTGATCCCGTTCCCCGGGGCCAGCAGCGCCGACGTGCAGAACATGGTCGCGCGTCCCGCCGAGCAGGTGCTCGGGCAGATCGCGGGGGTCGAGCACACGTACTCGGTTGCGCGCCCCGGCGTGGCCGTGATGACGGTGCAGTTCGAGGTGGGCGTGCCGCGCACCGAGGCGCTGGTGCGTCTGTACGACGTGCTGAACGCGAACCAGGACTGGCTGCCGCGCGAACTCGGCACCCTCACGCCGATCGTCAAGCCCAAGGGCATCGACGACGTGCCGGTGCTCGGCGTCACGCTGTGGAGCCGTGACGCGCGCAGCGCCGAGGCGCTCGAGCGCGTGGCCGTCAGCCTCGAAGCCGAGCTCAAGCGCGTGCCCGGCAGCCGGGAGGTCCGCACCATCGGCGGCCCGGGCCGCGTGGTCGAGGTCACGCTCGATCCGAGCCGCATGCGCGCACGCGGCATCGACCTGCTGCGCCTGAAGGCCACGCTGGCGGCCGCGAATCTCGGCATGCCGGCGGGCTCGGTGATCGAACCGTCCGGCAACCGCATGCTCACCGTCGAGACCGGCGAGTTCCTGCGCAGCGCGGACGAGGTCGGCGACCTCGTGGTGGGCGTGAGCGCCGGCCGCCCGGTCTACCTGCGCGAGGTCGCACAGGTCGCGGCCGCCGCCGCGCAGCCGCAGCGTCACGTCTGGTTCACCCCGGGTGCGGCGCAGGGCGGTGACGACGCCGGCCGTGCGCTGCCCGCCGTCACGCTGACCGTCACGAAGAAGCCGGGCCAGAACGCCGTCGACGTGGCCGCCGCCGCGCGGGCGCGCCTGGCCGAGCTGCGCAACACGCTGATCCCCGACGGCGTCGAGGCGACGATCACCCGCGACTACGGCGAGACGGCGGCCGAGAAGGCGAACAAGCTGATCCAGAAGCTCGCCTTCGCCACCGGCTCGGTGATCCTGCTGGTGGGGCTTGCGCTCGGCCGCCGCGAGGCGGTGATCGTCGGCGCCGCCGTGATCCTCACCCTGACCGCAACGCTGTTCGCGTCCTGGGCCTGGGGCTTCACCCTCAATCGCGTGTCGCTGTTCGCACTCATCTTCTCGATCGGCATCCTCGTCGACGACGCGATCGTCGTGGTCGAGAACATCCACCGCCATCAGAAGCTCACGCCCGAGGCGCCGCTGCGCGAGATCATCCCGCGCGCGGTCGACGAGGTCGGCGGCCCCACCATCCTGGCCACGCTCACCGTGATCGCGGCGCTGCTGCCGATGGCGTTCGTCAGCGGGCTGATGGGCCCGTACATGAGCCCGATCCCGATCAACTCGAGCCTGGGCATGGCGATCTCCCTGGCGATCGCGTTCACGGTCACGCCGTGGCTCGCGCTCAAGCTGATGAAGGGCCACGGGCACGACACGGCGGAGGCATCCGCCCTGCCCGGCCGCGCGGAGGCCGCTCCCACCGGGCCCGCGGAGGCCGCTCCGTCCGGGCCCGCGGAGGCCGGCCCCGCCGGCCCCGCCGGGCACGACGCCGCCGACGCCGCCGACACTGCGCACGCGGCCGAGGCCCCCGGACGTCTGCAGCGCGTCTTCACCACCCTGCTGCGGCCGCTGCTGGACAGCGCCCGCAAGCGCTGGCTGCTGCTGGGCGGCATCCTCGTCGCGCTGATGCTGTCGGCCGGGCTGGCGGCCGTGCAGTGGGTGGTGCTGAAGATGCTGCCCTTCGACAACAAGAGCGAGTTCCAGGTCGTGGTCGACATGCCCGCCGGCACGCCGCTCGAAGACACGGCGGCCGCGCTTCAGGCGCTGTCGGCGCACCTCGCGGCCCAGCCCGAGGTGCTGAACCTGCAGGGCTACGCTGGCACGGCGTCGCCGATCACGTTCAACGGTCTCGTGCGCCAGTACTACCTGCGTGCCGACGCCGAACAGGGCGACCTGCAGGTGAACCTGGTCGACAAGAAGCACCGCAGCGAGCAGAGCCACGCGATCGCGCAGCGCCTGCGCCCCGCGCTCGAGCAGATCGGCGCACGCCACGGCGCACGCGTGAAGGTCGTCGAAGTGCCGCCCGGGCCGCCGGTGATGAGCCCGCTCGTGGCCGAGGTCTACGGACCGGACGAGGCCGAACGGCAGCAGCTGGCCGCGCGCATCGCGCGCGCGTTCGCGGCCACGCCCGACATCGTCGGCGTCGACACCTCGCTGAAGGAGGACGCCCCGCGCGCCTTCCTGCGCGTGCAGCGGCAGCGCGCCGACGCACTCGGCATCCCGGTCGCCGCCATCGCGCAGACGGTGCAGGGCGCGCTGTCCGGCACCGATGCCGCCTTCCTGCACGATGCGCAGAGCAAGTACCCGGTGCCGGTGCGCCTGCAGCTGCCGCGCGAGGCGCAGGTGGGCCTGGACGCACTGCTCGCGCTCCCGATGCGCAGCGCGACCGGCCAGCTGGTGCCGCTGTCGGAGCTGGTCCAGGTCGAGCGCGGTGTGATCGACAAGCCGCTGTTCACCAAGGACCTGCATGGCGTTGCGTACGTGTTCGGCGACATGGCGGGCCGGCTCGACTCGCCGCTCTACGGGCTGTTCGCGATCCGTGCGCG
The DNA here is from genome assembly GCA_029779755.1 of Pseudomonadota bacterium. Lineage (GTDB taxonomy): Bacteria > Pseudomonadota > Gammaproteobacteria > Burkholderiales > Burkholderiaceae_E > Quisquiliibacterium. The sequence goes on from JAKOZZ010000314.1 coordinate 15,759, forward strand.
GCTGGCCGAGGCCGCGCTGCCCGGCACCGGTCCGATCGACGAGTTCTGGATCCGGCAGCCCTCCGACCCGTACCGCGCGTACGCGGTCAAGTGGGACGGCGAATGGCAGATCACCTACGAGACCTTCCGCGACATGGGCGCGGCGTACGGCGTCGGCCTGATCCTGATCTACCTGCTCGTGGTGGCGCAGTTCCGCAGCTACGTGACGCCGCTGATCATCATGGCGCCGATCCCGCTGACGATGATCGGCGTGATGCCGGGGCATGCGCTGCTCGGCACGCAGTTCACCGCCACCTCGATGATCGGCATGATCGCGCTGGCCGGCATCATCGTGCGCAACTCGATCCTGCTGGTCGACTTCATCGAGCTGCAGGTGGCGCGCGGCGTGGCCTTCAAGGACGCCGTCGTGCAGTCGGCCGCCGTGCGCGCGCAGCCGATCGCGCTGACCGGCCTGGCCGCGATGGTCGGCGCGTTCTTCATCCTCGACGACCCGATCTTCAACGGGCTCGCCGTGTCGCTGATCTTCGGCATCCTGGTGTCGACCCTGCTCACGCTGGTCGTGATCCCGGTGCTGTATTTCGCCGTGTACCGGCGCCGCTTCGAGACCGGAGCCGCGTCGTGAACCGGTCTCTTCCCCCCGCCGACCCCGGCACCCTCGCTCGCCTTCACAAGGAGCCCACCATGACCGTCGACCGTCTGATCCGCATCTTCGCCGGCAGCTTCATCCTGCTGTCGCTCGCCCTCGGCGTCGAGGGCAGCCCCCTCTTCGTGAGCCGCTGGTGGCTCGCCTTCACCGCCTTCGTCGGCCTGAATCTGCTTCAATTCGGATTCAGCAACGCGTGCCCGCTCGGCTTCATCCTGCGCAAGCTCGGCGTGCCCGACGGCGGCGCGGGCTGCGCACGGTGACCGCAATGGAGATCTGCACGATGAGCACCCTCGCCGACCAGAAGAACCGCACCGACCTGCTCAACCGCCTGAAGCGCGCCGAAGGTCAGCTGCGCGGCGTGCAGCGGATGATCGAGGAAGGCGCGCCCTGCCTGGACATCGCCGGGCAGATGGCCGCGGTGCGCAAGGCGCTCGACAGCACCTACGTGCGGATGACCGTCTGCTTCATGGAGCAGGAGCTCGGCGCCGATCTGGGCGACGACGCCGCGGGCCGCAAGCGCCTGACCACCGTGCTGAGCGACGTGCAGACCCTGCTCGCGAAAGTGCCCTGACATGGCGCACCACCCCACGCCCCTGAAGTTCCTGTTCCCCGGCTGGTACGCGATCGTCATGGGCCTGTCGGGCCTGTCGCTGGCGTGGCACCGCGCATCGCCGCTGATGGGCGACCCTGCGGGCATGGTATCGCTGGCGATCGGTCTGCTCGCGGCGGCGGTGTTCGTGGTGCTCGCCGCGGCGACCGTGCTGCGCGGCATGCGCCACGCCGACGCCTGGCGCGAGGACCGCATGCACCCGGTGCGGCACGTGTTCATCGCCACGCTGCCCATCGGCATGCTGCTGCTGGCCACGGTGGCGGTCGCCCACGGGCTGGGCGGGCCGCTGGTCGCGGCGTTCTGGTGGGCCGGCAGCCTCGCCCAGCTGTTCGTCACCACCTGGGTGCTGTCGCGCTGGTGGCGCGGCAACCAGGCCGGCGGACTGGTCTGGGCCGGCATCACGCCGGCGATGCTGATCCCGATCGTGGGCAACGTGCTCGCGCCGCTCGCCGGTGTACCCCTGGGCTACACGGAATGGGCGGCGGCGCAGTTCGGCATCGGCCTGCTGTTCTGGCCGGTCGTGGTGGTGCTGGTCGGCGCCCGCATCATGACGCAGGGCATGTTCCCGGAGCGCCTGCTGCCGGCGATCTTCATCTTCATCGCCCCGCCCGCGGTCGTCGGCCTGGCACTGCTGCAGCTCGGCGCGCCGCCGCTGGCGGCGTGGACGATGTGGGGCATCGCGCTGTTCAGCGTGCTCTGGGCGGGATCGCAGGCGCCGCGCATCGCCAAGCTCGAGTTCGGCCTGCCGCACTGGGCGATGTCCTTTCCGCTGGCCGCGTTCGCCGCCCTGACGCTGCGGCTGGCCGAGCCGGGCGGCGCGCTGGCGTTCCTCGGGCCGCTGGCGCTGGCGCTCGCGTCGATCGTCATCTTCGGCCTCGCGCTGGGGACGGTGCGCGGTCTGCGCGCCGGCACCCTGCTGGCGCCCGAACCGGTTGCCACGCTGCATCCGGTGGCCGACGACCGTGCGGCGCGTCCGATCGCCTAAAATCGGGGAATGGGTCGCGCGCGCGGC
>JAKOZZ010000346.1 GCA_029779755.1 Pseudomonadota bacterium
GCTCCGCGCACAGGGCGGTGCGCGTGATCCAGGACGCCGATTCGAACAGACCCGGCGCCCGGGATGCCCCGGCGTCGGCCGTGCCCGGGGCCTGCGGCGCGTCGCACGCATCCGCCACGCCCGTCACGCCCGTCACGCCCGTCACGCCCGTCACGCCCGGCAACTGCTGCCGGATCTGCTGATGGGGCGGCAACGGCGGGAACCCCTGCGACTGGTCAGGCACCTGCACCCAGGAGCGGTCCGCAGGCGCCGCCCACGGCTGCGCGTCGAGCGGCAGCCGGAACCCCATCGGCGAGTCGCCGGGCACCAGGTAGCAGCGCTGCGCGCGCAGGAACCATGGGCCGCTGCGCCAGCGCGCGCCGGGACCCTCGTTGCGGGCGATCGGCAGCACGTGCCCCACCGTGCGGTCGAGCCCCTGCTCGAACACCCTGCGCAGGCGCGCCCGCTCGAGCGGGTCGTCGAGCCGCGCGTCGAACGGATCGACGTTCGACGGCAGCCGGCGCTCGCGCCACAGGTAGTACCAGGTGTCCTCGTACGCCGGGAACACGCAGGCCGGATCGAGCGCGAGCCGGGCCGCCACGCCGTGGAGGAAGCGCGCGGCCTGCGCCTCGGTCGCACCGTGGTCGGTCGCCTCGTCCGCGAACAGCGTCGGATCGCTCCAGAGCGGCTCGCCGTCGCGGCGCCAGAACAGGTTCAGCGACCAGCGCGGCAGCTGCTCGCCCGGATACCACTTGCCCTGCCCGAAGTGCACGAGCCCCTGCGGGGCGTAGTGCCGCTTCAGGCGGGCGAGCAGTTCGGCGGCGCGCAGACGCTTGGTGGGCCCCACTGCGTCAGTGTTCCATTCGGCGCCCTCGCGGTCGTCGACCGACACGAAGGTCGGCTCGCCGCCCTGGGTGAGGCGCACGTCGTGCGCGGCCAGATCCGCGTCGATGCGCTGTCCCAGGGCGTCGATCTCCCGCCACTGCCCGTCGCTGTAGGGCCGCGTGACGCGCGGCGCCTCCCACACGCGCTCGACCTTCATCGCATGCGCGAACGTGCATTCGCTGCGCTCGACCATGCCCGACACCGGGGCGGCCGACGAGGGCTCGGGCGAACAGGCCAGCGGGATGTGCCCTTCGCCGGCCAGCAGGCCCGAGGTCGGATCGAGCCCGATCCATCCCGCGCCGGGCAGGTACACCTCGCACCACGCGTGCAGGTCGGTGAAGTCGGCCTCGGGCCCCGCCGGTCCGTCGAGCGGCTTCACGTCGGGCGCCAGCTGGATCAGGTAGCCCGACACGAAGCGCGCGGCCAGCCCGAGGTGGCGCAGCAGCTGCACCAGCAGCCAGCTCGAGTCGCGGCAGGACCCCGCGCCGCTGACCAGCGTCTGCTCGGGCGTCTGCACGCCGGGCTCCATGCGGATCAGGTAGCGGATGTCGCGTTGCAGGCGCTGGTTCAGCGCCACCAGAAAATCGATGGTGCGCACGCGGGCGCGCGGCACCTGCGCAAGATAGTCGGCGAAGCGCGGCGTTGCCGGCAGACACGCCATGAACGGCGCCAGTTCGACCTGCTGCCCGGCGTCGTAGGTGAACGGCACGTGCTCGGCCTGCGGCTCCAGGAAGAAATCGAACGGGTTCAGCACCGCCATCTCGGCGACCAGGTCGACCTCGATGCGGAACACATCGGTCTTCTCGGGAAAGACGAGGCGGGCGAGGTAGTTGGACTGCGGATCCTGCTGCCAGTTGACGAAGTGACCGACCGGCTCCACCCGCATCGAATACGACAGCACGCGGGTGCGCGCGTGCGGGCAGGGTCGCAGGCGCACGATCTGCGGCCCCAGCGCAACGGGGCGGTCGTAGCGATAGTGCGTGACGTGGTTCAGCGCGACATGGATGGACACGGGGGACTCCGGAGGACGTGCGAGGACGGATGCGCGGCGATCACCGGCATGCGGACCCCGCTCGGTACGCAAGACGCATGCCGGCGTTTTGCGCGTCTGCGGCGCAGCGCGGCACCGCACTGGTGCATCGCGCGCAGACGCGGGGCGCGCCGTCCGGATTTGCACCGGCTTTCCCTGTGATATCCGCGCCTGATGCCACGCGGGCGGCTGTGATCATGTGGAAAAAAGGGCTCCCGACTCCACATGAAAACGCTGACCATCGCGGTGATCGCCGCGCTGGTCGTGGCTGCGCCGCTGTTTGCGAGCCGCGACGAGCACTCGGAAGCCGTGGCGCAGGCGCGTCGCGGCGACTTTGCCACGGCGCTGCCCACGCTCGAACGGCTCGCCCGCACCGACGGCGGCGACCGGCGTCATCTGCACGACTACCTGGTCGTGCTCGGCTGGGCTGGCCGGCACGCCGATGCGGTGACGGCAGCGGACACGGCCGACCTGGGCGGCGCGCCGGCGTACGTGCTGGAGGCGGTTGCCCGCTCCGCACGCGAAGTGCAGCGCTTCGACCTGTCGCGCAGCCTGTTCCTGCAGTCGATCCGCAGGCACCCCGACCGGGTGGAAAGCCGCGTCGGGCTGGCACTGAGCCTGTCGGACCAGGGCCGGCACCGTGCGGCGGCCGATCTGCTCGAAGTGCTGGCGGAACGGCATCCGGACCGGGTCGACGTCTACGAGGCACGGGCGGTCGTCGCGGAATCGGCCAGCGACTGGATCCAGGCGCTGGCGATGCACCAGCTCACGCTCGAACGTGCGCCCGGCCGGCGCGAATCCCAACGCGGCGTGCTTCGCGCCGCCGCGAAGCTCGGCGCCCAGCACCTGGCCCATGACCTCGCCGCACGCGACCCCGGCCTGATCACCGCGGACGAGCTGCGCACGCTCGCCGCCGACCGGACCGCCATCTCGATGCGCTGGGGCCGGATCGAGGAGCGCATCGCAACGGGCGACGCCCGCTTCCACTGGCTGTCGCGCGCACTGGCCGACAGCGAGGAGGTCGCCACGGCGCTGGTGCGCGACGGCGGCGCCGCGGCGCGCGCGGACCGCGTCGTCCGCCAGCTGCTCAACGACCGCGTGGTGGCGCTGAACTGGCGCCACAGCAACGAACAGGCCGTCGCCCTCTACGAGCGGCTGCTCGCCGCCGGACTGGAGCCGCCGGCCTACACGCAACGCGCTGCGGCCGATGCCTACCTCGCGGTGCGCCAGCCCGAGCGCGCCGCCGCCCTCTACGCATCGGCCCGGCGCGAGATCGTCGACGACTTCAACCTCGAGCTCGCCTACTTCTTCGCGCTGGGCGAATCCGAGCGTCACGACGACGCGATCGCGCAGATCGACGCTCTCGCGGCGCGCACGCCTGCGCGGCATCGCGACGGCCGCCCCAACCACGACGCACAGACGGCGCGGGCGATGGCGGCGCTGGCCCGCGTGTTCACCGAGCGCCCGGCCCAGGCCGAGACGATGGCCGCCAAGGTGATCGAGGACGCGCCCTACAGCGCCGAATCGCGCGCGCTCGCCGCATCGGTCGCACAGGCGCGAGGCTGGCCGCGCCGCGCCGACGAGGAGTACCGGCGTGCGCTGGCCACCGATCCCGAGAGCGCCGGTCTGCGGGCCGAACGCATCGGGCCGCTGCTCGAGCTGCACGAGTTCGCCGCGGCGCGCAGCGAACTCGACCGCGCGCGCGCCGAGCGGCCCGACGACGCCCGCGTCAAACGCGCGGCCGACGTGTGGGCCGTGCACGCGTCCCCCGAGCTCTACGTCGACGCCGGCTACGCGCGCTCGACGACCGCTTCGCCCACCGGCGCACGCGACTGGCGCGTCGACACCTGGCTGTATTCGGCACCGCTGGCGCACCGCTGGCGTGCCTTTGCGCACACGTACAACGCCCGCGCGACGATCGACGGCACCGGCATCGGCTGGAACCGCATGGGGGCGGGCGCGGAGTACCGGGCTCGCGACCTGCGTCTGACCGCCGAAGCCAACGCCGGCAGCGGCGCGCCCGCCGGTCTCGCCGTGTCGGGCCGCTGGCAGCCCGACGACCACTGGCGCCTGTCCGCACAGGGTCAGTCGGTCAGCAACAGCATTCCGCTTCGGGCCTGGCTGCAGGGCATCCGCGCCAACGAGCTCGGCACGGACGCCCAGTACGCCGTCAACGAATCCCGGCGCTTCTCCGGCGGACTGGGCCGCCTCGGGTTCAGCGACGGCAACACCCGCCGCATCGCAAGCGCGAACTGGAACGAACGCTGGATCACCGGACCGCGCTTCAAGCTCGAGACCAACCTCGGTGTCTGGCATTCGCGCAACAGCCGCGACGGCGCGCCCTACTTCAACCCGGCGCGCGACACGTCGGCCACGCTCGAGGTGGCCGGCGAGTGGACCACCTGGCGCAGCTACGAGAACAACTTCAAGCAACGGCTGGCGATCGGCGCCGGCCGGTACTGGCAGCAGGGCTTCGCATCCGGACCCGTGTGGACCGTGCGGTACGACCATGCGTGGGAGTTCGACCGCCGTGTCGCGCTGCGTTACGGCATCGGGCGGCTGCTGCAGCCCTACGACGGCGTCGGCACCGGACGCACGTTCTTCTCGCTGACGCTCGACTGGAGATTCCTGTGACCCCTGCGCTGCTCATCGAACGCGGGCCACGGGCCGCGTGCGCGTTCGCGTCGCGGTTCGCGCTCGCGACGCTCGCGCTGCTGCTGAGCCTGGCGTCGGCGCCCGCCGACGCGCGCCAGTCGACGGTGGGGCCCGACAGCTTCGTCGCGCTGTCGTACCACGAGATCGACGACGACCTGAACCCGCGCGACGGGAACGCGATCGGGCGCTACGGCATGGAGTCGTCGGCGCTGGTCGCGCAGTTCGCCTGGCTGCGCGAGAACGGCTACACGCCGGTGAGCCTGTCGGCCGTGATCGAGGCCCGCAACGGCGGCCGGCCGCTGCCCGCGAAGTCGATCCTGCTCACCTTCGACGACGGCTACGCGAGCTTCTACCACCGGGTGTTTCCCGTGCTTCGGCTGTTCGGCTATCCGGCCGTGATCGCGCTGGTCGGCACGTGGATGGACACGCCTGAAGGCCGGGACATCGACTACGAAGGCCATCCCGTGCCGCGCGACGCGTTCCTCACCTGGCCGCAGGTGCGCGAGATGGTGCGCTCGGGTCTCGTCGAGGTCGCGTCGCATTCGTACGACCTGCACCATGGCGTACCGGGCAATCCGCAGGGCAACCTGCTGCCCGCCGCAACCACGCGCATCCACGACGCGGCCACCGGCCGCTACGAGGACGATGCCGCCTACGAAGCCCGCATCCGCGCCGACCTCGCCCGCAGCCGCGCGCTGATCGAACGCGAGACCGGCCGGCCTCCGCGGGCCGTCGTCTGGCCGTACGGCCGCTACAACGGCACCACCCAGGCGATCGCACGCGGCCTCGGCATGCCCGTGATGATGACGGTCGAGTCGGGCATCAACACGCCCGACGTGCCGGTGGACGCGGTCCACCGGTCGATCGTGCAGTTCAGTCCCGACCTGAACGCATTCGTCGACGAGATCGAGACGGTGTGGCCGGCCGATCCGCGGCGCGTCGTGCACGTGGATCTCGATCGCCTCCACGACGCGCTGCCGGAGGAACGCGAGCGCCGGCTGTCGCAGCTCATCGACCGCATTGCCGAGATCCGGCCGAACACGGTGTTCCTGAAGGCCTGGTCGGACACGGACGGCGACGGACGCGCCGACCACCTGTACTTCCCGAACCGGCACCTGCCGGTGCGCTCCGACCTGTTCAACCGCGTCGCCTGGCAGCTCGCGACCCGCGCCGAGGTGTCGGTCTACGCCGCGCTGCCGGTCGCGGCCTTCGGCCCGGGCACGGACCCCGCGCCCGAATCCACCGTGACCGGCATCTACGAGGACCTGGCGCGGCACGCCTACTTCTCCGGCATCGTCTTCCAGGAACCGGACACGCACCCGGCACCGGACAGCGACGCCTACGTCGCCTCGACCCGCGCCCTGCTCGAACGCGCGCGCATGCACCGCGCCCCCCTGCGCTCCGCGCGCGCGTTCGCCGCCGACGGCATGTCGCCCGACGCCCTGGCTGCGCTGGTCGCACGACGGGGCAGGGACTACGACTACCTGTCGCTGCGTGTGACGGCGGACGGCGCGCCGCCGGGCACCGGCGCCCGGACGTCCACCGTCGACGCGCTGGCGGGCGCCGTTGCCGTCGGCGGTGTCCTCGGGGGTGCCGACGCGCACAAGGTGATCGTCGAGATCGCCGCACCGGGCGCATCGCCGTCGGGCTTCGGCTCAGGCACGTCGCTGGCGCGCCTGCTGCGCCGGCTGGAACTCGAGGGCGCGCGCAGCCTCGCGTTCGCGCCCGACGATCCCGCCGCCGACCAGCCGCCCCGGCGTCAGGTGATCCCGCCGTTCTCGCTGCGCGCCCTGCCGCTGCGGTGACCTCCGACCGGCCAACCGACATGACCCCAGACCATTCCGAACTCGTCGGCAGCGTGCTCGCCGGATTCGCCTTCTACTACCCGCTGTTCATGTCCTACCTCTGGATGGCGGGCGCGCTGTTCTACTGGTTCCGCTTCGAGCGCCGCCAGGGCAGCCGCGTCGACGCGCCGCCTCCGCGTGCCACGCACCCGCTGGTCGCGGTGCTGGTGCCGTGCCACAACGAAGAGGACAACCTGCTCGACACGATGACGTTCCTGTCGAAGCTGGACTATCCCAACTACGAGATCATCGCGATCAACGACGGCAGCACCGACGGCACGGCCGCGCTGCTCGACCGCATGGCGTCGCGCTACCCGCGCCTGCGCGTCGTGCACCTCGCGCGCAACCAGGGCAAGGCGATGGCGCTGAACACCGCCGCCAAGCTGACCCGCGCGGAGTTCCTCGTGTGCATCGACGGCGACGCGCTGCTCGACCCGCACGCCATCCACTGGCTGCTGCAGCACTTCGAATGGCCGCGCGTGGGCGCTGTCACCGGCAATCCGCGCGTGCGCACGCGCTCGACCCTGCTCGGCCGGCTGCAGGTCGGCGAGTTCTCGTCGACGATCGGCATGATCAAGCGCGCGCAGCGCACCTATGGCCGCGTGTTCACGGTGTCGGGCGTGATCAGCGCGTTCCGCCGCACCGCCGTGCACGACGTCGGCTACTGGAGCAACGACATCCTCACCGAGGACGTCGACATGTCCTGGAAGCTGCAGGCCCGCCACTGGGACATCCGCTTCGAACCGAAGGCGCTGTGCTGGATCCTGATGCCCGAGACCTTCAAGGGCCTGTGGCGGCAGCGGCTGCGCTGGGCCGAGGGCGGCACGCAGGTGCTGCTCAAGCAGGCGGGGCTGATGGGCGCATGGCGCCATCGCCGGATGTGGCCGGTGTACATCGAGTACATGACCAGCGTCGTGTGGGCCTACACGATGGCCACGCTGATGCTCTTCTGGCTGCTCGGCACCGTGCTGGGTCTGCCCGTGCCGTTCACGGTGCGCACCATCCTGCCCGAGTGGACCGGCGTGATCGTCGGCACCACGTGCCTGCTGCAGATCGGCATCGGCATGCTGCTCGACCGCGGTTACGACCGGCGGCTCGCACGCCACTTCTTCTGGATGATCTGGTATCCGCTGGGGTTCTGGATGCTGACCGTCTTCACCACCATCGTCGCCTTCCCCAAGGCACTGTTGCGCAACCGAGGCAAGCGAGCCACATGGACCAGCCCAGACCGCGGCATAAAGCCCGCAAGCCGCTGATCATCGAACGCCCGGACCTGCAGACGCCGCCGCAGCGCGTCATGTCCGGCATGCTGACCGCCGCGTTCTGGGTGGTCTGGATCTATCTCTGGCTGCCGCTGATCGCCGTGCTGGGATGGGCGTTCGGCGTGTCGCGCTTCTACGAGGAGATGATCGCCTTCGACGGTTACGAGGCGCTGCTCGAACTGCTCGACGTGTACCTGAAGGTGGTCGCCCTGCTCGCCGGGTCGCTGATCGCCTGGGCGATCTACAACTGGGTCCGGTTCCGCGGCGAGGACCGGCGCAAGGGACGCACTCCGGTGACCACGGCAGAGATCGCCGAGTACGCCGGCCTGGATGCCGCGCAGCTCGAGCAGTGGCAGTCGGCGCAGGTCCTGCGCGTCGAGCACCACGACGACGGCCGGATCGCCGGCGTCAGCGTGCTGTCGCCGCAGCCGCGACGGTCGTCGGGCCGCCCGACGGAGCCGGCACTGCAGCACTGACCGGCATGCCGGGGGGCCGGAGGTCGGCTCCCTCCGTGCCGCAGATCTCGCGCGGGCACGGGTACTGGTAGTAGCGGTGGTTCAGGTAGCGCGTGACGACGTCGATCTCGTCGCTGCGCCACAGCGCCCCCAGCGCACGGTCCCAGCGCACGACCTGGGCGCGCACCTCGGCGAAACTCTTCGCCGCGCGCTTGTCACGGGCGTGCACGCTGCGGTCGTGGCAGCGGTCGCAGCGGGCCTCGTACAGCGCCTGCCCGCGGGTCAGCCCGGCCGGTCCGACCTGGGCGGACACCCCGCCCCAAGCCAGTGCCCCCGCCAGGGTCAGTGCCAGCGCACGCCACCGCGTCATTCGGTTCTCCCCGTCGTCCGTCGTCCCCGCATCATGCGCCCCGCGCCCAGTCGATCGCCGCCGCCGCCGCTGCCATGCCGAGCGTGGCGGTGACGGTCACCAGCGAACCATACCCCGCACAGGCCAGCGGTGCACCCGGCGCGGCGTCGGCGCCGGTGCCCGCTGCCTCCGTCGTCCCCCGCCCGGCGGCCGGCCGATGGCCGTCGAACCACAGCGCGGCCACACCGAAGCGCCGGCCGGCCTCGCGCGGAAACCCGTGCTCGCGCCGCAGCCGCGCCCGCACCGACGCCAGCAGCGGATCGCCGCGCGTCGCGCACAGGTCGCCGCGCCGCAGCGTCAGCGGATCGATCACGGCCCCGGCGCCGCCGCACATGATCAGGCGCTGGCCGCGCGTGCGGCACAGCGCCGCCATGGCGGCCTTCACGCGCGGCTGGTCGATCGCGTCGATGACGATGGCATCGGCCGGGATGCGATCCGCCGCGTTGTCGGGCGTGACGAAGTCGTCCACCAGCACCACGCGACAGCCGGGCTGGATGCCCGCGATGCGACGCGCCATCGCCTCGCCCTTGGAGGCGCCCAGCGTGTCGTCGAGCGCATGGATCTGGCGGTTGATGTTCGATTCGGCGACGTGGTCCATGTCGACCAGCGTCAGCGCACCGACGCCGGAGCGCGCCAGCGCCTCCACCGCCCACGACCCGACGCCGCCGATGCCGATCACGGCGACGTGTGCCGCCGCAAGCCGCGCGAAGCCCTCCGTGCCGATCAGGCGCTGCACGCCCCCGAACCGGCGGGCGGTGACGCCCGCCTCTGCCCGCGCCCCGGCGACACCGGCGGGTGTCGCCGCAGCACACGCCGTCGCAGGCAGGTCGGCCGGCATCAGGGCAGCAGGATCGTGGTGCCGGTGGTCTTGCGGCCTTCCAGATCGATGTGCGCCTGGCGCGCCTCCGACAGCGGATAGCGCTGATCGATCGGGATGTGGACCTTGCCGGACGACACCATCTTGAACAGGTCGGCCGCCATCTCGTCGAGCACGCCGCGGTCGGCGGTGTGCGCCATCAGCGACGGGCGCGTGATGTACAGCGAGCCCTTCAGCGCGGTCAGCGGCATCGGCGGCACCGGCCCCGACGCGTTGCCGAAGCTGACCATCAGCCCGAACGGGCGCAGGCAGTCGATCGAGGCCTGGAAGGTGTCCTTGCCGACCGAGTCGTAGACCACCGGCACCATCTCGCCGTTGGTGATCTCGCGCACGCGCTCGACGACGTTCTCGCGGGTGTAGAGGATCGTGTGATCGCAGCCGAACTTACGCGCCAGCGCGGCCTTCTCCTCGGATCCCACCGTGCCGATCACGGTCACGCCCAGCGCCTTCGCCCACTGCATGGCGATCAGGCCGACGCCCCCGGCCGCCGCGTGGAACAGGATCGTCTGCCCCTTCTGCAGCTTGTAGGTGCGCCGGAACAGGTACTGCACCGTCAGCCCCTTGAGCATCATCGCCGCGCCGGTCTCGTAGCTGATCGACGCGGGCAGCTTCACGAGGTTGTTGGGCGGCATGTTGCGCAGCTGCGCATAGGATCCCGGCGGCTGTCCCGAGTAGGCGACACGGTCGCCCACCTTCACGGACTTCACGTTCGCGCCGACGGCCACCACCTCGCCCGCGCCTTCCAGGCCGATGCCGGCCGGCAGCGGCATCGGGTACAGCCCGGTGCGGAAGTACACGTCGATGTAGTTCAGGCCCACCGCGTGGTTGCGCACCTGCACCTCGTCCGGCCCGGGCGGCCCGACCTGCACGTCGACGTACTGCATCACCTCCGGCCCGCCGGTGCGTTCGATGCGGATCGCTTTGGTCATTCTGGGTTCTCCTCGCATGCGTCTGGGGTCGGGTGCGGGATCAGTACGTGCCCGGGTACGCGCCGCCGTCGATCAGGAAGTTCTGGCCGGTCACGTAGGCCGCCTGCGCGCTGCACAGATAGGCGCACGCCTGGCCGAACTCGTACGGATCGCCCAGGCGGCCTGCGGGGATGCCGGCCAGGCGCGACTTGACGATCTGCTCGACGTCGACCCCCTGCGCCTTCGCCTGACCGGCGAGCGTGGCGCGGATGCGGTCGGTGTCGAACGCGCCGGGCAGCAGGTTGTTGATGGTGACGTTGTGCCCCACCGTCTTGCGCGCCACGCCGGCAACGAATCCGGTCAGACCCGAGCGCGCGCCGTTGGACAGGCCCAGCACGTCGATCGGCGCCTTCACCGAGCTGGACGTGATGTTGACGATGCGCCCGAACCGGCGCTCGATCATCTTGTCGACGGTCGCCTTGATCAGCTCGATCGGCGTGAGCATGTTCGCCTCGAGCGCGGCCAGCCACATCTCGCGCGTGAAGTTGCGGAAGTCTCCCGGGGGCGGTCCGCCGGCGTTGTTCACGAGGATGTCGATCTGCGGTGCCGCCGCCAGCGATTCCTTCTGGCCGGACGGCGTGGTGATGTCGCACGCGACCGCCACGACGGTCACGCCGGTCTCGCCGCCGATGCGGGCGGCCGCCTCGCGCAGCGGCTGCTCGGAGCGCGCGTTGATCACCAGGTTGACGCCTTCCTGCGCGAGGGAGATCGCGCAGCCGTAGCCGAGCCCCTTGCTGGCGCCGCAGACCAGCGCCCACTTGCCCTTGATTCCGAGATCCATGCCTTGCCTGCCTTTCCGGTAATCGGTTCGTTGGTGAACGCCGCGGTGCGGCGACCGCGACAGCATACTGCTTTGGCGCGCGGCTGCTTCCGCGTGCGCGCCTACCGCTTGCGCAGGAACGAGCCGAGCACGCCGCGGATGATCTCGCGCCCGAGCGTGGAGCCGATCGAACGCGCCGCGCTCTTGGCCACCGCCTCGATCACGGAGTCCTTGCGGCCGCTGCCGCCGAGCACGCCGCCCAGTGCCCCGCCGAGCGCGCCGCCGATCGAGTCCTTGATCGAGTCGCCGACGCCGCCGGCCAGCTCGCCGCCGGCCCCGCCGGCGGCCTCGCCGCGCGCGGCACCGCGCCCGCCCGCCGTCGTACGTGCGCCGCCTGCGCCGTTGCCGCGCAGCTTCTCGTAGGCGGACTCGCGGTCGAGCACCTTCTCGTAGACGCCCGCGACGATCGACGAGGCCAGCAGCGCCGCACGCTCGTTCTCGTCGATCGGCCCGAGGCGCGACGCGGGCGGCACCACGAAGCCGCGCTCCACGATGCGCGGGCGGCCCTTCTCGTCGAGCAGCGAGATCAGCGCCTCGCCCACGCCCAGCTCGGTGATCGCCTGCTCGGCGGAGAACGCGGGGTTCGCGCGCATCGTCTCGGCCGCCGCCCGCACCGCCTTCTGGTCGCGCGGCGTGAAGGCACGCAGCGCGTGCTGGATGCGGTTGCCGAGCTGTCCCAGCACCGTGTCGGGCACGTCGAGCGGGTTCTGGGTCACGAAGTACACACCCACGCCCTTGGAGCGGATCAGCCGCACCACCTGCTCCACCTTCTCCAGCAGCGCGCGCGGCGCCTCGTTGAACAGCAGGTGCGCCTCGTCGAAGAAGAACACCAGCTTGGGCTTGTCGACGTCGCCCACCTCGGGCAGCCGCTCGAACAGCTCCGACAGCAGCCACAGCAGGAAGGCGGCGTACAGCCGGGGCGCGTTCATCAGCTTGTCGGCGGCCAGCACGTTGACGACGCCGTGCCCGCGGGCGTCGGTCTGCATCATGTCGTCGAGGTCGAGCATCGGCTCGCCGAAGAACCGGTCGGCCCCCTGCGCATCGAGCGCCAGCAGGCCGCGCTGGATCGCGCCGATGGACGCCGCCGACACGTTGCCGTATTCGGTGGTGAAATCCTTGGCGTTGTCGCCGACGTACTGCAGCATCGCCCGCAGGTCCTTGGCGTCGAGCAGCAGCAGGCCGCGCTCGTCGGCGATGCGGAACACGAGGTGCAGCACGCCCTCCTGGGTCTCGTTCAGCCCGAGCATGCGTGCCAGCAGCAGCGGCCCCATGTCGGAGACGGTGGCGCGCAGCGGATGCCCCTTCTCGCCGTAGACGTCCCACAGCGTCACCGGCGCGCCGGCGAACTCGGGCTCGGGCAGACCGAGCTTCTGCAGGCGCTCGGTGAGCTTGGGCGACGGCTTTCCGGGCTGCGAGATGCCGGTCAGATCGCCTTTCACGTCGGCCATGAAGACGGGCACGCCGATCCGGGAGAACTGCTCGGCCAGCACCTGCAGGGACACCGTCTTGCCGGTGCCGGTGGCGCCGGTGATGAGTCCGTGGCGATTGGCCAGCGCCGGCAGCAGGCAGAGTTCGTTCTGGCCGGAGACTGCGATACGCATCGGTTCGGGCATGGCGGTTCGGCCGGGGCGAGCCGGCGATCAGGGGATTGAGAGGGGGATGCTAAAATACAGGGCTTTCCCGAGGCGTCGTTGCGTCCCGTCGGCCCGGCAATTTCATCCCGGGCAATTGCATCACGCGCCCGGTTGCACGTGCAACCCCGGCCACCCGGCCGATCCGCCCCTGGGGCGGCCCGGCGTCGGCCGGCGGTCCGTGCACCGGCGCACGCCCGACGAACGCGACGGTCGCCCCCACCCACGCTAGGACTCCGGAGCAAGGACATCCCATGGCCGGCCACTCGAAATGGGCCAACATCCAGCACCGCAAGGGCCGCCAGGACGCCCGCCGCGGCAAGCTGTTCACGCGCCTGATCAAGGAGATCACGGTCGCCGCGAAGCTGGGCGGTGCCGACCACAGCACCAACCCGCGGCTGCGCCTGGCGATGGACAAGGCGTCCGACGCCAACATGCCCAAGGACACGGTGCAGAAGGCGATCCAGCGCGGTGCGGGCGGTCTCGACGGCGCCAACTACGAAGAGATCCGCTACGAGGGCTACGGCATCGGGGGCGCGGCGATCATCATCGACTGCATGACCGACAACCGCACCCGCACGGTCGCCGAGGTGCGGCACGCGCTGTCCAAGAACGGCGGCAACCTGGGCACCGACGGCTCGGTGGCGTACCTGTTCAAGCACTGCGGCCAGTTCCTGTTCGAACCGGGCACGCCGGAAGACAAGGTGATGGAAGCCGCGATCGAAGCCGGCGCCGAGGACGTGATCACCGACGACGAGGGCGGCATCGAGGTCGTCTGCGCACCGGCCGACTTCTCCGCGGTGCGCGACGGGCTGGCCGGTGCCGGCCTGAAGGCCGAGGTCGCCGAGATCACGATGAAGCCGCTCAACGAAACCGTCTTCACGGGGGACGA
>JAKOZZ010000403.1 GCA_029779755.1 Pseudomonadota bacterium
GCGCCAATGACGCATCTCAATGCACCCCGCGACACGCGACCGGAGAATCGGCGTGCGTGGCCCCCTTGCGCGCACGGCTGCGGTGCCTGTGCGCCCGCGGTGCCGGCGCGCCGGCCGCATCGTCCATCCGCCACCCACACTTCGAAGGAGCGCCGCATGACCGTCACCTCCGCCGTCCGCATCCAGAGCGAGATCCTGCCGTATGGTCAGGTGTCCGGCGACCAGAGCTACGCACATGCGGCCGCGCTCGCCAACGGCGGCTTCGTGATCGGCTGGACCGACTGGGGCAACGGCGACGCCGAACAGTACGGCACGGTGGGCGGTGACGGCGACCAGTCCGGCATCGGGGTGCGCACCTTCACGGCGCTGGGCAGCAAGGTGCTGCTGGCGGCGACCGCCAACACAGCCACCGCCGGCTGGCAGCAGAACGTCCGGGTCGCGGGGCTGTCCAACGGCAACTACGTGGTGACCTGGACCGACGGCTGGGATTACTTCAGCTTCGCCGACCATCCCGGCAGCCTCGGTGTCGGCGGCGCCACCGGCGACACCTCCGGCAACGCGATCAAGGCGCAGGTGTACAACGCGGCCACGCAGAGGGTCGGCGGCGAGATCCTGGTCAACACCACGACCTTCCTCACGCAGGACCGGCAGGAGGTCACCGCGCTGCCGGGCGGCGGCTTCGTCGTCGTGTGGCAGGACTACAGCGTCGGCTGGAATCCGGCCGGCGAGGTGACCAACGGCAACTTCGCCGGCACCAAGCTGCGCGTGTTCGACGACAACGGTGCGAACGTCAGCGGCGAGGTCGCCATCCCGGGCCCGTTCCAGCAGACGCCGCGGGTCGCGCCGCTGGCCGACGGCGGCTTCGTCGTCACCTGGTACTACAGCCATCTCTACGACTGGGACGTGTACGCGCAGGTGTTCTCCGCGCGCGGCAGCCCGGTGGCCGGCCCGTTCGTCGTCAACACCACCGGTGCCGGCGAGGCCGCCGGCACCGTCCAGAGCGAGCACAGCGTGGTCGGGCTGCAGGGGGGCGGCTTCGTCGTCACCTGGACGGACCTCAGCAGGAGCGGCGACGATCCCAGCGACGCGGCGGTCCGCGCGCAGGTGTTCGACGCCGCCGGCCGCAAGGTCGGCAGCGAGATCCTCGTCAACACCACCACCACCTGGGCCCAGCACCTGCCGAAGGTCGCCGCCCTCGACACCGGCGGCTTCGTGATCGTGTTCGAGGACTGGGCGCCCGACGACCAGGGGTCGATCAACGTGCGCGGCCAGGTGTTCTCGCCGACCGGCCAGAAACTGTTCGGCGAATTCGTGCTCAGCGACAGCATCGCGTCGCTCGAGATGGCGCCCGAGGTGGCCGGCCTGGACGGCGGCGGCTTCGTCGCGGTGTGGGCGGGCCGCGACGACGTGTTCGGGCAGGTGTTCACGAACGGCGCAACCCGTACCGGCGCGGAGTTCCGCGTCAACGGCGATCCGTCGGGCTACCAGGACACCCCGCAGGTGCTCGCGCTGGACGAGGGACGCTTCCTGGTCGTGTGGAACGACCGCTACGCGACCACCAACGCGGACGCCAGCGGCTACTCGGTGCGGGCGCAGCTGTTCAACGCGCGCGGCAACACCCACGAGGGGACCGACGGGGCCGACGCCCTGGTGGCCGGGGCCGGCGACGACGCCCTGTTCGGCCACGCCGGCAACGACACGCTGACGGGCGCTGGCGGGTTCGACCTGCTCAACGGCGGACTCGGCACCGACGCCGCCGCGTTCACGTCCCCCAGCGGCGCCTATCGTGTCGAGCACTCGGGGACGCGCTGGCTGGTCACGCACGACACCGGGCAGGACGGCACCGACACCCTGGTCTCGATCGAGCAGCTGCGCTTCGCCGACAAGACCTTCGAGCTCGTCCCGCCCGCCGCCAGCGGCGTGCCCGCCTACGGCGCGATCCGCGATTTCCTGTTCGACCCGGTCCACTACCTGCTCGACAACGCCGAGCTCGTGCCGTCCGTCACGCCGGCCACCGCGGCGCAGCACTACTTCGCGCACGGTGCCGCCGAGGGCCGCGCGCCCAACGCCTGGTTCGACGCCACCTGGTACGAGAACCGCTGGGCGGACCTGCGCCCGCTGCACCTGGACGACGCCACGCTGTTCATGCACTACAACCTGTACGGGGTCTGGGAGGGCCGCAGCGCCGGCCCGCGCTTCGACACCTTCGACGGCACCCGCTACCTGCGCGACAACCCCGACGTGGCCGCCTACGTCGACGCGTACATCGGCGACTTCCTGGGCAGCCGCACCAACGGCGCCATCGCCCACTACGTGATCTACGGCGCCAACGAGCAGCGCGCCGCCTACGACCTGGCCGGCACACCGATCCCCTCCGGGTACACAATCGACCTCTGATCGCCGGCCCGCCGGCCGGCGCCCGTCATCAT
>JAKOZZ010000410.1 GCA_029779755.1 Pseudomonadota bacterium
CTTCGCGCCCGTGGTCGCCAGCGCACGCAGCTTGCCGGCCTTGATGTGCGGCAGCGCCGAGGGGATGTTGTCGAACATCATCTGCACCTGGCCGCCGAGCAGGTCGGCCACGGCGGGCGCGCTCCCCTTGTAGGGCACGTGCACGATGTTCACGCCGGTCAGGTGCTTGAACATCTCGGCCGACATGTGGATGCTGGTGCCATTGCCGCTCGACGCGTAGTTGAGGCTGCCGGGGCTGGCCTTGGCCATCGCGATCACGTCGGCGACCGAGTTCGCCTTCACCGACGGATGCAGCACCAGCACGTTCGACAGCGACACCAGCGCGGCCACTGGCGCCAGCTCCTTGTTCGGGTCGAACGGCATCTTCTTGTAGAGCACCGGGTTGATCGCCTGGATGCCGCTGGTGGTCATGTACATCGTGTAGCCGTCGGGCGCCGCGCGCGCGGCTTCGACGCCACCCACGTTGCCGCCGGCGCCCGGCCGGTTCTCGACCGTTACCGTCTGCCCGAGGGACTTGCTCATCTCGGCGGCGATGGAGCGCGACGCGATGTCGACGGCGCCGCCGGGCGGAAAGGGGCAGATCAGCCGGATCGGCTTGTTCGGGAAGCTCTGGGCCGACGCCGAAAGGGCGGCACAGGACAGGGCGATCGTCGTCAGGGCGGTGCGCAGCGAGAACATCGTGGAGCGTCTCCTTGAAGGGGGCTCCATGGTGCCGGCAGGGGCGCGGCGCGGCCATCCGGTCGTTCCCGGAGCTGACCGGGGCCGACCGTGCCCGATGGTGCCCGATCGTGCCCGACCGTTCCTGACCGTGCCCGACCGTTCCTGATCGTGCCCGACCGTTCCTGATCGTGGCCAACCGTGGCCAACCGTGGCCAACCGGGGCCCGGGGCGGCTGTGCGGCGCTCTGCGGCCGCCCCGGCGGAACCTCCCGCCCGGCCGACGGCACCGAAGCCCGGCGGCGCCGGGCCCGTCCCGCCGCTCAGCCCAGACCGAACAGGCGGCGCAGAGCGGCCCACAGCCGCGCGAAGAAGCCGGCGGGTGCAGCGGCGGGCGCGGGCGCCGGTGCGGCTTCGGCGGTCGGTGCGACCGGCGCGGGCGGATACTTCTCGGTGATCACGCGCGTGAAGTTGTTGAAGAAGTCGGATGCGATCTTCTGCGCGGCCATGTCGACCAGGCGCGAGCCGACCTGCGCGATCTTGCCGCCCACCTGCGCGTTGACGTCGTAGTGCAGCACCGTGGTGCCGTCGGGCGCCGGCTCGAGGCGCACCTTCGCCGTGCCCTTGCCGAAGCCTGCCGGGCCGCCCTGGCCGTCGAACTGCATCGTGTAGGACTGCGGCGGCACCACGTCGAGCAGCTGCAGCTTGCTCTTGAAGCGGGCCTTCACGGGCCCGATCGCCGCGGCGACCAGCACCTCGTAGCTGGTGTCGCTGGTGGCGGTGATCGTCTCGCACCCGGGGATCGACTGCTTGAGCAGGTCGATGTCGTTCAGCGCGTCCCACGCCTGTTGCGGCGTGGCGGGCAGCGCTTGCTGGCTGGTCAGTTGCATGTCGGAGGCTCCGGAAAAACTGCGCGATTGTGTCACCGCTTCGCGACCCGCGCCGAGCCCCAAGCCGCGATTTTTTACCGCAGCGTCGGCCGAAGGGGCGGCCGTGCGTGCGGCGGGACGCGCGGCGTCGGCGGCTGCCGGGACCGCTGCCTGGACGGCGACGGCGCTCAGCGGGCCTGCGGACCTGCGCACCTGCGGGCCGGCGGGTGCGGGGCGTGGTCAGGGGCGCAACGCGGTCGGCGCGGGCCGGCGTGCGCGGGGGGCGGGTGTCACGTGCCCAGCACGCACCGGCATCGCGGCCAGGGCCTGCGACAGGGCCGCGAGGCTGTCGAGATTGTGGACGGGCAGGTGCGCATCGACCAGCGGCAGCAGGGTGCGGATGCCGGCCGCCTTCGGCTCGAACGCTTCGTAGCGCAGCAGCGGGTTCAGCCAGATCAGCCGCCGGCACGACTTCGACAGCCGCTCGGCCTCGAACGCCAGCGGAGCCACGTCGCCGCGCTCCAGGCCGTCGCTGACCAGCAGCACGGTGGCGTT
>JAKOZZ010000413.1 GCA_029779755.1 Pseudomonadota bacterium
ACCGGCACCGGCCGGTCGCGCACCGGGTCGTGCCAGTCGAATTCCAGGATCTCGATCGAGGCCGGTGCCTGCGCCCGGGCCTGCGCGGACACGGTGGTCGCTTCGCCGCGCGCCGCGCGGTTCAGCCCGCCGCAGCCCTGCAGCCCGAGGACAACGCCCGACAGCAGCAGTGCCGCCGCGATCGGGCGCGTCGGTTTCAGCAGGTCCATGAGGCCCCGTTCATGACCGCCCGTGCGTCGCCTTCGTTCCACGCCGTTCTCCCAGCCAGCCCGATCGCAGCCGGCGCGTCGCGGCCGCCGCAGCCGTATCGATCTTCAGATCGACGTCGGTCGCGGGCGACCGCTCGAGCCTGACGGAGAACTCCATCAGTTCGTCGCGCCGGAACGCGTGCACGCGCACCGTGGCGCCCGGCCGGCGCCGGGCCAGCAGGGTGCGCAGACCGCGCTCGTCCACGCGCACGCCGTCGAGCGCCAGGAGTACGTCACCCGCGCTGAGACCTGCGCTGCGGGCCGGGCCGTCGCTGTAGACCGTGGCCGCTACGAGCTCGCCACCGCGGGTCTGCGTGCGGATGCCCAGCCAGTGGGCCGCACCGTCCGGCGCCTTGAACGTGCATCCGACGCCGACCGCCGGCAGCAGGTCGGCCAGCGGAAGCTCGCCGGTGCCGTAGGCCCAGTCGGCGATCTCGGCGTCCAGGCGCACGCCGGTCGCTTCGTGCACGAGCGCCGGGAATCCGTCCTCCGGCAGGCCGGTGCCGTGGGTGTCGAAGTCGCGGCCGTAGCGGCGCCACATCAGGCGCATCACGTCGTCCAGCGATCGTCGCCCGGCGGTCCGGATCCGCAGCGTCAGGTCCAGGCACAGCGCGACCAGCGCCCCTTTGGCGTAGTAGCTGACGATCGCGTTCGGCGAGTTCTCGTCCTGGCGGTAGTACTTCGTCCAGGCGTCGAAGCTCGACTCGGCGACGCTCTGTTCACGCCGTCCCGGCCCGCGGAGCACCTGACCGATCGTGGACGACAGCGCCTTCAGGTAGTCGTCGGCGCCGATCACGCTGCTGCGCACCAGCATCAGGTCGTCGTAGTACGACGTGAACCCTTCGAAGATCCACAGCAGCCGCGTATGCACCTCGCGGTCCAGGTCGTAGGGGGCGAACGCCGCCGGCTTGATCCGTTTGACGTGCCAGGCGTGGAAGTACTCGTGGCTGCACAGGCCGAGGAACGTGCGGTACCCCTCGGGCATGCCCTCCATGCCGGGGTAGGGCAGGTCGTTGCGTGCGCACAGCAGCGCCGTGCTCGCACGGTGCTCGAGCCCGCCGTAGCCGTCCCCCACCGCCGTGGTGAGGAACAGGAAGCGCTCGAACGGCGCGCGCGCGGTGCGCGGCTCGAACAGCCGGATCTGCTCGGCGCAGATGCGCGCGAGATCCTTCGACAGGCGGTCCAGGTCGGTGTCGTGCCGGCCGGTGATGGCGATCTCGTGCGGCACGCCCGCCGCCTCGAAGCGGCGCAGCGCGAACCGGCCCAGTTCGACCGGATGATCGATCAGCTCGTCGTAGCACGACGCCCGGTAGGTGCCGAACCGGCCGCTGCGTGCGCCGGCACGCGGCAGGGTCGTCGCCACCTGCCAGTCTTCGAGTCCCGGTTCGGCCGGGGCTTCGAGTTCGACCGTGCAGGGCCGATCCTCCTGCCCGTGCACGCGCAGGAAGACGCTCGTGCCGTTGAAGAACGCATGCGTGCGGTCGAGATGGGCACCGCGCACCGAGAGATCCCAGGCGTAGACCCGGTACCGCAGCGCCAGCGGGGCGGCGCCCGGCGGCGCGCGCCAGGTGTGCTTGTCGCACTTTTCGAGGCGCACCCGCCGTCCCGCCCGATGTGCCTCGATCCGGACGATCTGCCGCGCGAACTCCCGGATCATGTAGCTGCCGGGAATCCACGCCGGCAGCGACACGGTCTGGCCTGCGGGGTCGGGAGACGCGACGTGCAGCTCGACTTCGAACAGGTGGGCCGCCGCGTCGAGGATCCGCAGCACGTACCGGACACCGTCGGTGCCCGGCGCATCCGCACGAGCGCCGCGGCGCCCGGACGATGCCTGCGCCTCGGTCGGTTCAGCCGTACCGGGCCGTACACTGGGGCGAGTGGCCATCGTCGCGCTCAGTCGCGGTTGACGTCGACGACCAGGCGCCCGCGCACCTGGCCGGCCAGCACGTTGCCCGCCTGGGTGAGCGCCTCCGACAGGCCGATCTCGGTCGTCATGCGCTCGAGCTTCGCGAGGTCGAGGTCGGTCGCCAGGCGCTGCCAGGCTTCCTGGCGGAACGGCATCGGGCACATCACGGAATCGATGCCGAGCAGCCGCACGCCGCGCAGGATGAACGGCGCGACGCTGCTCGGCAGGTCCATGCCCTGTGCCAGGCCGCATGCGGTCACCGTTCCGCGGTACTTCGTCTGTGCGATCGCGTTGGCGAGCGTGTGCGAGCCCACGCAGTCCACCACGCCCGCCCAGCGCTCGCGCTGCATCGGCTTGCCCGGCTCCGACAGCGTCTTCCGGTCGATGACCTCCGACGCTCCCAGCGCTTTCAGGTACTCGGCCTCGGCCGGGCGGCCGGTCGAGGCGACCACCTTGTAGCCCCAGCCGGCAAGGATCGCCACGGCGACGCTGCCGACGCCGCCGGCGGCGCCCGTCACGAGCACCTCTCCGCTGTCCTTCGTCACGCCGTCGCGCGCTAGCGCGAGTGCGCACAGCATCGCCGTGTATCCCGCTGTTCCGATCGCCATCGCCTGACGCGCATTCAGCGATGCGGGCAGCTTGATCAGCCAGTCGCCCTTCAGCCGGGCCTTCTGGGCAAGGCAGCCCCAGTGGGTTTCGCCCACGCCCCAGCCGTTCAGCACGACCGTGTCACCGGGCTTGAAGCCGGCATGGGTGCTGGACTCGACCACGCCAGCGCCATCGATACCCGGCACCATCGGCCACTTCCGCACCACGGGCGACTTGTTGGTGATGGCCAGCCCGTCCTTGAAGTTGAGCGTCGAGTACTGCACGCGCACCACGACGTCGCCGTCGCCGGCGTTGGCCGCGAGGGCCGCATCGTCGAGTTCGCGCAGCGACGCGCTGAAGCCGCCTTCATTCTGCAGATAGAGTGCCTTGAACATGGAGATCTCCGTGGGTTTGGTTGAGCATGGGATGCGCGCCGCGGCGTCGGGTGCCGTGGGCGCAGCGTGGGTTCATGGGATCGGTGGCATCCGAGTGATCAGGAGGTCGGGAGTTCGACGAACTGCCCTTTGATCGTGGCCGACCGGCCCCTGAAGAGCGCCACCGTCCTGCCGGTCTGGTCGGTGACGCGCACGTCGTACAGCCCCGTGCGCCCGGCGCGCTGCTGTTCGGACGCGTCGGCGACGAGCGTGTCGCCCGACGCCGCCGGCTGGAGGAATTCGATTGCGGCGCCCGCCGCTACGGCGCGCTGGTTGTGGCTGTTGCAGGCGTACGCAAAGGCCGTGTCGGCCAGCGTGAAGATGTAGCC
>JAKOZZ010000436.1 GCA_029779755.1 Pseudomonadota bacterium
CAGCGCGTACGGATTCCGCGCCGCGCGACGCCTGGAGACGGTGCGCTCGCCCTACCAGTCGATCGAGGTCTTCGACACGCCGCAGTTCGGCCGGCTGTTCCGGCTCGACGGCCAGTACATGACGTCCGAGAAGGACGAGTTCTTCTATCACGAGCCGATCGTCCACTGCGCGGCCCTGGCCCACCCGTCGCCGGCCTCGGCCCTGGTGATCGGCGGCGGCGACGGCGGCTCCAGCGAGGAGCTGCTCAAGCACCCGAGCCTGAAGCGCGTGGTGATGGCGGAACTCGACGCCGACGTGATCGCGATCGCGCGGCGCCACCTCGGGCACGTGCACCGCGGTGTGTTCGACGATCCCCGCCTGGAGGTGCGCATCGGCGACGGCTTCGAGTACGTCCGCACCACCGACCAGCGCTTCGACCTCATCGTCTTCGACCTGACCGATCCCGACACGCCTGCAGGGCGCCTGTACACGCCGGAGTTCTTCGCCCTCGCCCGCCGGGTGCTGAATCCCGGCGGCGCGATCGCCCTGCACATCGGCTCGCCCATCTACCAGCCCGAGCGGGTGCGCAGCCTGCTGGCCGATCTCTCCGCGGTGTTCCGCATCGTGCGTCCGTTCGGTCAGTACGTGCCGCTGTACGGCGCCTACTGGGGGCTTGCGATCGCCTCCGACACGCTCGACCCGCTGGCGCTGAGCGCGGACGAAGCCGACCGCCGGATCGCCGAGCGCGGCATCGGCCCGCTGATGCTGCTCAACGGCGAGGTGCACCGGGCGCTGTTCGCGCTGCCGAACTACTTCCGCGCGCTGCTGCCGCGCCTCTGATCCGGGCGCGCGACGCGTCCGACGCCATGGCGCTGGTGCCCCGCATCCATCTCGACGTGCCGCTCGAGCC
Source organism: Pseudomonadota bacterium (assembly GCA_029779755.1). Classification (GTDB taxonomy): domain Bacteria; phylum Pseudomonadota; class Gammaproteobacteria; order Burkholderiales; family Burkholderiaceae_E; genus Quisquiliibacterium. Next base: position 891 of record JAKOZZ010000436.1, read on the forward strand.
CGGCGCGCTGATCGCCCTCGACGGCGAACGGTCGCACTACCTGATGCGCGTGCTGCGCATGCGGCCGGGTGCATCGCTGCAGGTGACCGACGGACGCGGCGTGCGCGCGGATGCCACGGTCGTCGACGGCACCGCGTCGGGCGCGCGCGTTCGGATCGAGACGCGGGGGGTCGACGGCGGCGACGGCCGTTCGCGGGAAAGCCCGCTGCGCATCACCCTCGCCCAGTGCGTGTCGGGCGCCGACAAGATGGACTGGACGATCGAGAAGGCCTGCGAACTCGGGGTCGCCGCGATCGTGCCGCTGCTGTCGCGTCGCTCGCTGGTGCGGCTGGATGCGCAGCGCGGCCAGCGCAAGGCGCAGCACTGGCAGCGCGTCGTCACCGCCGCCTGCCTGCAGTGCGGTCGCGACGTCTTCCCGGCCATCGACGAGGCCACCCCGCTGTCGGACTGGCTGGCCGGTCTCGCCGCCGCGCCGACGGCCACCCGCCTGGTCCTGGCGCCCGGCGCGACGCGCCGCCTGCGCGACCTCGCGCCGCCGAGTGGTCCGGTGGTGGTGCTGGTGGGCCCGGAGGCCGGGTTCGACGACCGCGAACTGGACGACGCGATCGCCGCAGGCCTGCTGCCGGTCGCCCTCGGACCGCGGGTGCTGCGCACGGAGACCGCGGGCCTGGCCGCGCTCGCGGCGCTCCAGTCGCTGTTCGGCGACTTCTAGGCCCGCCCCGCCACCGAGTAGAACACCCGGAACGCGATGTTGTGGTCGAAGAAATAGTCGGCCGCATCGCGGAACACGTCGAGCAGCGCCCCGCGCTGCTCGGCGTCGAACGACGCGGTGTCGGGCAGGTCCTGCAGGATCACGACGAAGCCGGGCTGCTCGGTGTCGGCGACCGGCTCGAGGTCGGTGATGCAGTCGTACAGCGCGTCGAGGTTGCGGCCGAAGTGCTCCGGCAGCGCAAAGCGCCTCGCGATGCGATCGAGCACCGCGCTCTTGTCGCCCGCGCCGTCGAAGTCGGCCATCAGGAGCCGCTGGTCGGCCCGCCGCGCATCGCGCTCGAGCTGTTCCCGGTCGTAGGCGCCCAGGGGAAGCACGGCCTGCTGCGGAATGTTGCTCAGGGCGGTCATCGGCATTCACTCGCGTATGCGTAGGAAGGTCTGGTAGTGATCGTGCGTGTAGTAGTACTCGCCCGATCGCCGCGGGTCGCCCCCGGCCACGATCCGGCGCGCGCCGCGGTTGCGCGCGCCCGGCGTCGGGACCGTGTATTCGGTGTAGTAGCCGCGCGGCTGACGCGGCAGCAGGCCTTCGCGATTGGCGAAGACCGAGCCGTCCTTGCGATAGGGATGCGGTCCGCCGTTGCGGATCGCCGCCAGCGTCGTGCGCGCCTCGGGCGGCAGGTCGGCCAGGGCCACCTGCGCCGGCAGCGCGACGTCCCCGCCGCGCCGCTCGCGCGCCTGTGCCGGTGCCTGCGCCAACCCGAGGCCCAGCACGACGACCAGCACCACGCGCAGCAATGCTGAAACGAACCCGATCGACATGCTGTCTCGGCCACGAAGCATCGGACATGACCTCCAGGACGGCGCCGATATAGCCGCGATCCTAAAGCAGAAGCTGCGCGACAGGAACAGGATTCGGACGCGGGCGCCGACGCGTCGGCGGGCGGCCGGGATCAGCCGGGATCAGCCGGGATCAGCCGGGATCAGCCGGGATCAAGCGGGATGCGTCGGGGACAGACGTGATCAGGCGGGCTGGGCGTGCGCGGTCTTGCGCGGCGCACGCAGCCGCGACTCGGGCCCGATCGACTCGATCGCCTTGTCGACCGACGACGCGGCCTCCGGCAGACGGGCGCGACCGCACTCGAACAGGGCGATCAGCTGGTCGCGCGCGATGGAGCGCGCGGCATCCGGAAAGCGACTGATCACGAACACCTGCTGCGCGGGGCTGACCCACGACAGCTTGTAGGCGAGGAACTGGGTGCCCGCCTCGTCGGACGCGATCTCGATCGCATCGCCGCGCCGCAGACCGGCGATCGCAGCGCCGCGGGTCTCGGCGGCGGGTTCTCGGGCGAGCGACGTGGCCTGCGCCTTGACGATCGGCGTGAACTGGATCCGTCCGTCGGAATGCATGCGCAGGTTCGACGGCTTGCGGCCGGCGCCGGACAGGCGCAACTGCTTGGCACCGTCGATCACGCGGGTGTGGGCCTTCAGCAGCTCGTCGAAGAACGCCTTGCGCGCCTCCTCGGGCATCGACGCGAGCCGCACG
>JAKOZZ010000007.1 GCA_029779755.1 Pseudomonadota bacterium
ACGCCGATCGTGCCGCCCATCAGCTCGACGAGCTGGCGGGAGATCGCCAGCCCCAGGCCGGTGCCGCCGAATCGCCGTGCCATCGAGGTGTCGGCCTGCACGAACGGTCGGAACAGCCGGTCGCGGACTTCCGGCGCGATGCCGATGCCGGTGTCGCGCACCTCGAAGCGCAGGGACCCGGCGCAGCCGCAGGCCGGGCCCACGGCCAGTGTCACCGTACCGGCGGCCGTGAACTTGACGGCGTTGCCGGCCAGGTTCAGCAGGATCTGGCGGACACGCCCTGCATCGCCGACGACCCAGCGTGCCAGTCCTGGGTCCAGGCCGACGGTGAGCGCAATGCCCTTGGCCTGCGCGCGCGGACCCAGCAGCGCGACCACTTCGTGCACGACCCGGTGCAGGTCGAACGCGACGGCCTCGAGCTCCAGCCGCCCCGCCTCCATCTTCGAGGTGTCGAGGATGTCGTTGATGACGGAGAGCAGCGCCTCCGCCGACGACCGGATGTGGGACACGTAACGTCCCTGCTCGGCGTCGAGCCGGGTCTCCAGGAGCAGCTCCGACATCCCGAGGACGCCGTTCATGGGCGTACGGATCTCGTGGCTCATGTTGGCGAGGAACTCGCTCTTGGCGCGGTTGGCCCGCTCGGCCGCATCGCGGGCGTGCTCGAGCTCGCCCTGCACGCGCTTGATCGCGTCGATGTCGGTGGCGGTGCCGACGACGATCCGGCGGCCGCCAGGCAGCGTGCGGGCCTGGCGCGTCGTCAGGATCCAATGCGGTCGACCTTCCCGGGTGATGCATTCCTCGTGGATCTCGATCGCGCCGCTGGCCAGCGCTTCGTCCTCGCGCTGCCAGCACCGGGCGACCTCGTCGGCCGGGAAATAATCCGCCTCGCTGGTCCCGATCACCTGCGCATGGCTGAGTCCGTAGCGCTGCGCGATCACTGCGTTGACCTCGACGTATCGGTGCTGCTCGTCCTTCACGAAGACCGGGTTGGGAATGCCGTCGAGGACGGCGCGCAGCACGTCGTGGGCGCGCTCGGCCTGGATGCGCGCATCGCGCAGCGCGGCCTCGTCGGCCAGCCGCTGTTGCGCCAGCCGGGCGAGCGCGCCTGCCAGGATCTCGAGCGAAGTGCTCGGAAGCGGCCCGGCGTCGCCGGTCGGCGCGCGCGCGGACGCCGCCTCCGTCGCGTCGGCCACTTCGGCCACTTCGGCCGACGGCTCGTCTGCGCGCGCCAGCTGCTCCGCCGTCGCCTTCAGCTGCTCGATCGCACGCCGCTGCACATCGGCATCGCGACGCAGCATGTCGTTCGCCTCGAGCAGCTCCTGCGAGCTGAGCTCGAGACTGCGCGTGCGCAGCGCGAGGTCGCGCTCGTATTGTGCGTAGGCCTCGTCGACCTGCGCCAGGAATCGCTCGAACCGTGTCTGGGGCCCTTCGGCATCGCCCGCCGGCGCCCCCCCGGCACCGACATCGCGCAGGCCCGCCACGATCGCCGCGACGTCATCCGAGCCGAACGTGCGCCGCAGCTGACGGCTAAGCGTCTTCGAGCGCATGTGGCTCCTGCAGGCAGGTCACGGCCATCGTCTGGTTGTGCAGTGCGCACTCGGGCGCCCCCACGTACGGGCTGATCTCTCCATGAGAGTAGAACCCGCTGAGCACGGCCCTGCCGCCGAAGATCTCGCGCACCGCATCGATCTCCTCGTCGACGCGCGCCCCCATCACCAGCTTGCGTCCCACGCAGCTGACCAGCAGCACCAGCGCATCGGCGCCGTCGTCCGCCGGCCGGCCGGCCTGCCGTGCGGCCTCGTACGCGCCGTCGACCAGGGCGTCCGTGCTCGCCTGCATCAGCTGCAGGCTGCCGTCGGGATCGATGTCGCCGGCCAGCAGCAGGGCACCCTGTTCCTCGTCGATGCCGAGGATGGTGCGGATCAGACCGCCGCCCGTGCCGTCGCCGCTGCTCATCTCGAACGGGAACAGCAGGCCTGCGGCCGGCAGGTCCTTCGCGTACTCGCCCAGATAGCGCCGATAGACCTCCAGCGCGGGCGCACCGTCGAGCGCGTACAGCACGCTGCCCGAGGCCCGCGTGACCCTGCGTCGCGGACCGAACGGCCGCCATCCGCCAAAGCATCCATAGGTGACGTCGAGCGCGTCGTCGAAGCCGACCGCCACGACCAGCTGCTCGGAGACGGCATCGTTGCCGAGCACCATCGTGCGCTCGAAGCCTCCGCCGCCGCCCGCGAGCCCCCCGGACAGTCGCATCTGCCGGCCAGCCTCGGCGCCGATGCCGTCGATCAGGGCGCTGCCGTTGATGCCGACGCCGGGCCCGAACACCAGCGCGTTGCCCGGCCGGCAGGGCCGCAGCTGTGCGCCCAGGCGCGCACCTGCCGCGAACGAATCGTCCGGTCCCTGCAGCAGGGTCTGCGCGTACGCGGGCGCCGCCCGCCGGAAGCGGATCGCGGTGAGCTGCACCGATCCGTCCTCGACACCGTCGCCGCAGATCTCGCCGGCCGTCGAGCATCCGACCAGGGTCGCCGCGGGGAACAGCGCTCGCAGCCGCCCGTGGAACGCCGGGTCGGAAAAGCGCTCGAGCGCGCCGAACACCAGCACGAGCTGCGGGTCCAGCGCGATGCACTGCCCGAGCTCCTCGGGCACGCCCGCGTCGCGCGGCATCATGGAGTGGATCACCTTCATGCCGGTATGTCCCCACGTCCGCGCGCGCGCCGGAACCGGCACAGGACGAGCGGCCAGCAGGGTGCCCCGAACGGCGCCCGGCAGGCACCGGAACGCAACAGTCCGCACGGTGCCCGGCGATGTGCTGCGGCGCACCCGACCCGGAACGTCCCCCATTGACACCGTTCCACCACCCGCACGAGCATCGACGACCTGTCATCGCCGCCCGCGGCCGCACGCTTCCGCGCCACGCCGAACCCGCCTCCGCTCCACGCTCCACACTCATGCCCGACCCGACGCGCGGACGACCGTCCGAACCCGCCCTTTCCGCCCGACGCGATGACGACGCGCAGCATCGCACGGCGGCACCGGCGCCGGCCGCACCGGCCGATCCCGCCCATGCGGACGCCGCCCGTGCCGACGCCGCCGCTGCGCGCGGGCTCTCTCTGCCGGGTCTGGTGCGCATCGAGGACATGGCAGGCGACCGGCAGTTCGCGATCGCGCTGGCGCGCGGCCTGGAGATCCTGCGCGCGTTCACCCCGGGCGAACCGATGCTGGGCAACCGCGACCTGTGCCAGCGCACGGGCCTGCCCAAGGCCACGGTCTCGCGGCTGAGCTACACGCTGATGATGCTCGGGTACCTCGATTACAACGCC
>JAKOZZ010000011.1 GCA_029779755.1 Pseudomonadota bacterium
CGCGGCGTGTTCGACAGCCTCGCCGCGCTCGATGCGCATCTGCACGGCGCCGGCGGCTGATCGCGCATACTCACGACCTTTTTTCGACACAGGCCCGCGCCCATGTGGTTCAAGAATCTGATCGTCTACCGGGTCCCGGCCCCCTGGGACCTCTCGGCCGAAGCGCTCGACGCACAGCTGCAGCGCCTGGCCTTCACGCCCGGATCCAGCGTCGAGGAGACCAGCATCGGCTGGGTGCCGCCGCGCGAGGGTGACCCCGCCCTCGTCTACAGCGTGGACCGCCAGATGCTGATCGTGCTGCGGCAGGAGAAGAAGCTGCTGCCCGCCAAGGTGGTCACGCAGGTGCTGCGCCAGCGCGTCGAGAAGATCGAGGAGGAGGAAGGCTTCAAGCCTGGCCGCAAGCGCATGAAGGAGCTGAAGGAGCAGGTGCGCGACGAGCTGCTGCCGCGTGCCTTCAGCCTGGCGAGCGACACGCGCGTGTGGATCGACCCGGTGCACGGCTGGCTGGTGGTCGATGCCGGATCCGCCGGCAAGGCCGAGGAGGCCTTCAGCCTGCTGGTCAAGGCGATCGACCGCTTCCCTGCCCGTCCGCTGAAGGTCGCGGGCGCGCCCGCGGGCGCGATGACCGCCTGGCTGGTCAGTGGCGAGGCGCCCGCCGGCTTCAGCGTCGACCAGGACGCCGAACTCAAGGCGCGCGGCGGCAAGGCCACCGTACGGTACGCGAACCAGTCGATCGAGCAGGACGACATCGCCCGGCACACCAAGGCCGGCAAGGAATGCACGAAGCTTGCGCTGACCTGGAACGACCGGATCAGCCTGGTGCTCACCGACAAGCTCGAGCTCAAGCGCATCCGGCCGCTGGACATCCTCAAGGAGACCGCAGGCAGCGATGGCGCGAACGCCGATGCCGACGAACGCTTCGCCATCGACATGACGCTGATGACCGGCGAACTGGCCAAGCTGCTGGCCGACGTGGTCGATGCGCTTGGCGGAGAAGCGCCTGCCGGCGCCGGCGCAGACGCGCCCGCCGGCGCGGGCGCCGAGGGCGCGGCTGCCGCCGCGGCCACGAGCACCGACGACTCGCCGCCCTGGGACCCCTGACCGCGCGACACGCATCGGATCCGGCGCAAGTCCGCCGGATCCGGCTCCGGCAACGACAACCGCGGACGCGACGACGACCGCACCACACGAGGAGACACGAGATGGAACTGGGACTGAAGAACAAGGTCGCCGTGGTCACCGGCGGCACACAGGGCATCGGCCGGGCCACGGTCGAGCGTCTTGCGGCGGAGGGGGCGCACGTGGTGATCGTCGCACGCGGCCAGGCACTGCTCGACGAGACCGCGGCGGCCGTGCGCGCCGCGGGCGGCTCGGCGCTGGCGATCTCGGCCGACGTCAGCAAGCCCGAGGACTGCGCGCGCATCGTCGCCGACACGGTGGCGAAATTCGGCGGCATCGACATCCTCGTCAACAACGCCGGCACGTCGGCCACCGGCGAGTTCGAGTCCATCACCGACGACGCCTGGCAGGCCGACTTCGACCTCAAGCTGTTCGGTGCGATCCGCGTGATCCGTGCCGCCCTGCCCCACATGAAGCAGCGGGGCGGCGGACGCATCGTCAACGTCACGAACATCGGCGCGAAGGCCCCCGCCGCTCGCACGATGCCGACCACCGTCACGCGCGCGGCCGGCCAGGCGATGACCAAGGCGCTGTCGAAGGAATACGCACCGCACGGCATCCTGGTCAACACGGTGTGCATCGGCCTGATCCGCGCCGGTCAGCACGAGAAGCGGGCCGCACGCCAGGGCGTCGACGTCGAGAAGCTCTACGAGGACATGGGCAGGAACGTGCCGATCGGGCGCGTCGGGCGCGCCGAAGAGGCCGCCAACGTGATCGCCTTCCTGGCGTCGGAGGCGGCGAGCTTCGTCACCGGATCGAGCATCAACCTGGACGGCGGCGCCTCGGCCGTGTTCTGACGCAGCGCCCCGTCCGTGCTCCGACGCGGCCACCCAGCCGCGTTCCGACGCGGCCCCCGGCCGTGTTCCGACGCGGCGCCCCGATCACCGGGGCTTCCGAAATTTCGCATTCGGCCTATAATGTCGGGTTCAGCGACAGGAAGATTTCCTGCCGCCCAGCCCCGTCGTGCCTTGCGAACAGCCTACCGGCCCGGACGTCGGCAACACTACCGGAGATCCGCATATGGCCAAGGAAGAACTCATCGAGATGCAGGGCACCGTCACCGAGGCGCTGCCCGATTCGCGCTTTCGTGTCACGCTCGAAAACGGGCACGAACTGATCGCCTACACGGCGGGCAAGATGCGCAAGCACCACATCCGCATCCTCGCGGGCGACGCCGTGTCGCTCGAGCTGTCGCCCTACGACCTGACCAAGGGCCGGATCAAGTTCCGCCACATCGCCGGTCGCAACAGCCCCGGACCGCGCTCGCGCTGATCCCATTCGGTGCGTCCGGCGCGCGGACGCACCGGCCGCCCGCCGGCATCGGGTTGGCGCACCCCTGCGCCTGCGGGCATCATCGCCTGCAACACCCACACGAAGGACCCCTCCGATGAGTGATGAATCGGCCGACCGCACGCGGCGCGTGCGCCCGGTACTCGAATATCCGTGCACCCCGATCCCGGAGTCCGGGCAGACGCTGGAAGTGGCGCCGGGCGTGCTGTGGATCCGCATGCCGCTGCCGTTCGCGCTCTCCCACATCAACCTGTGGGCGATCGCCGACGGTGATCGCTGGGCGATCGTGGACACCGGCATCCAGACCCCGGAGACGGCGGCGGCGTGGCGCGAAGTGCTCGCCGGCCCGCTCGGCGGGCGCGGCCTGTCGCGGGTGATGGTCACGCACATGCACCCCGACCACGTCGGCATGGCCGGATGGCTGACGCGCAAGCACCAGTGCGCCCTGTGGATGACCCGCCTGGAGTACCTCACCTGCCGCGTGCTGGTAGCCGACACCGGGCGCGAAGCCCCCGAGGACGGCGTGCAGTTCTATCGCCGCGCCGGCTGGGACGATGCCGCCATCGAGTTCTACCGCACGCGGTTCGGCGGATTCGGCAAGCGCACGTACCGCCTGCCCGACAGCTTCCGCCGCCTGCGCGACGGCGAGACGATCCGCATCGGCGCGCACGACTGGACCGTGGTGGTCGGCAACGGCCACTCGCCCGAACATGCGTGTTTCCACTGCCCCGAGCTGAAGCTGCTGATCTCGGGCGACCAGGTGCTGCCGCGCATCTCGTCGAACGTGTCGCTGTTCCCCACCGAACCCGACGCCGATCCGCTCGGCGACTGGCTGAGCTCGCTGCGTCGCGTCAAGCAGATGGTGCCCGACGACGTGCTGGTGCTGCCGGCCCACAACGAACCGTTCCGCGGGCTGCATGCCCGCATCGACGACCTGATCCGTGGCCACGAGGTCGGGCTCGAGCGGCTGCGCCGCACGCTGCGCGACCGTCCGTGCCGCGCGATCGACGTGTTCGGCGCGCTGTTCGCCCGACGCATCGAAGGCGACCTGCACCTCCTCAGCATGGCCACCGGCGAAAGCCTCGCGCACATCAACCACCTGCGCGCGCTGGGCGAGCTGCGGGTGAACGACGACGAGATGGGCGTGACCTGGTACCGCCTGGCCGAAGCGGCCTGACCGGGACCGCGGGTCCGGTCAGTCGGCCGTCACCCGCACCGCGCAGTACTTGAACTCGGGGATCTTGCCGTACGGATCCAGCGCGGGGTTCGTCAACAGGTTGGCCGCCGCCTCCGCATAGGCGAACGGGATGAACGCCGTCGCCGCCGGCACGCCCGGATCGGCGCGGGCGGACAACGCGATCTCGCCGCGTCGCGACGCCACGCGCACCCGCTGACCCGGTGTCACGCCCAGCCGCACCAGCTCGTCCGGGTGCATCGACACCGTCGCCTCGGGCTCGATCGCATCGAGCACGCGCGAACGCCGCGTCATCGCGCCGGTGTGCCAGTGCTCGAGCTGGCGCCCGGTGATCAGCACGAACGGATAGTCGGCATCCGGCTGCTCGTCGGCCGGGATCAGCCGTGCCGGCACCAGGTGCGCGCGGCCGTCCGCCGTCGGGAACCGGTCGACGAACACGACCGGGTGGCCGGGATCGTCCTCGCTCGGGCACGGATACGTGACGCAGCCCTCGCGCTCGAGCCGTTCCCAGCGCATCCCGCGGATCGAGTCCATGCCCTGGCGCATCTCCTCGAACACCTGCGACGGATGCGTGTAGTCCCACGCCAGTCCCATGCGGCGCGCGAGCGCGTTGGTGATCCAGAGATCCTGACGGGCGTCGCCCGGCGGCTGCAGCGCGGGCCGCGCGAGCTGCACCATGCGATCGGTGTTGGTGAACGTGCCGGTCTTCTCGGGAAAGGCCGACGCCGGCAGGATCACGTCGGCCAGGATCGCCGTCTCGGTCGGGAAGATCTCCTGGACGACCAGCCATTCCAGCCGTGCCATCGCGGCACGCGCGTGCGCCAGGTCGGGATCGGACATGGCCGGGTTCTCGCCCTGGATCAGCATGCCGCGGATGCGTCCCTCGTAGGCGGCGTTCATGATCTCGACCACGGTCAGGCCGGGCGTACGGTCGAGCGTCACGCCCCACAGGCGTTCGAAGATCGACGCGCCCTGCGCATCCGCCACGCGGTGGTAGTCGGGCAGCATCATCGGGATCAGGCCCGCGTCGGACGCGCCCTGCACGTTGTTCTGCCCGCGCAGCGGATGCAACCCGGTGCCCGGACGGCCGATCTGGCCGGTGATCATCGCCAATGCGATCAGGCAGCGGGCGTTGTCGGTGCCGTGCACGTGCTGCGACACGCCCATGCCCCACAGGATCATCGACGCCCGGCTGCGCGCGTACAGACGCGCCACGGCACGGATCTCGGCGGCGTCGATGCCGCAGACCGGTGCCATCGCCTCCGGGCTGCAGTCGGCGACGTTGGCGGCCAGCACCTCGAAGTCGCGGGTGCGGGAGGCGACGAAGTCGCGGTCGACGAGATCCTCCGCGATGATCGTGTGGAGCATCGCGTTGAGCAGCGCGACGTCCGCATCGGCGCGGAACTGCAGCGCATGGGTTGCGAAGCGGGTGAGTTCGGTGCCGCGCGGATCGGCGACGATCAGCTTCGTGCCGGCCTGCACGGCGTTCTTGATCCAGGTGGCGGCGACCGGATGGTTGACCGTGGGGTTCGCGCCGATCACGAACACGACCTCGGCCTGGAGCACGTCCATCACCGGGTTGGACACGGCGCCGCTGCCCACGCCCTCGAGCAGCGCCGCCACCGACGACGCGTGGCACAGGCGCGTGCAGTGGTCGACGTTGTTGGTGCCGAAGCCGGTGCGCACCAGCTTCTGGAACAGGTACGCCTCCTCGTTGCTGCCCTTGGCCGAGCCGAAGCCGGCGAGCGCCGACGGCCCGTCCCGGTCGCGGATGCGCACCAGTCCCCCTGCGGCCAGGTCGAGCGCCTCGTCCCAGGTGGCCTCGCGGAACGCGTCGCGCCAGTCGGCGGGCACGCGGTCGAACCGGGGGTTCTTGGGCACGCCGTCGCGGCGCACCAGCGGCACGGTGAGCCGCTGCGGGCTCATCGCGTAGTCGAAGCCGAACCGCCCCTTCACGCACAGACGCGCGCGGTTGGCCGGACCGTCGCGGCCGTCGGCCCACAGGATGCGGTTGTCGCGCACGTGATAGGTGAGCTGGCAGCCGACGCCGCAGAACGGGCACAGCGTGTCGACGCGTTCGATTGGGGCGTCGTCGCGTCCCGGATAGACGTCCCGCGGCAGCAGCGCACCCGTCGGACACGCCTGCACGCATTCGCCGCAGGCCACGCAGCTCGACGCGCCCATCGGGTCGTCGAAGTCGAACACGATGCGTGCGCCGTCGCCGCGGCCGGCATAGCCGATCACGTCGTTGACCTGCTCTTCACGGCAGGCGCGCACGCACCGGCCGCACTGGATGCAGGCGTCCAGACGCACGTCCATCGCGGGATGCGAGCGGTCTTCGGGCGGCTGGACCCGCGCGGTGAAGCGGGGCGCGTCCACGCCCAGCCGCCGGGCCCAGTGCTGCAGTTCGGAGTCGGCACGGTGGGCGACCGCAGGTGCGTCGGACAGCAGCAGCTCGACGACCATGCGCTGGGACGCGCGCGCCCGCGCGCTGTCCGCACGCACCGTCATGCCGGGTGTCGGCGCCCGGCAGCACGACGGCGCGAGCGCGCGCTCGCCGTCGATCTCGACCACGCATGCGCGGCAGTTGCCATCCGGCCGGTAGCCGTCCTTGAAGCACAGCCGCGGAATCTCCACCCCGTGCCGGTCGGCGGCCTGCAGGATCGACTCGCCCGCATGCGCCTCGATCGTGCGGCCGTCGAGCTCGAAGCGCACCACCGCGTCGGCCGTCACACCCATCACACCACCTCGTCCGGGAAATAACGCAGCACGGTCGTCACCGGATTGGGCGCCGCCTGCCCGAGGCCGCAGATCGACGCGTCGGTCATCGCGCGCGCCAGCTCGCCCAGCAGCGGCGCGTCCCAGCGCGGCGCACGCAGCAGATCGGCCGCCTTCGCCGTGCCGACCCGGCACGGCGTGCACTGTCCGCACGACTCGTGCCGGAAGAAGTCCATCAGGTTGATCGCGGCATCGCGCACCGAGTCGTGCTGAGACAGCACGATCACGGCGGCCGAGCCGATCAGCGCGCCATGCGCCTGCAGGGTGTCGAAGTCCAGCGGCACGTCGGCGAGCGCGGCGGGCAGGATGCCGCCGGAGGCGCCGCCCGGCAGAAAGGCCTTGAGCGCGTGTCCGTCGGCCATGCCGCCGCAGAACTCGTCGACGAGTTCGCGCAGCGTGATCCCGGCCGGTGCCAGCTTCACGCCGGGGGCACGCACCCGCCCCGACACCGAGAACGAGCGCAGCCCGGTGCGCCCGCGGCGCCCGTGCGCGGCATACCAAGCGCCGCCGCGGGCGAGGATCTCCGGCACCCAGTACAGGGTCTCGACGTTGTTGACCAGGGTCGGGCGTCCGAACAGCCCGCGCTCGGCCACGTACGGCGGACGCAGTCGCGGCGTGCCGCGCCCGCCTTCCAGCGATTCGATCAGCGCGCTCTCCTCGCCGCACACGTACGCGCCCGCGCCGCGGCGCAGGTGGAGCTCGGGCAGCGCGCACGGCGGGTCGGCGCGCAACGCGGCGAGTGCGCGCTCGAGCAGCACGCGCAGCCCGGCATACTCGTCGCGCAGGTACAGGTAGCACGCGTCGCATCCGGTCACGTGCGCGCCGATCAGCATGCCCTCCAGGAACCGGTGCGGATCGCGCTCGAGGTAGTGGCGATCCTTGAAGGTGCCGGGCTCGCCTTCGTCGGCATTCACCACCATCAGCCGCGGGCCGGGCTGCTGCGCGACGATGCGCCACTTGCGGCCCGTGGGGAAGCCGGCACCGCCGAGGCCGCGCAGCCCGGCGGCGTCGAGTTCGGCCAGCACGTGCGCCGCGTCGATGCGCCCTTCGACGAGCGCGCGCAACTGCGCGTACGCGCCAGCGGCCCGCGCCGCCGCATCGTCCGGCGCCGGCGGCACGGGCGCCGCGTAGTCGCCGCGTGCGACGACCGCCAGCACTTCGTCGGCGTCGGCATGGGTCACCGGGCGCTGGCCCACGACGGCGACCGGCGCGTCGGCGCAGCGCCCGACGCAGGGCACGCGCTGCACGCGCACGTCGGACCCGCACAGCGCCTGCAGGCGCGCGACCAGCGCCTCGGCGCCGGACAGCACGCAGGACAGCGAGTCGCACACGCGCACGGTGCATGCCGCCGGCGCCTGACCGCCTTCCCTGACCACGTCGAAGTGGTGGTAGAAGGTCGCCACCTCGTACACCTCGGCCTGCGCCATCTTCAGCTCGGCCGCCAGCGCCGCGAGCATCGCGGCAGACAGGTGTCCGTCGTGGTCCTGGATGCGGTGCAGGTGCTCGATCAGCAGATCGCGCCGGCGCGGCGCGTCGCCGAGCAGCGCGCGCACGCGCGCCAGCGCCTCCGGATCGACGGCGCGGCCCTTCGGGCGGCCCACCGGCCGCCGGAACTGGATGGGTTGCATGCCGTCAATGTACCGGATCGTGCGCCGGGATCATCGCATCCCCGGGTTGTCATCGACGGCGCAATGCGTTTATATCGACCGGTCCGTCGATCTCCCCGGCCCTGGGCCGCACCGCCTCACCCCGATGCAGCCCAACGCGCCCAGCTTCCTCATCCGCCAGCCGATCGTCGACCGGCGCGAACGGCTCTACGGGTTCAGGCTGTCCGGCGCGGCGGGCGCGGTCGCCGTGCTGCGCGACGAGATCGGCGGCGCCGGGATCCGCGACCTGGTGCTGCTGGTGGACATGCGCCCTGCACAGGCGATGAACGACTGGCCGCGCGACTTCGACCGCCTGCGCTGGATGCCCCTGATCACCGGCAACCTGCCCGCCGACGGCGACTTCGCCGACCAGGCGCGCACGCTGCACCGACGCGGCGTGCGCTTCAGCATCGGCGACGCGGCGCCGGGCTCGCCCTGGCTGGGCCGCCTGGCCGACGCCCATTGCGTGCGCGTCGACGTGCGGCGCGTTCCGGCCGCGCACTGGGCCCGCTACGCCGCGGCGCTCAAGCGGCAGGGCCCGCGCCTGATCGCGACCGGGCTCGAGACCCGCGCACAGATGCAGCAGGCGCTGGAAGCCGGATTCGATCTCTTCGAAGGGCACTGGTTCACGCGGCCCGAGACCTACGCGTCGCGCGCCGTCGCGCCCGTCTACGGGGCCGTGCTGCGGGCGCTGTCGCTGGTGCGCGCCGAGGCCGAGCTGCGCACCATCGAGCAGGCGCTCCAGGCCGATCCGGCGCTGGCGTACAAGCTGCTGCGCTACGTGAACTCGGCGGCCTTCGGGCTGCGCAGCGAGATCCACGCGCTGCGCGATGCGGTCAACCTGCTCGGCTACCGGCCGCTGGCGCGCTGGCTCGGTCTGGCGCTGGTGACCGCGCGCGTCGACGCCGGCGCCAACGCCGCACTGGCACTCACCGCGATCACGCGCGCGCGGATCATGGAGCGGCTGGAACAGCGCAGCGGCAGCGACTCGGGCGAGGCGTTCATGGCCGGACTGTTCTCGTCGATGGATGCACTGCTCGACATGCCGATGCAGCGCGTGATCGAGACCCTGGCGCCGCCGCCCGGCGTGGCCGCGGCCCTCGCCGAGCGCGGCGGCGCCTGGGGCGGGATGCTGCGGCTGGCCGAGGCCTGCGAGATCGAGGACACCGGGTTGGCGGCGACGATCGCCGGGGCGCTGGACATCGACGCCGAGACCCTCGCCCGGCTGCACCTGCATGCGCTGGCCTGGGCGTACAAGCTGACGGCCAGCGAACCGGGCGGCGCCTGACGCGCCGGGCCCGGGCGGCCCGGGCGCCTACTGGAAGAAGTCCTTCACCCGATCCATCCAGCCCTTGGTCTGCGGACTGTGCTTGGGGTCCTCCAGCGAGGCCTCGAGATCGCGCAGCAGCTTCTTCTGCTTGTCGGTCAGGCGCACGGGCGTCTCGACCACGACGTGGGCATACAGGTCGCCCGGGTAGCTCGAGCGCAGGCCCTTGATGCCCTTGCCGCGCAGCCGGAACGTCTTGCCCGACTGCGTGCCTTCGGGCAGATCGATCTCGGCGCGCCCCTGCAGCGTCGGCACCTCGACCTTGCCGCCGAGCGCCGCGGTGATCATGGAGATCGGGATCTCGCAGTGCAGGTCGTCTCCGTCGCGCTGGAACACCGGGTGTTCCTTGATGCGGATCTCGACGTAGAGATCGCCGGGCGGGCCGCCGTTGAGCCCCGGCTCGCCGTTGCCGCTGGAGCGGATGCGCATGCCTTCGTCGATGCCCGCGGGGATCTTCACTTCCAGCGTCTTCGTCTTCTTGGTGCGCCCCACCCCGTCGCACGCCGTGCAGGGATCGGGAATCACCTTGCCCGAGCCGTGGCACGTGGGGCAGGTCTGCTGGATCGAGAAGAAGCCCTGCTGCACGCGAACCGAGCCCTGGCCGCCGCAGGTGTGGCAGGCCTTCGGCTTGGTGCCCGGCTTGGCCCCCGAGCCATGGCAGACCTCGCAGGACTCCCAGCTGGGCACCCGGATCTCGGTGGCATGGCCGCCGGCGGCCTGCTCGAGCGAGATCTCCATCGAATAGCGCAGATCGGCGCCACGGTAGACGTTGCTGCGCCCGCCCCCGCGCCCGCCCGCCTGTCCGCCGAAGATGTCGCCGAAGATGTCGCCGAACACGTCGGCGAACCCGCCGAAGCCCTGTCCGCCGCCGCCGGGGCCGGCCGCGTTCGGATCGACGCCGGCGTGACCGAAGCGGTCGTAGGCCTCGCGCTTCTTCGGATCCGACAGGATTTCGTACGCCTCCTTGGCCTCCTTGAACTTCTCCTCGGCCTGCTTGTTGTCCGGATTGCGGTCCGGGTGGTGCTTCATCGCGAGCTTGCGGTACGCCTTCTTCAGGTCGTCCTCGCTCGCGTTCTTGGCGACCCCCAGGACCTCGTAGAAATCACGCTTTGCCATTTGACTCGACTGCGCCGTAGTTGGTGTTCACCACACTTCGAAAACTGCAAGGCCGGACAGGCCGACGCTGCACGCATCACCCTGTCCGGCGCTCTCCGGGACATCCACCCCGCGGCGGATGCGGACCCGGCCACGGCGGGGCGCACGCGCCCCGCCGGACCTGGCGTCAGCCGCGCTTGACCTCCTTGAAGTCGGCGTCGACCACGTCGTCGTCCTTGGCCCGGCGCGCCTCGCCGGCGCCGGACGCGCCGCCGCCGTCGGCCGCCCCCGCCGCCCCCTGCTCGGCCTGGGTCTGCGCGTACATCAGCTCGCCAAGCTTCTGCGACGCCGTCATCAGCGCCGCGCTCTTGGCTTCGATGTCGTCCTTGTCGTCGGACTTCAGCGACTCCTCGGCAGCCTTCAGCGCTTCCTCGATCTTCGCCTTCTCGCCGGCGTCGATCTTGTCACCGTACTCGGCGAGCGACTTCTGCACCGAATGCACCAGTGCATCGGCCTGGTTGCGCGCCGTGGCCAGCTCGAAGCGCTTGTGGTCCTCGGCGGCATTGGCCTCGGCATCCTTCACCATGTTCTGGATCTCGGCCTCCGACAGGCCCGAGTTCGCCTTGATGGTGATCTTGTTCTCCTTGCCGGTGGCCTTGTCCTTGGCCGACACGTGCAGGATGCCGTTGGCGTCGATGTCGAACGCCACCTCGATCTGCGGCGTGCCGCGCGGCGCCGGCGGGATGCCTTCGAGGTTGAACTCGCCCAGCAGCTTGTTGCCGGCCGCCATCTCGCGCTCACCCTGGAACACCTTGATCGTCACCGCCGGCTGGTTGTCGTCGGCGGTCGAAAACACCTGCGCGTGCTTGGTCGGGATCGTGGTGTTGCGCTTGATCATCGCCGTCATCACGCCCCCCAGCGTCTCGATGCCCAGCGACAGCGGCGTGACGTCGAGCAGCAGCACGTCCTTGCGCTCGCCCGACAGCACCGAGCCCTGCACCGCGGCGCCCACCGCCACCGCCTCGTCGGGGTTGACGTCCTTGCGCGGCTCCTTGCCGAAGAACTCCTGCACCTTCGCCTGCACCTTCGGCATGCGGGACATGCCGCCGACCAGGATCACGTCGTCGATCTCGGAGGCCTTGACGCCGGCGTCCTTCAGCGCCAGGCGGCACGGCTCGATCGTGCGCTCGATCAGCTCGTCGACCAGCGACTCGAGCTTGGCGCGCGTGATCTTCATGTTCAGGTGCTTGGGACCCGACGCATCGGCCGTGATGTACGGCAGGTTCAGGTCGGTCTGCGTCGAGGACGACAGCTCGATCTTGGCCTTCTCGGCCGCTTCCTTCAGGCGCTGCAGCGCGAGCACGTCCTTCGACAGGTCGACGCCCTGCTCCTTCTTGAACTCGGCGATGATGTAGTCGATGATGCGCTGGTCGAAGTCCTCGCCGCCGAGGAACGTGTCGCCGTTGGTCGACAGCACCTCGAACTGCTTCTCGCCGTCGACGTCGGCGATCTCGATGATCGACACGTCGAACGTGCCGCCGCCCAGGTCATAGACGGCGATCTTGCGGTCCTTGCCGGCGGCCTTGTCCAGACCGAAGGCGAGCGCCGCCGCGGTCGGCTCGTTGATGATGCGCTTGACCTCCAGGCCCGCGATGCGGCCGGCGTCCTTGGTGGCCTGACGCTGGCTGTCGTTGAAGTACGCGGGCACGGTGATCACGGCCTCGGTCACTTCCTCGCCCAGGTAGTCCTCGGCGGTCTTCTTCATCTTGCGCAGCACCTCGGCCGACACCTGCGGCGGCGCGAGCTTCTTGTCGCGCACGCTCACCCAGGCGTCGCCGTTGTCGGCCTTGGCGATCGTGTAGGGCATCAGGTCGATGTCCTTCTGCACCTCCTTCTCGGCGAACTTGCGGCCGATCAGGCGTTTGACCGCGTACAGCGTGTTGCGCGGATTCGTGACGGCCTGGCGCTTGGCCGGCGCGCCCACCAGGATCTCGCCGTCTTCCATGTACGCGATGATCGACGGCGTGGTGCGGGCGCCTTCGGAGTTCTCGATCACCTTGGGCTGCCCGCCCTCCATCACTGCGACGCAGGAGTTGGTGGTGCCCAGGTCGATGCCGATGATCTTGCCCATGGTTCGTGGTTCCTCGTTCGGATTCGGTTGCAATGTTCTGAAAATGGAATTCGTCGGCCGGATTTCAAGCCTGGGCGACGGTGACCAGCGCGGGCCGCAGCACGCGATCGTTGATCAGGTAGCCCTTCTGCAGCACGGTGACGACGTGATTGGCGGCCACCGGCGGATTCGCGGCGCTGCCCGGCACCATCGAGATGGCCTGGTGCAGGTTCGGGTCGAACTTCTGCCCGGCCGGATCGATGACGATCAGCTTGTTCTTCTCGAACACCGACGCGAACAGGCGCAGGGTGGCCTCCACCCCTTCGCGCATGCTCTCCAGGCTGACGTTCTCGGTCTTCAGCGCCAGCTCCAGGCTGTCGCGCACCGGCAGCAGGCTCTCCGCGAACGATTCGATCGCGTACTTGTGCGCCTTGGACACGTCTTCCTGCGCCCGGCGCCGGACGTTCTCCATGTCGGCCACCGCCCGCACGTACAGGTCGTAGTGCTCGGCGGCCTTGGCCTCGGC
>JAKOZZ010000013.1 GCA_029779755.1 Pseudomonadota bacterium
CCCGGGTTGCGCCAGTAGGTGTGCCACTTGGGATCGTGACGGATGCGCAGCCCCAGCATCAGCGGCTGGCCCGGCTGCGCCGCGGTCCGGTCGGCGACGAGTTCGACCTCGACGGCGTCCACGCGGACGGGCTGCGCACGCACCGCCAAGGTCACCGCAAGCAGGATCAGGACGAGCGCGAGAGATGCGAATTTCTTCACGCCGCGATGCTACCCCAAACCGGGAAAATGCCGCCTTGTCAACTTGACCCTGCATCGAGCGGTCCCTAACATCGTCCAATGCACCAGGATCTCGACCGACTCGCCGAACAGATCGCGCACATGAGCGGCATCTCCCGCCGCCTTGCCGAAGAAAACGCACGCCTGCGGGCGGCGCTTGCCGACGCCGACCGTCGCCACGCCGAACTCGAACAGCGCATGTCCGACGCCCGCACCCGCGTCGAGACCGCCTTGGCGCGCCTGCCCGCAACCGCCGAATCGGATGATTGAATCGATGGAACAGATCGACGTTCGGATCCTCGATCGCGACTACAAGCTGGCCGTCGGTCCCGAGGAGAAGGCCCAGCTGCTGGAGGCCGTCACCATCGTGGACGAGAAGATGCGCTCCATCCGGGACGCCGGGCGCATCGGCGGCCTCGAGCGCATCGCCGTGATGGCGGCGCTGCAGCTGGCCAACGAGCTGCTCGGCGCCTCCAAGGCCAACGGCACCGTGCCGTCGACCGAGATGCTTCGGCGCATCCGCAAGATGAGCGAAGAGCTCGACGAAGAGATCAAGCGGCAGGAGCAGCTGTTCTGACGGCGCCCGCGGCCGGCCGCGCGAGGCCGGATCCCGCGGTACAATCCGGGTGCCCTGCGGTGTTCGACAAGGTCATAAATTCCTTGAACCAATGCTTTGAGCATCCGTGTCGCGG
Organism: Pseudomonadota bacterium; assembly: GCA_029779755.1. Taxonomy (GTDB): domain Bacteria; phylum Pseudomonadota; class Gammaproteobacteria; order Burkholderiales; family Burkholderiaceae_E; genus Quisquiliibacterium. Next base: position 911 of record JAKOZZ010000013.1, read on the forward strand.
CAAACGTGCGTCGCTGTTGTGATCGTCCCTCGTCGGATGAACCTGATGTGACGCCTGCTGCGGCCACTCTGGACCACACGGTTCAGGATGCCGGCCTATCGGCACAGGCGGGGCCTCGAATTCAATCCTCATGGCCGGAACCGCTCTGATGCCCGACCGGACCGGGTTCTGGCTGATGAAGTCGGAACCGGACGAGTGCTCGATCGACGACGCCCTCGCCGCACCTGACCGCACCGTCGCCTGGACGGGCGTGCGCAACTACCAGGCACGCAACTTCATCCGCGACGCCATGCGGATCGGCGACGGCGTGCTGTTCTACCACTCGAGCTGCCCGCAACCCGGCATCGCCGGCATTGCACGGATCGTCTCCGAGCCCCGCCCCGACCCGACGCAGTTCGACCCCGCGTCGAAGTACTTCGACGCCGCGTCGCGCGCGGATGCGCCGCGCTGGCTGCTGCGGGACGTGCAGGCCCTGCGCCGCATCCCGCTGATCGACCTGGCCCGGCTGCGCGCGCACGCCGAGCTCGACGGACTGCTCGTGCTGCGCAAGGGCAACCGGCTGTCGATCACGCCGGTCGAGCCGCGGCACTGGCACTTCATCGTCGACCGGCTCGCACGGGACACCTGATCGGTGGAGGCCCTCTCGCTGCTGTGGCTCGTGCCCGTGGGGGCCGCCACCGGCTTCGCCGCCGGCCTGCTGGGCATCGGCGGCGGCATGCTGCTGGTGCCGTTCCTGTCCATGCTCCTCCCGCTTCAGGGCGTGCCCGCCACGCACGTGGTGAAGGTGGCGATCGCGACCTCGCTGACCACCATCCTGTTCACGTCGCTGTCGAGCGTGCGCGGTCACCACCGCCGGGGCGCCGTGCGCTGGGACGCGGTGCGCCGGCTCGCACCGGGCATTGTTGCCGGCTCGGCGGCCGGCGCGCAGATCGCCGGTCTGCTCGCCGGGCCGATGCTGGCACTGGTCTTCGCCGGATTCGTCTCGCTGATGGCCACGCAGATGCTGCGCGCGCGGCGTGCGCCGGCCTCCGGCGGCGCGACCTCTGCGTCGGCACCGGTCGAAGAGGCCGAGCGCCTGCCCGGCGCGCCGGCGATGATCGGCATGGGCGGACTCATCGGCGCGATCTCGGCGCTCGTCGGCGCCGGCGGCGGGTTCCTCACGGTCCCGGTCCTGTCCTCGCGCGGCCTGACCATGCAGCAGACCGTGGCCACGAGTGCGGCCTGCGGCTTTCCGATCGCACTGGCGGGCGCGCTCGGCTACATGTACTCGGGCTGGCACCTGGACCTGGGGCCGGGCATGGCCGGCTACGTCCATCTGCCCGCCCTGCTGGTGATCTCGGCCACGAGCATGGTCACCGCGCAGTTCGGCGTGCGCTCGGCGCACGCGCTGCCCACCGCGACGCTGCGCCGCATCTTCGCGATCCTGCTGTACAGCCTCGCCGGCTATATGCTGTGGCACGGCCTGCACGCCTGACGCGGCATCGACGCACGGCGCGTCCTGCTGCGCACGCGGCGGCCCCTGCGGACGGGAGCGCTTGCGCATGATCACCCCCCTGGGCGGAATCGACGGACTCTTCCTGCATCTCGAGACCCGCACGATGCCGATGCACGTCGGATCGATGCACGTGTACCGCCTGCCCAGGCGGTTCTCGGGCGACTTCGCCACGCGGCTGCGGCACCACCTCGCCGAGCGGCTGCACCTGTCGCCGGTGTTCACCCGCCGGCTCGCGCCGATGCCGCTGCGGCTGAGCAACCCGGCCTGGATCGACGCCGACCGCGTCGACCTCGCCTACCACGTCCGGGAGATCCGGCTGCCTGCACCGGGCGATGCCGCTGCGCTCCAGGACTGCGTCGCCCGGCTGCACGCCGAGCCCATGGACCGCGACCGGCCGCTGTGGCAGTTCCACGTCCTCCAGGGGCTCGACCTGCCGGGCTGCATCGGCTTCTACGGCAAGGTGCATCACGCGGCGCTCGACGGCCAGGCCGCCGTCGCGATGGTGCAGGCCTTCCTCGACGTGCATGCCACGCCGCGTGCGGTCGCGCCGCCGCCGCCCGGTCCGGACCACGTCCCGGGCCCGGGCCCCCTGATGCGCGCCGTCGCCGCGCACCAGCTGCACGAGACGCGGCGGGTGTTCGCGCTGCTGCCCGCGCTGGCGAAGACCGGTGCCCGGTTCGCCGCCGAATCGGTCGCGGCGCGCCTGCGGGCGCGCTTCTCGTCCGCGCCGCCCGCGCACGGCGCGCCCGCCGCCACCGGGACACGCGACACCCCGCTGTTCGCCCCGCGCACCCCGCTCAACGTCACGATCGGGCGCGCACGCGCCTTCGCGGGGGTGCGTGTGCCCTTGCGGCGCGTCCATGCGATCACCGAGCACCTGGGCGGCACCGTGAACGACGTGGTGCTGATGCTGTGCAGCGGCGCGCTGCGCGACCATCTCGCCGCGCGCAACGCCCTGCCCGCGACCACCCTGTTCGCCGCCGTGCCGGTGTCCCTGCGCCCGGCCGGCGACACCGCGCAGAACACCCAGGCGACGATGGTGCGGATGCCGCTGGCCACCGACATCGCCGATCCGATCGAACGGTACGCGGCGATCCGGTCCGCGAGCGCATCGGTGAAGCGCGGCGTCGGCCGCTTCCGAGACGTGATCCCCGCCGATTTCCCCAGCGTCGGCATGCCCTGGCTGCTGCCGCCGATGGCCACGCTGGTCGGCCGCGCCCGCCTCGCCGACCGTCTCCCGCCGCTGGCCAACCTGGTGATCTCGAACGTGCCCGGGCCGCGCGTGCCGCTGTACCTGGCGGGCGCGCGCATGCTCAGCTACTACCCGGCGTCGATCGTCACGCACGGGCTCGCGCTGAACATCACGGTCGAGAGCTACGTCGACGACCTGTTCTTCGGCCTGGTCGCGTGCCGCCACGCGGTCCCCGACCTGCAGGCGGTTGCCGACGCGATCGCCGCCGCCGAGGCGGAACTCACCGCACTGGGCCGACGGGCCGCGGCCGTCGCCCGTCGCACACGGAGCGCCCGCTGATGCCGCTGTACCGCTGCAACGGAATCGAACTCGAAGCCGAGATCCTCGCGGCGCCCGCGGCGCACGATCGGGCGGGCAGCAGCGGCCCGGTGCCGGTCGCGCCGAGCGGGGCGTCGCCGATCCTGCCGGGCGACCCGCTGCCGATCCTGCTGATCATGGGCCTGGGCATGCAGCTGACGGCATGGCCGGCACCGCTGGTCGAGGGCCTGAACGCGCTCGGACACGCGGTGATCCGCTTCGACAACCGCGACGTCGGCCTGTCGACCCGCCGCGCCGAGTGGGGACGGCCGAACCTCGTGGCCATGGCGCTGCGCCAGGCGATCGGCCTGCCGGTGCACGCCACCTACACGCTCGACGACATGGCCGCGGACACCGTCGGCCTGCTGGACGCGCTGGGGGTCGCACGCGCCCACGTGCTCGGCGTGTCGATGGGCGGCATGATCGGCCAGCTGCTGGCCGCCCGTCACGGCGACCGCGTGGCCAGCTTCACCTGCGTGATGTCGTCGAGCGGCGCGCGCTACCTGCCGGGCCCGACGGCCCGCGCGCGCCGCGCGCTGCTGTCACGGCCGCGCGACCCGCACGATCACGACGCGCTGGTCGACCATTTCGTGCAGGTGTACCGCGCGATCGGAAGCCCCGGATACCCGACCCCGGAGCCGCAGCTGCGTGCACACATCGCCGTCGGCATCCGCCGCGCGGTCCATCCGCTGGGATTCGTGCGACAGCTCGCCGCGATCGCCGCCAGCGGTGATCGCAGCCGTCTGCTGCGCGACATCACGGCGCCGACGACGATCCTGCACGGCCGGGCCGATCCGCTCGTGCCCGTGGCGGCCGCGCACGACCTGGCGCGCAAGATCCCGGGCGCCGAACTGCGCATCGTCGACGGCATGGGGCACGACCTGCCCGACCCGCTGCTGCCGACGATCGTCGAGGCGGTGCGCGACACGATCGCGCGCGCACCCACCGCCTGACCGGTTCAGCCGCCGAAGCGTTCGCGCAGCAGGTTCTTCTGCACCTTGCCCATCTGGTTGCGCGGCAGCTCAGGCACCACGTGCACCCGCTTGGGCACCTTGAAGTTGGCGATGCGGCCCTTCAGTGCGGCGATCAGCTGCGCCTCGTCGAGGGTCGCGCCCGGCTTGGGCACGACCACGGCCGTCACCGCCTCGCCGAAGTCGCGGTGCGGCACGCCGATCACGGCCGACTCGAACACGCCCGGCAGTTCGTCGAGGTAGGACTCGATCTCCTTCGGATACACGTTGTAGCCGCCGGTGATGATCAGGTCCTTGCCGCGGCCGACGATCGACAGATAGCCGTTCGCGTCCCACTTGCCCATGTCGCCGGTGCGGAAGAACCGGTCCTCGGTGAACTCCTCGCGGGTCTTCTCCGGCATGCGCCAGTACCCCGAGAACACGTTGGGCCCGCGCACCTGGATCGCACCGATCTCGCCCTCCGCGCACGGGCGGCCGTGCTCGTCGACGACCCGCACCTCCACGCCCGGCAGCGGCAGCCCGACCGTACCGGCGACCCGGTTTCCGTCGTAGGGATTCGAGGTGAGCATCACGGTCTCGCTCATGCCGTAGCGCTCGAGGATGCGCGTGCCGGTGCGCTGCTCGAACTGCCGGAAGGTGTCGGGCAGCAGGGGGGCCGACCCCGAGATGAACAGGCGCATCGTGCGGCAGGCCTGCGCGTCGAAGGCCGGCTCGTCGAGCAGGCGCACGTACATCGTCGGCACGCCCATGAACACCGTGGCACGCGGCAGCTGGCGCACGACCTCGCGCGGATCGAACTTCGCCATCCAGATCATCTTGCAGCCGGCCAGCAGCGCGCCGTGACTGGCGACGAACAGGCCGTGCACGTGGAAGATCGGCAGCGCGTGCAGCAGCACGTCGCCGCGTCGCCAGCGCCAGTAGTGCTTGAGCACCTGCGCATTGGACGCGAGGTTGTCGTGCGACAGCATCGCCCCCTTGCTGCGGCCGGTCGTGCCCGACGTGTACAGGATGGCCGCCATGTCGTCCGGCGCGCGGCGCACCGTCCGGAATCGGTCCGGCTGGCGAGCCGCGGCGTCGAGCAGGCTGCCGGTGCGGTCGTCGCCCAGCGTCAGCACGTGCTTCACCCGATGCTGCTTCGCGATCGGCGTGATCCATTCGGCGCTGCCGGGTGCGCAGACGACGAGCGCAGGCTCGGCATTGCCCACGAAGTAGTCGATCTCCGCCGCCTGGTAGGCGGTGTTGAGCGGCAGGTACACGAAGCCGGCGCGCAGCGTCGCGAGATACAGCAGCAGCGCTTCGGGCGACTTCTCGACCTGCACCGCCACCCGCGCACCGGCCGGCAGCTTCAGCGAGGCCAGCAGGTTCGCGATGCGCGCGCTGGCGCGGTCGATGTCGTCCCAGCTGTAGTACAGCGGGCGCCCCTGCGCGTCGATGGTCTCGAGGGCGCAGGCGCTGCGGTCTGCCGGGAATCCGGCTTCGAGGAGTGCGTAGAGATTCGCGTTCATGATCAGTCCAGCTTCGCCCCCGAAGCCTTCACCACCTGCCCCCACTTGACGATCTCCCCGTCCACGAACCGCGCCATCTCCTCGGGCGACTGGCCGCCCGCCTCGGCGCCGAGATTGCGCCACACCTCCTTCAGCTCGGGCGTGCCCAGTGCACGCCCGACCTCCTGCTGCATGCGCACCACGATGTCGCGCGGGGTGCCGGCCGGCGCCCACAGCGCGTACCAGGTGCGGGCCTCGTAGCCCTTGACCCCGACCTCGCCCAGGGTGGGCACGTCGGGCAGCGCGAACGAGCGCTCGGCACTGGTCACCGCGAGCGGCACGATCCGGCCCGTCTTGATCTGCGGCATCGCCGTGCCCATGCCGTCGAACATGAAGTCGACCTGGCCGGCCAGCAGGTCGGCCATCGCCGGCCCCGCGCCCCGGTAGGGGATGTGCGTGGCGAACACGCGCGCCTGCGTCTTCCACAGCTCGACGGCGAGCTGGTGCGTGGTGCCGTTGCCGGCCGAACCGAAGTTGAGCTTGCCGGGATTCGCCTTCACGTGCGCCTGGAACTCGGCGAAGGTCTTGACCGGCACCTTGCGCGGATTGACCACGACCACGTTCGGCACGTACGACAGCACCGTCACCGGCACGAGGTCCTTCTGCAGGTCGTAGCCCAGCTTCGGGTACATCGTGACGGCGATCGTGTGGTGCACGGCCCCCACCAGGAACGTATAGCCGTCGCCCGGCGACTTGGCTGCGATCTCGGCGCCGAGCGTTCCGCCCGCGCCGCCCCGGTTGTCGATGACGACCTGCTGTCCGAGCTGCCCCGACAACACCTTGGCCAGCGGACGCGCGAACGCGTCGGTGCCACCGCCGGCCGCGAAGGGCACGACGAAGCGGATCGGCTTGGACGGCCACGCCTGTGCGCCGGCCTGCGGAGCCGTCACGGACAACGCGGCCGCGACGGCCAGATACGACGAGAACCTCCTGCGGTTCATTGCGGTCTCCTTGTGTGTCTTCGGGACATCGGTTGCGGCCTCGGATCGGATGCCGGCCCGGCTCACATCGACGCGCGCACGACGCGCGAGGCGGTCACCTCGCCGTCGATGAAGCGCTCGTGATTGGACTCGATCTCGTCCAGATCGTACAGATAGTTGACCATCAGTCCGTGGGAGTCGCGCAGCCCCTTGCGCGAGAGGTCCGCGCGCAGGTTGATCCGCTCGAGGCGGGCGCCGTTGTTCAGATGGAAGCGCGCGACGGGGTCGGACGGCGCCTCCGACGGCGACGTGTGCAGCAGGTAGAACGCGCACAGCGCGCGCAGATCGCGGTCCTCGTCGCTGACCACCGCGGACGCCGGGTCGCCCGCGTCCGGTGCCACGGCGTCCCGCGGACCGGTACCCCGCGGCCCGGTGCCCCGCGCACGCCAGCGCGCGAGCGCCTCGTCGAGCGCGCGCAGCGTCGCCGGCTTGAGCCGCGGCGACGCGATCGCATCGACACCCGCGAGCCACTGCGCGAAGGACGGGATCGGCGACAGGGTGCAGAAGGTGCGCACGCTGGGAAGCTCTTCGCGGATCCGCTCGGCGACCCGCTTGATCAGGAAGTTGCCCAGGTTGATGCCGCGCAGTCCGGGCTGGCAGTTGGAGATCGAGTAGAAGGCCGCCACCTTGAACCGGCCCGGCGGCGTGGCGCCGGCGCCGTCGCGCGCGAGCAGCGGCCCGATCGCGTCCGGCATGTCGGGCAGCAGTGCCACTTCGACGAAGATCAGCGGTTCGTCGGGGAGCGCCGGGTGGAAGAACGCGAAGCAGCGCCGGTCGGGCTCGAGGCGCCGGCGCAGATCGTCCCAGCCGTCGATCGCGTGCACCGCTTCGTGGCGGATGATCTGCTCGAGCAGGTGCGCGGGTGAATTCCAGTCCACGCGCACCAGGTTCAGGAAGCCCGGGTTGAACCACGACGACAGCAGGTGCTCGAAGTCGGCGTCGACCGCGGCGAGCGTGCGGTCGGTGCGCAGCCGGGCCAGCAGCTGCGCCCGCATCGCGACGATGGTCGCGGTGCCCTGCGGCGCGCGGTTGAGCCGGCGCAGCAGCTCCTGGCGGCGGGGCTCGGCGGCACGCGACAACCGGATCAGGTGCTCGGGCGTACGGCTGACGGCATACTGCTCGGCGAGCATCAGCAGCTCGCCCGGATCGGGATCGAACTCGGCGGCGAGCACCGTGAACAGCGCATGCACGGCGTCGGCGGGCAGTGCGCGATAGCGCTCGATGACCCGGGTGGCGATCGCGACGCTGTTGGATTCGCCCCGCTCGGTGAGCAGCTTGCGGCAGTCGTCCAGCAGGCGGCGCAGTTCGCCGCGCTCGCGCGCCTGCTGGCGCGCCTTCTGGAGCTTCTCGAACATCAGCCCTCCTGGCGGCGCAGCATCAGGAACAGACCGGCCGCGAACATCGGCAGGCACAGCAGCTGCCCCATCGACAGGCCGAACCACAGCACGCCGAGAAAGGCATCGGGCTCGCGGGCGAACTCGGCGGCGAAGCGTGCGACCGCATATCCGGCCAGGAACAGCCCCGACACGGCGCCGCGCGCGCGCGGACGGCTCGAGTACCACCACAGCACCACGAAGAGCAGCACGCCCTCGCCGGCGAACTGGTACAGCTGCGACGGATGACGGGGCACGCCGTCGCCCGCCTGCGGGAAGACCATGCCCCAGGACAGGTCGGTGGCCCGCCCCCACAGCTCGCCGTTGATGAAGTTGCCCAGGCGGCCGGCCGCCAACCCCAACGGCACGAGCGGGGCGACCAGATCGATCACCCGCCAGAAGTCGAGCCCGCGCCGCCGGCAGAACCATGCGACCGCGACGATCACGCCGATCAGGCCGCCGTGGAAGGCCATGCCCCCCTGCCAGACGGCGAGGATCTCCAGCGGATGCGCCAGGTAGTACGCGGGCTTGTAGAACAGCACGTAGCCCAGGCGCCCGCCCAGCACCACGCCCAGCGCGCCATGGAACAGCACGTCCTCCAGGTCGCGCACGCTCAGCCCCGACGCCTGCGCGAAGCGCGGCTGCGACAGGCGCCAGCGCCCCAGCAGGAAGAACAGGGTGAACGCCGCCAGGTACATCAGCCCGTACCAGCGCAGTGCCAGCGGACCGATCTGCAGTGCGACCGGATCGAATTGCGGATGAGTGAGCATGGTCTTTCCGAAGTCCGCCATTCTTGCACGTTGCGCACCGGGCGCCGCGGCCGGATCGCCGCAGGACGGGCTTCAGTTGCACCGTCCGATTGCGTAAGCTGCGCCCTCGTCCATTCACCCACCGCACCGGAGTCCCGCGATGAGCTCGAACCGCCGCAGCCGCAACATCACCGAAGGGGTCGCCCGCGCCCCGAACCGCTCGATGTACTACGCGATGGGGTACGTGAAGAGCGACTTCGACAAGCCGATGATCGGCGTCGCCAACGGCCACAGCACGATCACCCCCTGCAATTCCGGCCTGCAGGTGCTGGCCGACGAGGCCATCGCCGCGATCAAGGCGCACGGCGGCAATCCGCAGGTGTTCGGCACGCCGACGATCTCGGACGGCATGTCGATGGGCACCGAGGGGATGAAGTACTCGCTGGTGTCGCGCGAGGTGATCGCCGACTGCATCGAGACCGCCGTGCAGGGCCAGTGGATGGACGGCGTCCTCGTGATCGGCGGCTGCGACAAGAACATGCCCGGCGGCATGATGGGCATCCTGCGCGCCAACGTGCCCGCAATCTATGTGTACGGCGGCACGATCAAGCCCGGCAGCTGGAAGGGACAGGACCTGAACATCGTGTCGGTGTTCGAGGCCGTCGGCGAGTTCTCGCACGGGCGCATGAGCCAGGAGGACTTCGAAGGCATCGAACGCCATGCGATCCCCGGTACGGGCTCCTGCGGCGGCATGTACACCGCCAACACGATGTCGTCGGCGTTCGAGGCGCTGGGGATGAGCCTGCTGGGTTCGTCGACGATGGCCAATCCGGACGGCGAGAAGCACGCCTCGGCCGGCGCGTCGGCGAAGGTGCTGCTCGAGGCCGTCAAAAAGGACCTGAAGCCGCGCGACATCGTCACCCGCAAGTCGATCGAGAACGCCGTCGCCCTCATCATGGCCACCGGCGGCTCCACCAATGCGGTGCTGCACTTCCTGGCGATCGCGCATTCGGCCGGGGTCGAGTGGACGATCGACGACTTCGAGCGCGTGCGCACGCGCGTGCCCGTGCTGTGCGACCTGAAGCCTTCGGGCCGCTACCTGGCGACCGACCTGCACCAGGCAGGCGGCATCCCGCAGGTGCTCAAGATGCTGCTGAAGGCCGGCCTGCTGCACGGCGACTGCATGACGATCACCGGGCGCACGATGGCCGAGGAACTGGCCGACGTGCCGGACGCACCGCGCGCCGACCAGGACGTGATCCGGCCGTTCGACAAGCCCATGTACGCGCAGGGCCATCTCGCGATCCTCAAGGGCAACCTCTCGCCGGAAGGCTGCGTGGCCAAGATCACCGGGCTGAAGAACCCCGTGATCACCGGGCCAGCGCGGGTCTTCGACGACGAGCAGTCCGCGCTGCAGGCGATCCTCGACGGCCGCATCAAGGCGGGCGACGTGATGGTGCTGCGCTACCTCGGCCCGAAGGGTGCGCCGGGGATGCCCGAGATGCTGGCCCCCACGTCGGCGCTGATCGGCGCGGGGCTCGGCGAATCGGTCGGTCTCATCACGGACGGACGCTTCTCCGGGGGCACCTGGGGCATGGTCGTCGGACACGTGGCCCCCGAGGCAGCGGTGGGCGGCCCGATCGGCCTCATCCGGGAAGGCGACAGCGTCACGATCGATGCGCACCAGCTGCTGCTGAACCTGAACGTGCCGGACGCCGAGCTGGCGCAGCGCAAGGCGCAGTGGCAGGCGCCGGCGCCGCGCTACACCCGCGGCGTGCTGGCCAAGTTCCGGCGGCTGAGCAGCAGCGCCAGCAAGGGCGCGGTGCTCGACGCCAGCGACGACTGAGACGCGTGCCGCCCCAGGCGGGGCGGCCGCCTACCGGCGCGGCTTGACCGGCCGCCCGGTGCGCGGGTCGATGGCGAACTGCTCGGCGACCCGCTCCTTGCGACGCTTCTCCCACTCCTTGTGCTCGACGTTGCGCCGGTCGAGCCCGAAGAGCTTCTCCAGGAACTCGAACCAGATCAGCGCGGCCACGAAGGGCGACAGCGTCCACCACCAGGAGAGCCCGGCGAACATGCCGATCTCCAGATACTTGAGCGCGATCAAGGCGATCCCCAGGCAGATCAGGATCATGGGTCGGATGCGGGTGGCGTTGGCGTCGGAAGCCCGACGATAGGAGCATCCCGTCGGGCCGCCAAGCGCACGGCGGCCGGACGGTGCTCCCGGCCGCGTCAACGGCAGTGCCTCCGCATGCGTTAACATCTCCGGGCGCCCGAGTCGAAGGGAGTCCCGGTGGGTGAGACGGGCTCACAAGCGACCACCCCATCCCAATTCCAAGGAGTTCCGAATGAATCTGCAGCGTGTTTCGTCCGTGATCGTGGCTTCGGCCCTCGCCCTGGGTGCCGGCTCGGCCTTCGCCAGCGCCGACCTCGCCAAGGCGAAGAACTGCATGGCCTGCCACGCCACCGACAAGAAGCTGGTCGGCCCGTCGTTCAAGGACATCGCCGCCAAGTACGCGAACGACAAGGCGGCGCCCGACAAGCTGGCGACCAAGGTGCGTGCCGGCGGCGTGGGCGTGTGGGGCCAGATCCCGATGCCCGCCAATCCCCAGGTGACCGACGCCGAGGCCGCCACGCTGGTCAAGTGGATCATGACCGTGAAGTGATCCCGGCCGTTCGCGGCCAGTTGCGGGGCGACGCCCCGCGATCACGCAAGGGCGCTTCGGCGCCCTTTTTCTTTGCCCCTGCGCCCGGTGCGCCCCGCCATCCCCCATCCGTCCCCGGTGCACGACCGCCGGTCCGCAATCCCCGAAGAACCGGCGCCGCCCGCCGATATCGACGGGGACGGCAGAACGTGCGCTGCATGCACGGTCCGGCCCGTGATCGCTCCTCCTCCAGCCGAGCAACGGTTTTTTCCTCCCTGGCTGGTTTGCCCCGCTTCGGCGGGGCTCTTTTTTTCTGCCGCCGAAGGTTCACGCGTACAATCCGGCGCACTTTTTGCCCGGAGCGGGGACGCGGTGATCAACCTCGAGATCCTGCTGCAGCAGATCCTGAACGGCCTGGTCCTGGGCAGCGTCTATGCCCTGGTGGCGCTGGGCTACACGATGGTGTACGGGATCCTGCAGCTCATCAATTTCGCGCATGGTGACGTGTTGATGATCGGGGCGATGGTCGGGGTGACCGTGGTCACGCTGCTGGCCGGTTCGGGCCTGCCGGGCCCGATGCTGCTGCTGGCGGCGCTGGCGGCCGCGATCCCGGTCTGCGTGCTGCTGTCGCTGTTCATCGAGCGCGTCGCCTACCGGCCGCTGCGCAACGCGCCGCGCCTGGCGCCGCTGATCACCGCGATCGGCGTGTCGATCGTGATCCAGACCGTCGCGATGATCCTCTGGAAGCCCAATCCGATCGTGTTTCCGGACCTGCTGCCGACCGATCCGGTGCACATCTTCGGCGCCATCCTCGCGCCCAAGCAGATCCTGATCCTGGTGGTCGCCGCCGTGATGATGGTCGGGCTGATGCTGCTGGTGAACCGGACGAAGCTGGGACGGGCGATGCGCGCCACCGCCGAGAATCCCCGCATCGCCGGCCTGATGGGCGTCAATGCCAACCAGGTGATCGCCGCCACCTTCGCGATCGGCGCAGCGCTCGCCGCCGTCGCGGGCGTGCTGGTCGCGATGAACTACAACATCGCCCAGTTCTCGATGGGATTCATCCCGGGACTGAAGGCGTTCACGGCCGCCGTGCTGGGGGGCATCGGCAACCTGGCCGGCGCGGTGCTGGGCGGCCTGCTGCTGGGCATCATCGAGAGCCTGGGCGCCGGCTACATCGGCGACCTCACCGGCGGCTTCCTGGGCAGTCACTACCAGGACATCTTCGCGTTCGTGGTGCTGATCGTCGTGCTGGTGTTCCGCCCGTCCGGCATCATGGGCGAACGCGTGGCCGACCGGGCCTGACGGCGGAGGGCAGGCGATGAAGACACTCTTCCCGCAGCTCTCCTCCAACCCCCGGGCCGCCTATGCGAGCGCGATCGGCCTCGGCATCGTGCTGGCGGTGCTGCCGCTCGTCGTCGGCCTGGCCGGAAACGCCTGGGTGCGCATGCTCGACTTCGCGCTGCTCTACATCATGCTGGCGCTCGGGCTGAACATCGTCGTCGGCTACGCGGGCCTGCTCGACCTCGGCTACGTCGCGTTCTATGCGGTCGGCGCGTACCTGTACGCGCTGCTGTCGTCGCCGCACCTCATGGAGAACTTCGAGTGGATCGCGGCGCTGTTCCCCGACGGGCTGCACCTGCCGATCTGGCTCGTGATCCCGCTCGCGGCCGCGCTGGCCGCGGCGTTCGGCGCGCTGCTCGGCGCGCCCACGCTGCGGCTGCGCGGCGATTACCTGGCGATCGTCACGCTCGGCTTCGGCGAGATCGTGCGCATCTTCATGAACAACCTGAACGCCCCGCTGAACATCACCAACGGGCCGCAGGGCATCAGCAACATCGACCCGGTGCGCATCGCCGGCTTCGACCTGTCGCAGACGATCGCGTTCGGCGACTACGAGGTCGGCGCCGTCCACTTCTACTACTACCTGTTCCTGGTGCTGACGATCGCCGTGGTCGTCGTCTGCGTACGCCTGCAGGACTCCCGCATCGGCCGTGCGTGGGTCGCCATCCGCGAGGACGAGATCGCGGCCAAGGCGATGGGCATCAACACCCGCAACGTCAAGCTGCTGGCCTTCGCGATGGGCGCGTCGTTCGGCGGCGTGTCGGGCGCCATGTTCGCGTCGTTCCAGGGCTTCGTGTCGCCGGAGAGCTTCGTGCTGATGGAGTCGATCGTCATCGTGGCGATGGTCGTGCTCGGCGGCATGGGCCACGTGCCGGGCGTGATCCTCGGCGCAATCCTGCTGTACGCGATCCCCGAGTCGCTGCGCTTCATCGCCAAGCCCGTGCAGGAGGCGCTGTTCGGCACCGAGCTGATCGCGCCCGAGGCGCTGCGCATGCTGCTCTTCGGCCTGGCGATGGTCGTGATCATGCTGTACCGGCCGTCCGGCCTGTGGCCTGCGCCCCGGCACGGCGACACGCCGTCGCGCGCGGCCAGGGCCCCGGGAGGTGGCGCGTGAGCGGCGACGCGATCCTTTCGGTCAAGGGGGTCAACAAGCGCTTCGGCGGGCTGCAGGCGCTGTCCGACGTCGGCCTGGAGATCGGCCGCGGCCAGATCTACGGCCTGATCGGCCCCAACGGCGCCGGCAAGACGACGTTCTTCAACGTGATCACCGGCCTGTACACGCCCGACAGCGGCAGCTTCATGCTCGACGGGCGCCCCTATGAGCCCACCGCGGTCCACAAGGTCGCCGAGGCGGGCATCGCCCGCACGTTCCAGAACATCCGCCTGTTCGGGGAGATGACGGCCCTCGAGAACGTGATGGTCGGCCGCCACGTGCGCACGCGCAGCGGTGTCTGGGGCGCGGTGTTCAAGACCCGCTTCGAGCGCGACGAGGAGGCCGCGATCCGGCGCCGCGCCGCCGAGCTGCTCGACTACGTGGGCATCGCACGCTACGCGGACTTCCCCGCGCGCACCCTGTCCTACGGCGACCAGCGCCGGCTCGAGATCGCCCGCGCGCTGGCCACCGAGCCCAAGCTGCTGGCGCTCGACGAACCGGCCGCCGGCATGAACGCGACCGAGAAGCTCGGCCTGCGCGCGCTGCTGGAGCACATCCGCGACGACGGGCGCACGATCCTGCTGATCGAGCACGACGTGAAGCTGGTGATGGGCCTGTGCAACCAGGTCACCGTGCTCGACTACGGCCGGCAGATCGCCCAGGGCGTGCCGCAGGAGGTGCAGCGCAACCCGGCGGTCATCGAAGCCTATCTCGGAGGCGGCCATGGCTGAGCCCATCCTGCAGATCCGCGGGCTGCAGGTCGCCTACGGCGGCATCCAGGCCGTCAAGGGCGTCGACCTCGACGTGCACGAAGGCGAACTCGTCGCGCTCATCGGCGCCAACGGTGCGGGCAAGACGACCACGCTGAAGGCCGTGACCGGCATGCAGGCCTGGGCAGCGGGCGAGGTGCGCTACCGCGGCGCGTCGATCCGCGGCATCGGTTCGCACGCGCTCGTCGGCCGCGGCCTGGCGATGGTGCCCGAAGGCCGCGGCGTGTTCGCGCGCATGACGATCACCGAGAACCTGCTGATGGGCGCGTTCACGCGCAACGACAAGGCCGGCATCCAGCGCGACATCGAGCACATGTTCGAGGTGTTCCCGCGCCTGAAGGAACGCGCGGATCAGCTCGCCGGCACGATGTCGGGCGGCGAGCAGCAGATGCTCGCGATGGCGCGGGCGCTGATGTCGCAGCCGAAGCTGCTGCTGCTCGACGAACCGTCGATGGGCCTGTCGCCGATCATGGTCGACAAGATCTTCGAGGTGGTGCGCACGGTCTCCGCGCAGGGCACGACCATCCTGCTCGTGGAGCAGAACGCCCGGCTGGCGCTGCAGGCCGCC
>JAKOZZ010000045.1 GCA_029779755.1 Pseudomonadota bacterium
AGTCGAGCCGCTCGATGCCGGTGAGGGTGTCGACGCCGTCGCCGCCGTCGCGGTCGGTGACCGTCCAGCCGGCACCGGTGCGCGCGACGCGGTAGCCGCCGGCCGCGCCGGCGTACACCGCCGTGTCGGTGCCGGGCCCGCCGTCGAGCCCGTCGTCGCCGCTGCCGCCCTGCAGACGGTCGTCGCCGGCCAGTCCGGACAGCTGCGCGGGGCCCGACGTGTCGACGAGCGTGTCGGCGGACGGCGTGCCGGTGAGCGTGTCCGCGACCGCCTGCACCGTCACCGTGGCGGTGTAGGTGTTCGCGCCGCCGCGCCCGTCGGTCACGCGGAAGGTGAATGCGTCGCTGCCGGACCAGTCCTTCTGCGGGGTGTACGTGTACTGCCCCGCCGCGGCGATCGTCACCGTGCCGTGCTGCGGATCGCCCGCCTTCGCGAACGTGACCGTGTCGCCGTCGGGATCGGAGGCCGCCGGCAGGTTGCCGCTGCGCGGGGTGTCCTCCGACGTCGTGATCGACAGCCCGGAGGCGACCGGCGCGTCGTTGACCGCCACCACGTTGACGCTGACGGTCGCGCTCGTCGTGGCCGTGCCGTCGCTGACGCGGTAGCCGAAGCTGTCGCTGCCGAAATAGTTCGCGAAGGGGGTGTACGTGTACCCGCCGCCGGCCGTGATCGTGACCGTGCCGTGCGCGGGGTCGGCGAGCTTCGCGTACACCAGCGGGTCGCCGTCGCCGTCGGAGGCCACCGGCAGCGTGCCGCTGCGCGACGTGTCCTCGTTGAGCGAGATCACGGCCGTGCCGGTCGCCACCGGCGGATCGTTCACCGGCAGGATCGTCAGGCTGACGGTGGCGGTCGACGAGAGCAGGCCGTCACTGAGCCGGTAGGTGAAGCCGTCGCTGCCGTGGTAGTTGGCCGTCGGGGTGTAGGTGAACAGGCCGCCGGTCTGCAGCGCCAGCGATCCGTGCTGCGGGCCGCTCAGCACGGTCGTCGTGATCGGCTGCCCGTCGGGTTCGCTGTCGTTGAGGATCACGCTGCCCGACACCGACTGGTCCTCCTGCGTGGCGAAGGCATCGTCGACGGCCACCGGCGCGTTGTTGGTCAGGTCGCGGCTCGCCGACACGCGGTAGGTGCCGGTGCCGCCCGCCAGCGCGCTGGCCGCCTCGAGGTAGTGCACGCCGGAGGTCGCCGCCGTGTAGGCGATGCGTGCGTTGGCGGTCCCGCCGGCATCGTCGTTGCTGGCCAGGGCCGCGCCGCCCGACGTGCGCAGGCGCAGCACCGGGTCGGCCAGCGTGCCGGCGCCGGTGGCCGAGCCTTCGAGGGCGAACACGTAGCGCGTGCCGGCCTGCAGGCTGACCGCGAACCAGTCGGCGTCGCCGCTCTGTTCGATCGCGCCGCTGCGCGTGCCGTCGATGGCAACGCTGCCCGTGGTGGCGGTCGTGGCGGCGTAGTCGTCGGTCGGCGTGGGTTGGGGCGGCGGCGGGGGCGGCGGCGGGGGCGGTGTGAAGGTCAGCGACGGGCCGTTGGCGGAGTTCAGGCCCCAGGTGCCGCCCAGGCCGTCGCCGCCGTAGATCCACTGCAGCGTCAGCAGGTCGTACGACTGGAACACACTCTTGGCGCCGCCCGCGGGCGTGTACGACATCACCGTGTTGTTGGTGTTGTCCTGGGCGTCGGGCAGCGCGTACGGCCCCTCGAACGGATGCCCCAGGCCCAGGGCGTGGCCGATCTCGTGCAGCAGCACCTCGTAGCCTTCGGAGCCGGCCGCCAGGGTGGTGTTGATCGACGCCCAGTTCGCGTTGTCGAGGAAGATGTAGGCCTCGGCGTTGTACGCGGTCAGCACCTCGCCCGGCAGCGAATACGAGTACCCCCACGACGTCTGCGTCTGCCCGGCCACGCTCGCCCCGGCGATGTCCGTCGCGGCGAAGTGCAGATCGGCCTGCGCCCCGGTGGCCACCTCGGCGAAGCCGATGCCGGTGACGCTGGCCACGTAGGTCAGGATCGCGGCGGTCGCCGCGCGCTGGCTGGCGTTGAACGCGGTGTCCTGGGGCGGCAGGATCGACGCGCTCGCGCTGGTGTCGAACGTGTAGTACAGGGTGTTGCGCGTCGGCAGCAGGTAGTTCCAGCCCGGTCCGAGGTCGAGCAGCGAATCGACGCGGGCGTCGCCGGAGTAGTCGATGGAGGTGACGTCGGAAACGGTGGCCATGGCTCGGGGTCCGCAGGAATCGGGGTGGCGCGGGCGGCCGCTCGCGAGGTCCGGCGCCGGCATGCCGCAGCGCCGGCGCGCGAGCGGGCGGGCGTCCGGGAGCGTGCACCATCCCACGGGCCCGCGCACGCGGCACCGCGCCGGCCGACGAACGCGCGGGCGGCACCGCCGGGCGCGAACGGTCGTGTTCAAATCGGACGACGTCCGTGCCGCGGGCCGCCCCTGTGTTCCGGGCGGGGACGGTGCGGCGGACCCCCTCTCCGTCATCGATCGAAGGAGCTGTGCCCCGTGACCCCGCCACCGCTGATGCAGCGCTTTCCCCCGGCCGCAGACACCCAGGTGACGCTCGCCAACTGGCGGCGCGCGCCCTGGAACCGCTGGGCGTTCCACCACGTGCGCGAGATCGTGCCGTCGGCCGACATCCCCAACGCACCGCAGGGGGTGCGCGCGCTGCCCGCGGCGCCCGACGGATCCCTGGCGCTGGCCGGGGTGCGCATCGAGGCCGAACCGGCCGCCGGCGGCGCGCCGTCGCAGGCGATGGATCTCGACGCGTTCCTGCAGGCCACCGACACCGACGCGCTGGTCGTGCTGCGTCACGGCCGCCTGGTGTTCGAGCACTATGCCAACGGCATGGACGCACACGACCCGCACATCCTGATGTCGGTGTCGAAGTCGCTGCTCGGGATCGTCGCCGGCCAGCTCGCCGACCGCGGCGTGCTCGATCCGGCGCAGCCGGTCACGCACTGGATCCCCGAGGTCGCGCAGACCGCCTACCGGGGCGCCACGCTGCGCGAGCTGCTCGACATGCGCGTCGGCGTGCTCTTCGACGAGGACTACCTCGCCACCTCGGGACCGATCATCGAATACCGCAAGGCGCAGGGCTGGAACCCGCCCGATCCCGGGCAGCCGCCCGGCGACCTGCGCAGCTTCTTCGGATGCCTGACGGCTACCGACGGCGGTCACGGCGAGCGCTTCCACTACGTGTCGCCCAACACCGACCTGCTCGGCTGGGTGATCGAGCGGGCGAGCGGACGCCGCTACGCCGACCTGGTCAGCGAACTGCTGTGGCGTCCGATGGGCGCCGAACGCAGCGCCTACATCACCGTCGACCGCCTGGGGGCGCCGCGCGCCGCCGGCGGGTTCTGCGCGACCGCGCGCGACCTGGCGCGGGTCGGCCAGCTGCTGGTCGACGGCGGCACGTGCGACGGCCGGCAGGTGCTGTCACCGCGCTGGATCGACGACCTGGCCGACGGCGGTGACGCGGCGGCCTGGGCGCGGGGCGACTTCGTCGGCTACTTCCCCGGTCTGCCGATGCGCTACCGCAACCAGTGGTACGTGCTGGACGGCCCGCGCCCGATGCTGTTCTGCGTGGGGGTGCACGGACAGAACCTGTTCGTCGACCGTGCCGCCGGCATCGTGATCGCGAAGATGTCGTCGCAGGCGCTGCCGATGGACGCGCCGCGCCTGACGCTGACGATGCGCGGCATCGACGCGCTCCGCCGGCACCTGGCCGGCGGCTGATCGCGCAGTCAGCGTCCCGAGCGCAGCAGGCGGCCGGGGCGCGCGCCGGTGTCCTGGTCGTGCCGGCGGGTGAGGGTGCCGTCGACCATCGTCGCCACGTAGCCCTGGGCGGGCTGCATCAGGCGCATGCCCCCGGCGGGCAGGTCGCGGCGCAGCTCCATCGCCCCCAGCCCCAGGCGGGCGAAGTCGATCACGTTGACGTCCGCGCGCATGCCGGGTGCGATGCCGCCCCGGTCGTGGAAGCCGAACAGGCGTGCGTTGCGGCCCGTCTGACGGTGCACCAGGTGCGGCAGCGGGATCGTGTCGCCGCGCCGGCGGTCGCGGCCCCAGTACGCGAGCTGGTACGTCGGGTTCACCGCGTCGAAGATCAGGCTGACGTGCGCGCCGGCGTCGGACAGGCCGGTCACGGTCGCGTCGTCCAGCTGCATCTCGCGCACGGCGTCCATCGTGTAGTCGGCGTAGTTCGTGAAGAACATGATCGCGAAGCGCCGGCCGTCGCCCGACGTGAGGTGGTCGTAGAGGAACGCCATCGGGTCGGGCTGCCCGGCCCGTGCCGCCTGCGCCGCGAAGCTCTCGTCCGCGGTCGGCTCGTAGCTCCAGCCGTCGTCGAGCGCGAACGTCTTGGCCGGGTTGAGCACCAGGTTCGCGATCACCGACTCCATCGAGCCGGGGTGCGGGTGCGGCACGTTGGGTTCGGACAGGATGGCGGCCCGCACCTCGGGGCGGCGCAGCTCGGCCAGCATGCGCTCGAAGGGCAGGCCGGCGAGCGCGAGGTAGCTCGGCTTGCGCATGAAGCAGTGGTAGGTGCGCAGGCCCAGCACCAGCCCGGTGGGGCGGCTGCCCACCTGCGGGAACACCTGCGCGCCGGCCGCGTTGCCCGCCTTCACGCGGGCGATCACCTCGCGCCACTTGTCGGCCCAGGCGTCGACCTGGAACAGCGTGAACGTGGCCGGGCGGCCGCTTTCGCGGCTGACGCGCGTGATGAGGTCGACCTCGGCTTCCAGCGCCGTGTGCTCGGGTGCCTCCGGCTTGCCCGCGCCCAGGGTGCTCGACGGGATGATCTGCAGCAGGCCGGTGCCGGCCCGGCGCAGCGCCTGCGCGATCGTCATCAGCTCGTCGTCGTTGGCGAAGGTGCCGGGCACCGGTTCGCCGTGGATCGAGCGGTGACCCATGATGCGCGAGGTCGAGAAGCCGACCGCGCCGGCGCGCAGCGCCTCCTCGACGATCGTGCCCATGCGCTGCAGGTCGTCCGCCGTGGCGGCCTGGTTGGTGCGGCCGCGCTCGCCCATCGCGTAGTTGCGCACGGCGCCGTGCGCCACCATCGAGGCCACGTTCAGCGCGTACGACCGCGTCGACAGGAAGTCGAGATATTCGGGATAGGTGCTCCACGCGCCCCAGGGCATGCCCTCGTGCAGCGCGCTGCCCGGGATGTCCTCGACGCCCTCCATCAGGTCGATCAGCTCGCGCTGCCCGCCCGGATGCACCGGCGCGAAGCCCACGCCGCAGTTGCCCATCACGATCGTGCCCACGCCGTGGCTGGCCGACGGATCCATCGCCGAATCCCAGGTGACCTGGCCGTCGTAGTGCGTGTGGATGTCGATCCAGGCCGGGGTGACCAGCGCGCCGTCGGCGTCGATCGTCTCGCGCGCGGGTTCGTCGACCCGGCCCACCGCCACGATGCGGCCGTCGCGGATGCCGACGTCGCCGTCGAAGGCCGCGCGGCCGCTGCCGTCCAGGATCGATCCGCCGCGGATCAGGGTGTCGAGCATCTGTGGGGTCTCCTCATTGCGTGGTGCGCCGTACCGTTCCCGAATGAAACCACGGCTTGAGTGCCTCAGGCCGGGACTTCACGCTTTCCGCCGCGGGCGTCGATCGCCACGTAGGTGACGGTGGCTTCGGTGACCTTCACGCAGACCGGATTCGAGGGATCGCGCTCCGCGATCACTTCGACGTGCACGGTGATCGACGTGCGCCCGACGCGCTCGATGCGCGTGTAGAACGACACCACGTCGCCGATCGAGATCGGCTGCTTGAACACGAACGCGTTGACCGCCACGGTGGCGACCCGTCCGCGCGCGCGCCGCGCGGCGGCCACGCCGCCCGCGATGTCCACCTGGGCCATCACCCAGCCGCCGAAGATGTCGCCGTTGGCGTTGACGTCGGCCGGCATCGGCGCCACCCGCAGCGTCAGGTGGTGGTCGTGGGGCGTGGAGGCGTCGGTCATGGCGGTCGGGCGGTCGAGGGGGGGCGGAGGCTGCCCAGCATAGCGCGATCGGGGGGTGTCGGGACGGCGGGCTCGGGTACAATCCCACCGCGTTCGTCGATCCGACCGAGCGCCGCCGCGTTGCGACGCGGTGCCCGTGCCGGACCTCCGTCGCGCCTGCGGGTCGCGCCTCGACCGTGTCATCGTCCGTCCGCCCCAGTTGCCCGCCCATGCGCCCTGATTCATCCGATCAGACCGTTCCTGCTCCGACCGCCGAGGCCGCGGCCGCGCCCGCACGCCCCGCGATCGAGTTCAAGGGCATCTCGCATCCGAGCCTGCGCGCCGTGATCCACGACGCGTCGGCCGAGGCGCTGCACGCGTCGGTGCGGCAGCTGCTCGAGGACGATCCCGAGCGCTTCGAATGGCAGCCGGTGGTGATCGACCTGGTGCGGGTCGGGCCGCAGGCGCCGATCGACTGGCCGGGTCTGTTGTCGGCCTTGCGGGTGCTGCGGCTCAATCCCGTGGCCGTCGCGGGGGCCGCCGAAGCGTTCCGCGACGAGGCCGCGCGGCTGCAGCTCGGATGGCTCGCGCCGCTGCCCGAGCCGCGTCGCCGCGTCCAGCCGATCCCGCTGCCGGTGAACGCACCTGCGGCGGAGGCTGCGGCAGCGTCGGGCGCGTCGGCACCCGCCGCACCGCCGACCGAGGTCCCGACCGGGCCTGCGCAGCCCACCGGTTCGACCGCGGAGCGGGCCGAGGCCGTCCCGGCCGCCGCAGCCGCGCCCGCGCCGTCCGCACCTGCGCCCGCGCCCGCCCC
The DNA here is from genome assembly GCA_029779755.1 of Pseudomonadota bacterium. GTDB lineage: Bacteria > Pseudomonadota > Gammaproteobacteria > Burkholderiales > Burkholderiaceae_E > Quisquiliibacterium. Next base: position 6,736 of record JAKOZZ010000045.1, read on the forward strand.
GTCCGCCCAGTCCGCACCCGCGGCCGACACGATGATCGTCGACCGTCCGGTGCGTTCCGGGCAGCGCGTCTACGCGCGTGGCGGTGATCTGGTCGTGATCGGCTCCGTGTCCCCCGGCGCCGAGGTGATCGCCGACGGCAACGTGCATGTGTACGGCGAACTGCGGGGCCGGGCGATCGCCGGGGCACGCGGGCGGCGCGACGCCTCGATCTTCGCGCTCGACATGCGGGCCGAGCTGGTCGCCGTCTGCGGCGTGTACCGCACCTTCGAGGACGAGCCTTCGCCCGATCTCGTCGGACGCCCGGTCAGGATCGAACTGGATGCAAACGCCGACACCCTGTCGTTGCGCGCGTTGTAGACCGATATTGGTGCGCCGGGGGGCGCCCCGGCCCACGTGCCGGCGACCCCGGCAACGTCGAAGGAAGGATTCCGATGAGTGAAGTGATCGTGGTGACCTCGGGCAAGGGCGGCGTCGGCAAGACGACGACCTCGGCCAACCTGTCGGCCGGCCTCGCCCTGCGGGGCAAGAAGGTGGTCGTCATCGACTTCGACGTGGGGCTGCGCAACCTCGACCTGGTGATGGGCTGCGAGCGGCGCGTCGTCTACGACTTCGTCAACGTGATCCAGGGCGAGGCCACGCTGAACCAGGCGCTGATCCGCGACAAGCACGCGCAGAACCTGTACATCCTGGCCGCGTCCCAGACGCGCGACAAGGAAGCGCTCACCGAAGCCGGCGTCGGCAAGGTGATCGACGACCTGAAGGCGATGGGCTTCGACTACATCGTCTGCGACTCGCCCGCGGGCATCGAGAACGGCGCCATCATGGCGCTGACCTTCGCCGATCACGCGATCGTCGTCGTCAACCCGGAGGTGTCGTCGGTGCGCGATTCCGACCGCATCATCGGCATCCTTCAGTCCCGCTCGAAGCGTGCGAAGGCGGGCGGTGAGCCGGTGCGCGAGCATCTGCTGATCACCCGCTATTCGCCCCGTCGCGTGAAGGACGGCGAGATGCTGTCCTACGGCGACATCCTCGACATCCTCAAGATTCCGCTGCTGGGCGTGATCCCCGAGTCGCAGAAGGTGCTCGAGTCGTCCAACGCCGGCGTGCCGGCAGTGCACGACGTGCAGAGCGAGGTGGCGCAGGCCTATGGCGATGCGATCGACCGCTTCCTCGGCAAGCAGATGCCGCTGCGTTTCGTCGCCGACGAAGACCGCGGATTCCTGCGCCGCCTGTTCGGTTCCCGCAAAGCGGCTGCCTGAGGAGCGCTCCGATGTCCATTCTCGATCGGATCCTCCGGCGCCCGCCGAAGTCGGCGTCGCTCGCCAAGGAGCGGCTGCAGGTGATCATCGCCCGCGAGGGCAGCCGTGCCGGCAACCCGGAGCTGCTGCAGCAGATCAAGCAGGCCGTGATGGAAGCGGTGTCGAAGTTCGTGAAGGTCGCGCCCGAAGACATCGCGATCGAGCTCGACAGCGACCGCGACATGGAAGTGCTGTCGGTCAGCGTGACGCTGCCGGAGCGCGCGCGCGGCTGACGTCCTCCCGGACGGTTCGCCCGAACGATTCCGTTCCCCGAGCGGTTCCGTCCCCCGAGCGGTTCCCCGTTCGGGCGAGCGGCTGTGCTGCGGTGTTCCCGAACGCTGGATCAGCGGTGCAAAAGCCCCGCTGATCCGTTCACTGCGCATTCGCGCGCTGCCTACACTCGTACGCGATCCCGGTGAGACCGCCCTGGTCGCGCCGCGCAACGTTCGAGGTGCGCGCCGGTCTCCAGGCGTGTGGCCCCGATCCATCGCTTCCGGAGTCCCGCCGTGCCCCACACGCCGCCCCCCGCATCGCCCCGCCTGTCCGATCCGATTCCCGCCACGGTGTTCGACCTCGTCGATGCCGAGGAGGCCATCCTCGCGATCGACGTCGACACGCGGCGCGTACGCGGCGCCAACGCCGGCTTCGCCCGGTTCGCGGGCAGGCCGCTGGAGGAACTGCGCGGCCAGGCGATCGAGGCCGTGATCGACCTGTCGGGTGACGAACTCGACGCGGTGCTGTCGGGCGTGCAGGCGGGCGGGTCCTGCCGGCGTCACGTCGGCATGAGCGCGCGCCAGGGGCGCGCCCGCCGGCTCGATGCCCGCTTCCGGCTGCTGCCGGCCGGCGCCGGGCTGCTGATGATCGCCTGCGACGTCACCGAGCAGATGCGCACGCGTGCCGAGCTCGAGAGCAAGTTCGCCGCCATCGACCGCTCCCAGGCCGTGATCGAGTTCGACCTCGAGGGCACGGTGCTCGATGCCAACGACAACTTCCTCGCGCTCACCGGCTACCGGCTCGACGAGATCCGCGGGCAGCACCACCGCCTGTTCTGCGCGCCCGAGGTCGGGCGCTCCGAGGCGTATCGCGCCTTCTGGGAGAAGCTGGCCCGCGGCGACTTCGAGGCCGGCGAGTTCTGCCGGCAGGCGAAGGGCGGGCGCGAGATCTGGCTGCAGGCCACGTACAACCCCATCCTGGACGCGTCCGGGCGCCCGACGAAGATCGTCAAGTACGCGGTCGACGTGACCGAGGCGAAGCTGCGCGCCGCCGAATCGGCCAGCCGTGTCGAGGCGATCTCGCGCTCGCTGGCGGTGATCGAGTTCGACCTCGACGGCAACGTGCTGGCGGCGAACGACAACTTCCTGCGCACGATGGGCTACTCGATGCGCGAGATCGGTGGCCAGCACCACAGCATGTTCTGCACGGGCGAGTACCTCGTGTCGCCCGAGTACCGCGACTTCTGGCTTCGGCTGGGGCAGGGACAGTCGTTCTCCGGGCGGTTCCAGCGCGTGGGCAAGTTCGGACGCGAGGTGTGGCTGCAGGCCAGCTACAACCCGGTGCTGAACCTGCGCGGCGAGCCGGTCAAGGTCGTGAAGTACGCGTACGACGTGAGCGCGCACGTGCTGCGCGAGAACGCCGTCGCGTCGAAGTCCGAGGAGATGGCCGCCGCGGTGGTCCAGCTGTCGTCGTCGATCGGTGCGATCGACGACAGCGCGGTGTCGGCCCGCACGCAGGCCGACGAGACGCTGGCCGATGCGCGCCGCGGGCTCGAGGACCTGCAGCGCGCGATCGATGCGATCCAGCTGATCCAGCAGTCCTCCAGCGAGATCGCCGACATCGTCAAGGTGATCGGCGAGATCGCCAACCAGACCAACCTGCTGGCGTTCAATGCGGCGATCGAGGCCGCGCGCGCGGGCGAGCACGGCGTGGGGTTCTCGGTGGTGGCGGGCGAGGTGCGCAAGCTGTCCGAGCGGGCGGCCGACGCCGCGCGCGAGATCGGGCGGCGCATCGGCGAGTCGACGGGCCGCGTCGAACAGGGCGCCAGCGTGTCGCGCAAGGCACTCGATGCGTTCGAGCACATCGTCGGCAGCTCCGACATGACCGCGGCCGCCATCCGCAGGATCACCGAGACGACGCAGACGCAGCAGCGCGTCGCCGACTGCGTCAACGGACTGATCGCCGACATCGCGACGGCCGACCATCCAACGCCCACGCAATGAGGCTGAGCCGGTGACCGTCGCAGCCAACGCGTCCGCCGCCGCCAACGCGTCCGCTGCCTCCACCGTGATGGGCGTGCTGCGGATCGGCGCTGCCCGTGTGGCGCTGCCGCTCGACGCGCTGCGCGAAGTCTTCACCTGTCCGGAACGGCTCGACGGGCTACCAGCGTCCGCGCCCGGTCTGATCGGTGCGGTCGACGTGCGCGGTCGTGTCGTGCCCGTGCTCGATCTTCGGCCGGTGCTCGGCTGGCCCGCGCCGCGCGCGCCCGGTCAGGTGGTGGCGCTTCTGATGTCCGAGGCGGTCGACCTGGTGCGGCTCGAGCGGACGGCACTGTCCCCGCTGGGGGCGCTGATGACGCGACGTCCCGATCTGCTGCGCGCGTCGGTGTCGGTGCCCGGGCGCGGCGAGCACCTGGTGCTCGATGTCCGCGGGCTGCAGCAGGACGTCGAGATCCAGGCGCTGTCGTCCCTGAACGTGCGCATCGTC
>JAKOZZ010000048.1 GCA_029779755.1 Pseudomonadota bacterium
CGCGAAGCGCTCGCCGCACTGGCGGATGCCGGCAGCTTCGTCGAGTACGGCGGGCTCGCACGGCCGGCGGTCGGCGACCTCGACGGTCCGGCCGACGGGCTGGTGATGGGCACCGCGCAGGTGGGCGGCCGCCCGGTCGACCTGGTGCTCTACGACTACACGGTGCAGGGCGGCACGCAGAGCGCCATCAATCACATCAAGATGACCCGCATGTTCGAGCATGCGCTGCGGCACCGTCTGCCGGTGATCTGCTGGCTGGACGGCGGCGGCGCGCGCACGCACGACATGACCGTCCCCGCGCGCGGGCCCACGCCCACCTTCGTCGTGTTCGCGCGTCTGTCCGGGGTGGCGCCCACGATCGGCATCGTGCCGAGCCGGGCGTTCGCCGGCCACGCCAATCTCGCCGGCATGTGCGACCTGCTGATCGCGGTGCGCGGCTCGGCGATGGGGCTGGCAGGGCCGCCGCTGGTGGAGGCGGCGCTGGGCGTGAAGCTCACGCCCGAGGAGATCGGCCCGGCCGACGTGCACGTGCGCACCGGCGTGATCGACCTGCTGGCCGACGACGACGCCCACGCGGCCGACCTCGCGCGCCGCTACCTGTCGTACTTCGGTCCGCCCGCCGCGCCCGGGCCGGCCCCCGATCCGCTGCCGCTGCGCACGCTGGTGCCGGAGAACCCCCGCCGCGCGTACGACGTGCGCAAGGTGGTGCAGCACCTGGCCGACGTCGGAAGCGTGCTCGAGCTCAAGCCCGGCTTCGGCAAGTCGGTGGTGACCGCGCTGGTGCGCTTCGACGGCCGCGCGGTGGGCGTCGTGGCCAACCAGCCGCTGCACCTGGCGGGCGCGATCGACAGCGCGGCGTCGGTGAAGGCCGCGCGCTTCGTGCAGATCTGCGACGCCTACGACCTCCCGCTGCTGCTGCTGTGCGACACGCCGGGGCTGCTGGCCGGCCCCGAGGCCGAGAAGACCGGCCTGGTGCGCCACAGCGGCCGCATGCTGTCGGCGATCGCCAACGCCACCACGCCGATGATGACCGTGGTGCTGCGCAAGGCCTATGGCCTGGGTTACTACATCATGGGTTCGCAGCCGCTGGATCCGGCGGTGCTGCTGGCGTGGCCGACCGCCGAGTACGGCGGCATGGGCCTGGAAGGCGCGGTCAGCATCCTGCACAAGCGCGAACTCGAAGCCATCGCCGATCCGGCCGCGCGGGCGCAGCGCCACCGTGCGCTGACCGAGCAGCTCAAGCGCGAGCACGCGGCCGTCGAGGCGGCCGGCAAGTACGTGTACGACGACGTGATCGATCCGGCCGACACACGTGCGCTGCTGCTGCGCACGCTGGCGACCCTGCCGCCTGCGCCGGCCCGCACGCAGCGCAAGCGCGTGATCGAGCCGTTCTGACCGCAGCGGCCCGCGCCCGGGGGGCACCCCGGCACGCGGAGCCCGGGCGGGCTTATTCCGCTTCGATGCCGGCGGCGCGGATGCTCTTGCCCCAGGCGGCGTGCTGCTCGACGACGAACTTGCGGAAGTCCTCGACCGTGGTGGGCACCGGCTCCAGGCCGGAAGCGATCAGCTTCTCGCGGATGGCGGGATTGGTCAGCGCCTTGTTGGCGGCCGCGTTCAGCGTGGTGACCACGTTGGCCGGCAGCTTCGCCGGACCGATCAGGCCGCCCCAGACGTTGAAGTTGAAGCCGGGCGTGACCTCGCCCACCGGCGGCAGGTCCGGGAACAGCGGCGAGCGCTGGTCGGACTGCAGGCCGATCATCTTGAGCTTGTTCGAGCGCACGAACGCCTGCGACGCGGCGACGTCGACGAACATGAACTCGATCTGGCCACCGCCGATGTCGGTCATCGCGGGCGGCGTGCTCTTGTACGCGACCGGGGCGACATCCAGGCCGGCGACTTTGGCGAAGTGCGCACCGGCGACCTGGCCGGTCGAGTTGCCGTAGCCGTACGACAGCTTGCCGGGATTGGCCTTCACCCGGGCGATCAGCTCCTGCGCGTTCTTCACCGGCGAATCGGCCTTCACGGCGAGCACGAACACGAAGGAGATCACCTTGGCGATCGGCGTGGTGTCCTTCAGCGGGTCGTAGCGCAGCTTCTTGAACAGGTGCGGATTGGCCGAGTGCGCGGTGTTGGTGGTCATCATGATCGTGTAGCCGTCGGGCTCGGCGGCGACCAGCGCCTCGGCGGCGATCTGGCCGGATGCGCCCGGCTTGTTCTCGACCACGAAGTTCACGCCGAGGGTCTTGCTCATGTCCTCGGTGACCATGCGCGTGACGATGTCGGTGCCGCTGCCGACGGCGAACGGCACGATCACGCGGATCGGCTTGGACGGGTAGTTCTGGGCGGATACCGTGGCGGCGAAGCCGGCCATCAGCGCGACGGCGAGCGTGCGCAGGGATTTCAGCAACATCGAGTTCTCCTCATGAGGCGGCGGACGGCGGGAGGCCGTCCGCACGGCGTCGGCCCGTGTGCGGGCGGGCGTGTCTGCGCGCACCGCCCCCGGGTCGCGGGCCCGTAAGGTATCCGAAATGACGCTTCGGATGGAGGACCCGCTGGTCGGGATTTCCCGGTTGCCCCCTGGCATGCCGGAGTTATCGACACTGTCGGGCTGGAGGCCGCATGCCGCCGGCGCGCTCACATGCTGCGCCGGTACTGTCCGCCGACCTCGAACAGCGCGGTCGTGATCTGCCCCAGCGAGCACACGCGCACCGCATCCATCAGCACGGCGAACACGTTGCCGTTCTCGATCACGGTCTGACGCAGCCGCTGCAGCACCGCAGGTGCCTGCGCGGCGTTGCGGGCGTGGAAGTCCTGCAGGCGCGCGAGCTGCGACTGCTTCTCGTCCTCGGTGGAGCGCGCGAGCTCCAGCGACTGCGGGATCGGGTCGCCGTGCGGGTTGCGGAAGGTGTTCACGCCGATGATCGGGTATTCGCCGGTGTGCTTGAGCATCTCGTAGTGCATGCTCTCGTCCTGGATCTTGCCGCGCTGATACCCGGTCTCCATCGCGCCCAGCACGCCGCCGCGCTCGGCGATGCGCTCGAACTCGGCCAGCACCGCCTCCTCGACCAGCTCGGTGAGCTCGTCGATGATGAAGCTGCCCTGGTTGGGGTTCTCGTTCTTGGCCAGTCCCCACTCGCGGTTGATGATCAGCTGGATCGCCATCGCGCGGCGCACGCTCTCCTCGGTGGGCGTGGTGATCGCCTCGTCGTAGGCGTTGGTGTGCAGGCTGTTGGCGTTGTCGTAGGTGGCGATCAGCGCCTGCAGCGTGGTGCGGATGTCGTTGAAGTCGATCTCCTGCGCGTGCAGGCTGCGGCCGCTGGTCTGGCAGTGGTACTTGAGCTTCTGGCTGCGCTCGTCGGCCCCGTAGCGGTCGCGCATCGCCACCGCCCAGATGCGGCGCGCCACGCGGCCCAGCACCGTGTACTCCGGGTCCATGCCGTTCGAGAAGAAGAACGACAGGTTGGGCGCGAAGTCGTCGATGTGCATGCCGCGGGCGAGGTACGCCTCGACGAAGGTGAAGCCGTTGGACAGCGTGAACGCGAGCTGGCTGATCGGGTTCGCGCCGGCCTCGGCGATGTGATAGCCGCTGATCGACACCGAGTAGAAGTTGCGCACCTTGTGGTGCACGAAGTACTCCTGGATGTCGCCCATCACCTTCAGGCTGAACTCGGTCGAGAAGATGCAGGTGTTCTGGCCCTGGTCCTCCTTGAGGATGTCGGCCTGCACCGTGCCGCGCACGTTGGCCAGCGTCCAGGCGCGGATCTTGGCGATCTCGTCGTCGGTGGGCTGACGGCCGTTGTCGGCGACGAACTTGTCCACCTGCTGGTCGATCGCGGTGTTCATGAACATCGCGAGGATGCTGGGCGCCGGGCCGTTGATCGTCATCGACACACTGGTCGCGGGATCGCACAGGTCGAAGCCGCCGTACAGCACCTTCATGTCGTCGAGGGTGGCGATCGACACGCCCGAGTTGCCGACCTTGCCGTAGATGTCGGGGCGCAGGTCGGGGTCGTGGCCGTACAGCGTGACCGAGTCGAACGCGGTCGACAGGCGCTTGGCCGGCATGCCTTCGGACAGCAGCTTGAAGCGCCGGTTGGTGCGGAACGGATCGCCCTCGCCGGCGAACATGCGCGTGGGGTCCTCGCCCTCGCGCTTGAACGCGAACACGCCGGCCGTATACGGGAACGAGCCCGGCACGTTCTCCAGCAGCAGCCACTTGAGCCGCTCGCCGTGGTCCTCCCAGGTGGGCAGCGACACCTTGCGGATGCGCGTGCCCGACAGCGACGTGCGGGTGAGCTGGGTGCGGATCTCCTTGTCGCGGATCTTCACCACGTACTCGTCGCCGCCGTAGGCCTTCTGCATGTCGTCCCACATCGCCAGCAGCTTGCCGGCGGCCGCATCGAGCCGCGTCTCGCGGGCCTGCGCCTGCTCCTCGAGCGCGTCGACCGCGCGGTGCTTGTCGGGGGCCGCCTGCCGCAGCATGCGCTGCGATGCGCGCAGCTGCTGGATCTCGCGGGCCAGCGCGCTCTGCGCGCGGGCGCGGGCCTTGTAGCTGCGCACGGTGTCGGCGATGTCGGCCAGGTAGCGCACGCGCGCCGGCGGCACGATCACGATCTGGCTGGACGAATGGCGCCCCTCGACCCTGGGCAGGCGGCCCGCCGTCACGTTCAGGCCCAGCTCGGTCAGCCGCGGCAGCATGCCCTGGTAGAGCGCGGTGACGCCGTCGTCGTTGAAGCGCGAGGCCTGCGTGCCGAACACCGGCATCTCGTCGGGGCGACGCGTCCACTGCTCGCGGTTGCGCTGGTACTGCTTGGAGACGTCGCGCAGCGCATCCTGCGCGCCCTTGCGGTCGAACTTGTTGATCGCGACGAAGTCGGCGAAGTCGAGCATGTCGATCTTCTCGAGCTGGCTGGCCGCGCCGAACTCGGGCGTCATCACGTACAGCGTGGAATCGACCAGCGGCACGATCGCCGCGTCGCCCTGGCCGATGCCGGAGGTCTCGACCACGATCAGGTCGAAGCCGGCGACCTTGCAGGCGGCGATCACGTCGGGCAGCGCCTGGCTGATCTCGCTGCCGGCGTCGCGCGTGGCCAGCGATCGCATGTAGATGTTGGGGTGGTTGATCGCGTTCATGCGGATGCGATCGCCCAGCAGCGCGCCGCCCGACTTGCGCCGGGTCGGGTCGACCGAGATGATCGCCAGCCGCAGCCGGTCGTCCTGGTCGAGCCGGAAGCGGCGCACCAGCTCGTCGGTGAGCGAGCTCTTGCCGGCGCCGCCGGTGCCCGTGATGCCCAGCGTGGGCGTCTTCGCGGTGTCGGCCCGCGTGTGCAGCTCGGTGCGCAGCGCCGGGTCGAGGCGGCCGTTCTCCAGCGCCGTGATCACCTGCGCCAGCGCACGGCGCGACGCGGCCAGCGCGGCGCGTCCGGCGTCGGTGGCCGCGGTCGCGTCGGCCGGCACGGCGAGCGACGCGAGCGAGGTCGGCGCGTACTGGGTGAGGTCGACGTCGCAGCGCCGCACCATGTCGGCGATCATGCCCTGCAGGCCCATGCGCTGGCCGTCTTCGGGGCTGTAGATGCGGGTTACGCCGTAGTCGTGCAGATCCTTGATCTCGGCCGGCACGATCACGCCGCCGCCGCCGCCGAACACCTTGATGTGGCCGGCGCCGGCCTCGCGCAGCAGGTCGATCATGTACTTGAAGTACTCGACGTGGCCGCCCTGGTACGACGACACCGCGATGCCGTGCACGTCCTCCTGCAGCGCGCAGTCGACGATCTCCTTGACCGAGCGGTTGTGGCCCAGGTGGATCACCTCGCATCCCATGCTCTGCAGGATGCGTCGCATGATGTTGATCGACGCGTCGTGCCCGTCGAAGAGCGACGCCGCGGTCACGAAGCGCACCTTGTTCTGCATCCGGTAGTCGGCGAGCTGCTTCTGGTCGGAGAGGTCGGTCATGGTCGTAGTCCTGCGGGGCGCGGCCCGGGGGGCGTCGCCGGTTGGTCGGTGCGCTGAGTATCGCCGCCCGCGGGGGGCGCAGCAACGCGCGCGAGACGTTAAATGACGTTAACGTCAACGTCAATCCAAGGGGGCATATCGGGCGTCGATGCCTGCCTGCGCGGCGTCTCGAATCGACGGCATCCCGCCGGCGGCGTGCGTCGTCCGCAGCGCATCTGTGTACGATCCGGCGCACACGCGGCGCGCGGGCGCCCGGTCGACGAGGAGAACACCCATGGATCTGCAGATTGCCGGCCGCTGCGGGCTGGTGACGGGCGCCAGCGCGGGCATCGGGCGCGGCATCGCGCTGGCGCTGGGCCGCGAGGGCGTGCGGCTGGCGATCGCCGGCCGACGCCGCGACAAGCTGGACGAGGTGGCGGCGCTGATCGCGGACGCCGGCGGCCCGGCGCCGACGGTGATCGTGCAGGACTTCATGGACGAGGACGCCGCGGCGCGCATCGCCGCGCAGGCGCTGGACGCACTGGGGCGGGTCGAGATCCTGATCAACAACGCGGGCGGCAGCCGCCCGTTCGGGGCGGGCGCGGACGAGGCGCAGTGGCACGAGGCGATGACGCTCAACTTCACCCGCCACCGCCAGCTCACCGACCGCCTGCTGCCCGGCATGCGCGCGGGCCGCTGGGGGCGGATCGTGAACATCACCGGCAAGTCCGAGCCCGACAACGTCAACGGCGCGTTCTGCGCGAAGGCGGCCGTGCATTCGTGGGCCAAGGGCCTGTCGCGCGAGGTCGGCAAGGACGGCATCACGGTGAACTGCATCCCGCCGGGCCGCATCCTGAGCGACCAGATCCTGCGCAACTACACGCCCGAATACCGCCAGTGGCAGGCCGAGCACGAGATCCCGGCCGGGTTCTACGGCGAGCCCGAGGACATCGCCCACCTGGTCTGCTACCTGGTCTCCCCGCTGGCGCGCTACGTCACCGGCACGGTGATCCCGGTCGACGGCGGCCTGCGCCGCTATCAGTTCTGAGAGATCGACATGACCTTTGCGCATCGTCTGTTGTCGCTTGGCCTCCTTCTGGCCCTGTGCCTGTCCGCCGGCGCCGTCCGCGCCGATCCGTTCCCGTCGCGGCCGATCCGCATCGTCGTGCCGTTCGCGCCGGGCGGATCGTCCGAGATCGTCGCCCGCTCGGTCGCCGCCGAGATGAGCAAGACGATCGGCGCCAACGTGATCGTCGAGAACAAGCCGGGCGGCGCGGGCACGATCGCCATGTCGGAGGTGGCCAAGGCGGCGCCCGACGGCCACACGCTGATCCTGGGGCACGTCGGCACGCTGGCGGTGAACCCGTATGCGATGTCGCGGCAGCCCTACGACGTGAACCGCGACTTCGTGCCGGTGGTGCTGCTGGCGCGGGTGCCCAACATCTTCGTCGTGCACGCGTCGGTGCCCGCGAACAACCTGAAGGAGTTCGTGGCGCTCGCCAAGGCGAAGCCCGGCGCGCTCAACTACGGCTCGGCCGGCAACGGCAGCGCCGGGCACCTGGCGATGGAGTACCTGAAGCTCGTCACCGGCACGCACATCGTGCACATCCCGTACCGGGGCACCGGCCCGCAGCTGCAGGACCTGCTGGCGGGACGCACCGAGGCGAGCTCGGCCGGCACGCCGCCGCTGCTGCCGCACGTGCGCGACGGCCGGCTCAAGGCGATCGCCGTCGGCATGTCCGAGCGGATCGCCGCGCTGCCCGACGTCGGGACGGTGGCCGAGCAGGGGTACCCCGGCTTCGAGACCTCGCAGTGGTACGGACTGATCGCGCCCGCCGGCACGCCGCCCGAGGTGGTGCAGAAGATCGCCCAGCACGCCACGCAGGCACTGCGCTCGGGGCCGATCACCGCGCGCTTCGCCAACGACAACGCCCTGGGGGCCGGCGGCACGCCGGCGGACTTCGCGCGCTTCATCCAGAAGGAGCAGGAGCGCTGGAGCCGCGTGGTCCGGCAGGCGGACATCCGCCTCGACTGACGCCGAGGCGAGCCGGGAGACGCCAGGGGGACGCCAGCGCGATACCGGCGGCGCGACGTCGTTGAGGTCGAGACAGCGGGCCGGACCGGATGACGGCGGCCGGCGCGTTCGCATAAGATCGGACGCGCAGCAGCGGGCGCGAGGATCCCGTCCAAGAGGATCCCGCCGCAGTACGGATCGGGGCACGGCGCCCCGGGCAGTGCACGACAGTGGGAGACACGCACATGGGCAACATCGACATCGAACGCGGGGGCGCCGTGGCGCGGCCCGCGGCGCAGGGCGCGCCCGGCCGCATGCCGGGGGTGCGCAAGGTCGGCTTCGACGCCCCGCTGCGCTGGCTGGCGCGCGGCTGGGACGACTTCCGTGCCACCGGCTTCCGGGGCGCGTTCTATGGCGCGGTCTTCGCGCTGATGGGCACGCTGATCGCCCTCGTGTATGCGACCAAGTGGCAGCTCACGATGGGGCTGACTGCCGGCTTCTTCCTGATCGGGCCGTTCGTGTGCACGGGCCTCTACGAGCTGTCGCGTCAGCGCGCGCGTTCCGAGCCGGTCAGCCTGCCGGCCAGCATGGTGTGCTGGCGGCGCAACCTGGGCGGGATCGCGTTCTTCGCGGCCATCCTCACGTTCGCGATGATCGTGTGGGCGCGGGTCTCGGTCGTGCTGTTCGCGCTGTTCTCCACGACGGACTTCCCCGACCTGAAGGCAGTCGTCGGCCAGATCGTCACCTTCTCGAACCTCGAGTTCATCATGGTGTGGGGCGGCGTCGGATTCGTCTTCGCGACGCTGGTGTTCTCGATCTCGGTGGTGTCGGTGCCCCTGATCCTGGACCGCGGCACCGACACGATGATGGCCATCTTCTCCAGCGTGCGCGCGCTGTTCGCCAGCCCCGGTCCGGTCTACCTGTGGGCGGCCATCATCGTGCTGCTGATCGGCGCGAGCCTGGTGCTGTGGTTCGGTCTGCTGATCGTCACCGCACCCCTGATCGGGCACGCCACCTGGCACGCCTACCGGGACCTGATCGAGGGGGCCGACTAGCGCATGACCTGGCAGGGGCGCTACATCAATCTCGACCGCGCGTCCGAGCGCCGGGCGCGGGTCGAGGAGCAGATCGCCGCCCAGGGTCTTGCGCACCGATATCGGCGTTTTGCCGCCGTCGACGGATGCACGCTCGAGCGCACGTCGCCATGCAGCGCGCCCGAGGTCGGCATCTTCCGCTCGCACCGGGACGTGCTGGCGGAGGTCGTGGCCGGCGGGCTTCCCACGCACGTGATCGAGGACGACGTGCTGCTGTGCGACCTGACTGCGCCGGCCATCGAACGCACCATCGCCGCCGGGGCGCTCGACCGGTTCGACATCGTGTTCCTCGAGACCTACGTGCCGATGCAGGCGCGTGCGATCCGAGACTGGCGTGCGCTGCTCGCACGGTGCACGCGCGGGCGCTGGCCGATCGAGAGCGTCGAGCAGGTCGGCCTGTTCGACCTGGGCGAGCGCTATTACTTCGGCGCGACCTCGTACCTCGTCGGCCCGCGCGGGGCAGGGGTCCTGCTCGGGCTGGCCGACGCGGAGTGGGCGCGTGCGGGCGGACCGACCTGTCCCTTCGACGACCTGATCCAGCGTGCGGCGCGTGCGCGGCGCCTGCGCGTCGGCTGCCTGATGCCGTTCGTGACGGCCATCGACCTGCGGACGGGGCCGCACTCCAGCGCCGGTCGCACCCGTGAGGATCCGGCGATGGCGCAGGTGCAGCGGCTGCTGCGGCATTCGTTCTACGCCCGGCGCGACCTCGACGGCGACGTGATCCCGTCGCTGGAGGCGCTGCTGGCCGGCGCGCGTGCGCGGCCGGCGGATCCTGCGCTGGCCGTGGACCTGCGCGTGCTGGAGTTCCTGCATCGCACACGCTGACCCGGGCTGCGCCCGGCGGGCGCCTGCCGATCAGAAGTCGCCGGCGCCCTCGCGCAGCTGCCTGGCCAGCAGGCGCAGCCCGCCCTTCTGCACCTTGCCGGTGGCGGTCGCCGGCATCATGTCCACCACCCAGACCTCGGCCGGCACCTTGTAGCCGGCCAGCTGGGTCCGGCAGTGCGCCTGCAGCTCGGCGGGCGTCGGCGGGTTCGCCTCGGGCCTGGGCACCACGAAGGCGGTCACGCGCTCGCCGAACAGCGGATCGGGCGTGCCGATCACCGCCGCCTGCGCGATCGCGGGATGGCGCATCAGTGCATGCTCCACTTCGGTCGAATAGATGTTCTCGCCGCCGCGGATGATCATGTCCTTCTTGCGGTCGACCAGCGTCACCAGTCCGTCGGCGTCGCGCATGCCCAGATCCCCGGTGTGCAGCCAGCCCGAGCGCAGCGTCTCCGCCGTGGCCTCCGGATTGCCGAAGTAGCGGGCCATCACGTTCGGTCCGCGCGCGACCAGCTCGCCCACCGTGCCGGGCGGCACCTCGCGGTCGGCGTCGTCGAAGATGGCCACCTCGACCCCGGCCATCGCGAAGCCGACCGAGCCCGCGCGCTCGAAAGCGAGGAAGCCCGGCAGCGTGACCAGCAGTCCGCAGGATTCGGTCTGGCCCATCGCATGCACGAACACCGCGTTCGGGAAGAGCATGCGCACCTGCGACAGCTTCGACACCGGCATCGGCGCAGCGCCGAACTGCAGCGAGCGCACGCCCGGCAGCGTGCGGCCCAGCGCGAGCGCCCGGTCGGTCATCATCAGCAGGATCGAGGGCACGGCGAAGAACGAGTTGATCGCGTGCCGCTCGATGAGCGCGATCGTGTCGTCGGTGCGATACGTGTCGACGACCAGCGTGCCGCCCAGCGACAGCACCGGCAGGAAGATCACGTGCGACGCGATGTGGAACAGCGGCGTCACGGCCAGCGCGCGCAGATCGTCGAACACGCACTCGAGTGCGTCGGGGCTCTGCAGCGTGCAGGCGATCAGCGAGCGGTGCGTGTGCACCACGCCCTTGGGCGCGCCGGTGGTGCCCGAGGTGTAGTACAGCGCGGCGGGCAGATCCACGGTGGCGACGACGGTGTCCTCCGCGCCAACCGCGTCACGCGCGGCACCGGTGCCGCCCGAGCCACCCGAGCCACCCGAGCCACCCGAGCCGCCCGAGCCGCCCGGGACCGTTGCGCGGGGTCTGCGGGCCGGGTCCTCGGGCGGCAGGCCCGCTCCGGTGTCGGGGGCGACCAGCAGGCAGGCGAGGGCGGGGGCGGCCTCTCGCAGCAGTGCGTCGTAGCCGGCCTCCGAGACCACCAGCGCGACCTGCGCGTCCCCCAGGATGAAGGCGACCTCGCGCGCGACCATCCGGTTGTTCAGGGGCACCGCCACGGCACGCAGCTGCAGCATGGCCAGGTACCACACGACGTAGTGGTCGCTGTTGTCCATCAGCAGCGCGACGGCGGTGCCTGCGCGCACGCCGGCCCGGGTCAGCTGCGCCGCGGCGTCGTCGATCGCGGCGAACATGCCGGCGTAGGTCCAGCTGCGCTCGCCGTGGACGAGCGCCGTGCGCTGCAGCCAGTGCGCGGCGCGCTGACGCAGGAAGCCGGTGTAGGTGATGTCGTGCAGCGCCGCGAGCACGCGCGTGATCTCGCGCGCCAGACCCGCGCGCCGGGTCGTCTCGGCGGCGATCGCGGCCGAGACCTGTTCGTCGGTCAGCATGTCAGGATTCGGGCACGAAGTGGGTGGTGCTCCAGCCGCCGTCCACGGCCAGCGTCTGTCCGGAGATGAAGGCAGCCTCCCGGCTGCACAGGAAGGCGACCGCGTCGGCGACGTCCGCGGGCGTGCCGGCGCGGCCGAGCGGCGTGGCGCGGATCAGTCCCTGCTGGAACAGCGGGCTCGCCGCGATGCGCTCGGCCGTGGCCGGCGTGGCGATCAGGCCGGGGGCCACGGCGTTCACGCGCACGCCGCGCGGCCCGTAGTCGGCGGCCATCTGCCGCGTGAGCCCGCCGAGGGCCGCCTTGGCTGCGGCATAGGGGGCGCTGCGCGGAAAGCCGACCAGGCCGAAGATCGACGCGATGTTCACGATCGCGCCGCCCTCCGGCCCGAACTGCGGCAGCGCATCGCGCGACATGCGGAAGGTGATGCGCAGGTTCAGGTCCATGTAGCGGTCGAAGTCGGCGTCGCTGGTGTCGTGTGCCGCGCGGGCGTTGCCCAGCCCGGCGTTGTTCACGAGGATCGACAGCGGTGCGCCGAACGCTTCGCGGCAGGCGGCGAACACGGTGGCGGGCGCGTCCTGTGCGGTGAGCTCGGCCACGCACGGCCGCATCGTGCCCTGCGCCTGCGCGCAGACCGCACCGAGGCCCTCGCCGTTGCGGTCGACGGCGAGCACGCGCGCGCCCTGTCGCGCCAGCACGAGCGCGATCTCGCGCCCGATGCCCGAGGCCGCGCCGGTCACGATCGCCGTCGCCTGTCCGAATCTGTCCATGGTGTCTCCCTGATCGTTGTGGGTCAGTCGCGGATCAGCCCGCCCCAGCCGCCGTCGAGGAACAGCAGCGGCGCGCGCTCGTCGCACGCGCGGACGTCCTCCACGAGGCCGACGAACAGCACGTGCGTGCCGAGGTCGACCTGCCGCGCCGTGCTGCAGTCGAGGCTGACCGACGCCGCGTCGAGCAGAGGCGCGCCGGTCACGCCCGTCGACCAGCGGGCGTCGCCCGTCTCGAACCGTGCCGCGCCCTTCACACCGCCGGCGCCCGAGAAGACCTCGGCGATCGGCTGCTGTGCGCGCGACAGCACGTTGACCGCGAAGCGACCGCTCGTGCTGAGCATCGCGAAGGCGCTGGCGGACTTGTTGACCGCCACCCCGACCTGCGGCGGGTCGGCGGTGAGCGACATCACGGCGGTGGCGGTGAGGCCGTTGCGCACGCCGTCGACGCTGGTGGTGACCACGCACACGGCGGACGCGAGCTGCCGCATGCCGCGCTTGAACTCCCGGGCATCGACCGCCATCGTCAGCGGCCCGCTGTCGTCTCGGGACGGTACCCGACGGCGCCCAGCGCCATGTCGGCCAGCAGCCGGCTGATCTCGTCGACCGGCAGCCTGCCGTCCGGCTTGTACCAGCGCTGCAGCCAGCGGACCATGCCGGTGATGGCGAGCGACGCGACGGTGGCGTCCTCGACGTGGAACACGCCGGCCGCGCTGCCGCGGCGGATCAGTTCGGCGAGTTGCCGGTCGAACGTGTGCTGGTGCTTGCGGATGCTCATCAGGAACTTCTCGTCGAGGTGCTTCTCTTCCTGCAGGAACACGGTCGAGAGCATGACCGATTCCATGTTCTCCCGTGCGAAGCGCTGCACGAAGCCGCGCAGCTGCTCGTCGGGCGTCCCGTCGAGCGCCATCGCCTGCTGCAGCGTGTCCAGCAGCCGCTGCGTGGCCATCTCGTAGATGGCGACCAGCAGCGCGTGCTTGTTCTCGAAGTAGGTGTAGATGAACGGCTTGGTCACCGACAGGCGGCCGGCGACGTCGTCCATCGTCGTGCCGGAGAACCCGCGTTCGTAGAACAGCTGCGAGGCGGCTTCCAGGATGCGTTCGCGCTTGAAGCGACGGATCTCTTCCTTCACGGGCGGCATCCAGGTCTCGGGTGCAAGGGGCTTTGCGGCGGAGGCGGCACGAGCGGGCCGTGCACCGCCTCCGGTCAGAGGTATCGGAATCTACCAAAAAGTAGCAACCCGGGCTTCGCCGCGTCAACCCGGCCGCACCCCGGTGCGGCCCCGGCGTTGTCGTATCCTTGCGCCGTTCGAAACCGGAGGCGAGACATGAGCATTCAGACGATCGGCATCATCGGTGCCGGCATCATGGGCAACGGCATCGCGCAGGTCTGCGCGGCCGCGGGGTTCCAGACCATCATGAACGACGTCGCGGAAGCGGCGCTCGAGCGCGGCATGAAGACCATCGGCGGCTCGCTCGAGCGGCTGGTACGCAAAGGCGCGATGACCGAGGCCGATCAGGCCACGGTGATGGCCCGCATCCGCACCACCACCTCGGCCGAGGACCTGGCCGCCGCCGACCTCGTCATCGAGGCCGCCACCGAGAACGAGGCGCTGAAGGTCAAGATCCTCCAGAATGTCGACCGCATCCTGCGGCCGGGCGCGATCATCGCCACCAACACCTCGTCGATCTCGATCACCCGCCTGGCGGCCGCCACCGGGCGCGCCGACCGCTTCGTCGGCATGCACTTCTTCAACCCGGTGCCGGTGATGGCGCTGGTGGAGGTGATCAGCGGTCTGCAGACGTCCGAGGAGACCGCGCAGGCCGTGGCCGAACTCGCGCGCCGGCTCGGCAAGACCCCGATCGGCGTCAAGAACAGCGCCGGCTTCGCGGTCAACCGCATCCTGTGCCCGATGCTGAACGAGGCGATCTTCACGCTGCAGGAAGGCATCGCGACGGCCGAGGAGATCGACGCCGGCATGAAGCTGGGCTGCAACCACCCGATCGGCCCGCTCGCGCTGTGCGACATGGTCGGCCTGGACACGCTGCTGGCCGTGATGAACGTGCTGTACACGACGTTCAACGATCCGAAGTACCGTCCCGCGACCCTGCTGCAGGAGATGGTCGATGCGGGCCGGTACGGCCGCAAGAGCGGCCGCGGGTTCTACAACTACGCGAAGTGACCCGGCACGACCGGCGTGCCGGTCGTGCCACGGAGTGAGCCCATGGCGGGTCCGACCCCGGAGTTCTGGCAGGAGCGCTTCGAATCGGGGCAGACGCCCTGGGACCGCGGCGTGGTGCACGCCCAGCTGCAGCTGTGGGTCGACGGCGGGCGACTGCGCCCGGGCCGGGTGCTGGTGCCGGGCTGCGGCTCGGGCTACGAGGTCGAGGCGTTCGCGCGGCCGGGCTTCACCGTGACGGGGCTCGACTACGCGCCGGCCGCCATCGCCCGTGCGCAGGCACGCATCGACGCACTGCCCGCGGCACTGAAGGCGCGCTGCACGCTGGTCTGCGCCGACGCACTCGACTGGGCGCCCGAGGCGCCGGTCGACGCCGTGTACGAGCAGACCTGCCTGTGCGCGATCCACCCCGATCTGTGGGTCGACTACGCCGCACAGGTGCACCGCTGGCTGAGGCCGGGCGGCAGCCTGTTCGCGCTGTTCGTGCAGGCGCAGCGCCCGGGGGCGGCCGAAGGGCTGATCCAGGGGCCGCCGTACCACTGCGACATCCACGGCATGCGTGCGCTCTTTCCCGCGCCCCGCTGGGCCTGGCCCAAGCCGCCGTATCCGCGCCTGTCGCATCCCGCCGGCATGGCCGAGCTCGCGGTGGAGCTGGTGCGGGCCTGAACCCCGTGCGGCAGACTTGCCGCATCCTCCCGATCGCCGGCGCCGCCGGCCACGAAAGCCGCCGTGATGACCACCGACCCCTACTACGACGATCTCGAGACCCGTTCGCCCGAGGCGCGCGAAGGCGCGCTGATGGCGCGGCTGCCGGGGCTGATCGCACACGCCGCCGCGCACGCGCCGGGCTGGGCGCGCCGGCTGGCCGGCATCGACCCGCGGCAGGTGTCGTCGCGCAAGGCGCTCGCCGGGCTGCCGGTGCTGCGCAAGTCCGAGCTGAAGGCGCTGCAGGCGGCCGAGCCGCCGTTCGGCGGCCTGACCACCGTGCCGACCGGCCGCATGGGCCACGTGTACCTGTCGCCCGGCCCGATCTTCGATCCCGAAGGCCCCGGCGACGACCCGTTCCGCTCGGCCCGCGCGCTGTGGGCCGCCGGCCTGCGCCCCGGCCACGTGCTGCAGAACTGCTACAGCTATCACCTGACGCCCGGCGCCTGGATGACCGACCTGGCCGCGCGCAAGCTCGGCTGCGCGGTGATCCCCGCCGGCATCGGCCAGACCGAGCAGCAGATCGACGTGATCCGCGCGCTGCGGCCCGACGCCTACGTGGGCACGCCGTCGTTCCTGCGCATCATCGTCGAGAAGGCGCGTGAGCTGGGCGCCGACATCGGCTCGCTGCAGCGTGCGGTCGTGGGCGCCGAGGCGCTGCCGCCGAGCCTGCGCAGCTGGTTCCACGCGCAGGGTATCGCCACCGTGCTGCAGACCTACGGCACTGCCGACGTGGGCCTGATCGCCTACGAGTCCGAGGCGCTGGACGGCATGATCCTCGACGAGGAGCTGATCCTCGAGATCGTGCGCCCGGGCACCGGCGAGCCGGTCGACGACGGCGAGGTCGGCGAAGTCGTGGTCACCAGCTTCAATCCGACCTATCCGCTGATCCGGTTCGGCACCGGCGACCTGTCGGCGGTGATGTCGGGCACCTCGCCTTGCGGACGCACCAACGTGCGCATCCGCGGCTGGATGGGGCGGGCCGACCAGACCTGCAAGGTGCGCGGGCTGTTCGTGCACCCGGGGCAGGTCGCGGAGATCCTCGCGCGTCACCCCGCAGTGAAGCGTGCGCGCCTGGTGATCACGGGGGAGATGGCCAACGATGCAATGACGCTGCGCTGCGAGGTCGACGGCGGCGACGACACGCTGCGCAGCGGTCTCGCCGAGTCGATCCGGCAGGTGACCAAGCTGCGCGGCGAGGTCGCGTTCGTGGCGCCCGGCGCATTGCCGAACGACGGGAAGGTGATCGAGGACGCGCGCAGCTACGCATGAGTGTGTGTCGTCGGTGCGGGCGAAGGCGCGGGCAGCGGGTCGGCCCCGGGGGCGGGTGCTTGCCCCTGCTGCGCAGGGGTGCCCTCGGTGCTCGGGTGACTGGCCGTGCGGCGAGACTCGCTGCGCGCCCTGCGTGCGCTCCGCTCGAACAGGTCGCCGCAAGTCAGAAGCACGAAGCGCGCTGTGCGCGCCGGCCAGCCACCCTGCGCGCCTCGGCTGCGCACACGCCCCCGGGGCCGACCCGTTGCCCGCACCTTCGCCGAGACGCTGGTTGACTGCGGAGAATGCGATGAGGCGGTCTGTGCGCGTCGGTGCCTGCCTGGGCTTGCCATGATCGTCACGGCGTTGGCCGTCGATGACGCTTCAGCTTCGGTGGCCGTTACCGTTACCGATGCCGATGCCGGCACGATCCGTCAAGCGCGCGTGAACGCAGTACACGCCTGTGGCATCACCGCAGGCAGACCGTGACAAGCGATCCACGGCCTTGGCCACCTCGAACCCTATCGCGTCGACCTGCACGGCGGCACAGCGCTTCTTCGCATACCGCGATGTCACTCGGCGCGGCAGGCGATGGTGGGGCGGGTGGGGATGTGTGCGGCGCCGAGCAGCGCAGGCTCGGGCTGGGCGCGCGCAGCGCGCTTCGTACCTCAAACTTGCGGCGAACTGTCCGAGCGGAGCGCCCGAAGGGCGCGCAGCGAGTCTCGCCGCACCAGCCCGAACCGAGCAGCACAGGGGAGTCGGCCCAAAGGGCCGACCGCTGCACCCGTCCTCACCCGCCCCACCATCGCCTGTCGCGACGCGACGCGACGCAACGCGCGCGCGCTCAGAGCCGCGCGAGCAGCGCCTCCAGACCCGGATAGCCGTCGCGCTCGATCAGCGTCTTGCGCGCGAACGGACCCCAGCGGCGACCGTCGGCCAGCGCGGCCAGGAAGCCGGCGCGGTCGCTGACGCAGGTGCCGGCCAG
>JAKOZZ010000064.1 GCA_029779755.1 Pseudomonadota bacterium
CCGCCCGGCCTACCGTCCGCTGCTGGGCATCCTGTTCATGTGCACGGCCAGCAGCCTGTTTCCGGTGATGAACGGGATCGCCAAGCTGATGAGCCAGAGCTTCTCGTCGGAGCAGGTCGTCTGGGCGCGCACGCTCAGCCACCTGATCTTCGTGCTGGCGCTGTTCGTGCCGCGTCACGGCTGGCAGATCGTGCGCACGAAGCGGCCCGGCGTGCAGTTCTTCCGCTCGTGCATGCTGATCAGTTCCACCTTCCTGTTCTTCAGCGCGATCAAGTTCATCCCGATCGCGCAGGCGGCGTCGATCTCGTTCATGACGCCGCTGCTGGTCGTCGTGCTCGCCGGCCCGATGCTCGGCGAGAAGATCACGCTGGCGCGGGTGATCCCGGTCGTCATCGGCTTCCTCGGGGTGCTGGTCGTGATCCGGCCCGGGGCCGACGTGTTCCAGTGGGCGTCGCTGCTGATCGTGGCCAATGCCGGGTGCTATGCGATGTACCAGGTGCTGACCAAGCGCGTGGCAGGCCACGACCGTCCCGAGACCTCGTCCGTGTACTCGGCGCTGCTCGGCTCGATCCTGATGAGCCTGATCGTGCCGTTCTCGTGGAAGACGCCGGCGGCGCTGAGCGACGTGCTGCTGCTGTCGAGCCTGGGCGTGCTCGGCGGCGCGGGGCACTACTGCATCGCCCGCGCGATGACCTATGCGCCCGCCAACTTCCTGTCGCCGTTCCAGTACTGGCAGCTGGTCGGCTCCGTCGCCGTCGGGTACTTCATGTTCGCCGAGATGCCCGATGCCTTCACCTGGGTCGGTGCGGCGCTGATCATCGGCGCCGGGCTGTACATCGGGCTGCGCGGGGAGGACAGGCCGGCGCAGCGCTGACGCGTGCTGCGATCCGCCGCGTGACGCGTGCCGGGCCTCCGGCGGGGTGATCGCCGCGGCGCGCGGCCGATCGCGCACCGGCCGTCCGTCCGCGGTTTTGTTTCGCGCGCGCTTGCCGATACCATCCGCGGCCGGCCGGGCGCGTTCCCGGGCCCCCGACCCCTGGAGTTCTCCGATGCCGTGGATCCTGTCGCCCGCCGTTCCCGCCGTCGCGCTCGACGCGTTTGCCAACGACGACGGTCTCGTGGACGTGCTGCCCGACGGGCGCACCGGCACGGTCGATGCGGTCGTCGGCGGCAGCATCGACGCGCGCACGGCCCGCGACCCCTACGACCGGGTCGACCTCACGCTGTTCCCCGACGTGCGCTACACGCTGGAGGGCGTGTTCGGCCCCGCACGCGTGCTGCCCGCGTCGATCCAGCTGGTGCGCAAGAGCGACGGCGTGGTCGTGCTGTCGTACGCATATGCGCCGCTCGACGAGGTGGCGGACTTCCGGTCGCCCGTGTTCGACGTCGCGACGCAGACGGACTTCGCACTGATCGTGGCCGCCGATGCGTCGGTGCCGCTGGACACACGGTATGGCGACTACGAGGTGCGCTGGCAGGCCGATGCGGTCGTGACCTCGGTGTTCTCGATCGTGCCGCAGGGTGCCGACCAGGCCGAAGGCACGAGCGCGTTCGGCCAGACGCCGTTCCGCTTCCTCGTCGCGCGTGCCGGGTTCACGCTGGATGCGGCCACCGTCACCTGGCGCGGGGTGAACGGCACGACCGACGGCAGCGATTTCGCCACCGGGCTGCCGCCGTCCGGCACCCTCGTGTTCGCGCCCGGCGAGGTCCTCAAGTCGCTGACCGTCGAGATCGCGCAGGACGACGACATCGAGGGCGACGAGACGTTCCGCATCGAGCTGGTCTCGGTTCCCGACGGCAACGTCATCGGCCCGCTCGGCAGCGCCGAAGGCAGGGTGCGCAACGACGACGAGGCGTCGGTGTTCTCGGTGACCGCGGTCGACGCCGTGGTGCCCGAGGGGTCGAGCGGCCTGCCCACGCCGGTCGGGTTCACGATCGCGCGCACCGGCGACGTCCGCACGCCGGCGATCATCGACTGGGCGGTGACGGGCAGCGACATGTCGGCCATCGACTTCGGCACGGCGGTGCTGCCGACGGGGCGGATCAGCTTCGCGGCAGGCGAGGCCACGCGCACGATCGTGGTCAACGTCACCGGCGACACCGCGCTGGAACGCCACGAGGTGTTCGGCGTGGAGATCTCGCTGCCGCCGGGTGCCGAGCACGCGGTGATCGGCGCCGCCACGGCCACCGTGACCGTCGCGAACGACGATGCCCCGCCGCGCGGAGCGGCGCCCGCGATCGACACGAGCAGCGATTTCCTGTTCGACCCGGTGTACTACCTGTGGGCGAATCCCGAGCTGGTGCCGACGGTGCCGCTCGCCGACGCACTGACGCACTACCTGGAGACCGGCGCGGCCGGCGGACGCGCGCCGACCGCCTGGTTCGACGCGTCGTACTACGCGCAGCGCTGGGACGACCTGGCCGATCTCGGGCTCGACGATGCGATGCTGTTCGCGCACTTCAACCGCTTCGGCGTCTGGGAGGGGCGCGCGCCCGGGCCGCTGTTCGACGGCTTCGACGGCGCGCGCTACCTGGACGACAACCCCGACGTGGCGGCCTACGTCGATGCGTTCGTCGACGATTTCCTCGGCAACCGCGTGAACGGCGCGATCGCGCATTTCATCATCTACGGTGCGGCGGAAGGGCGCGTCGCCTACGACACCGCGGGCGTCGGCATCGATCTCGACTACCTGGCCTGAGCGCGCGCGCTGCCATGAAGCTCGATCGCCTGCTGTCGGTTGCGGACGTCGAGCGCGCGGCCGCCCGCTTCCTGCCCCGCGCGGTGTACGGGTTCGTGCGCGGCGGCACCGAGGACGAGCGCACGCTGCAGGCCAACCTGCAGGCCTTCGACGCCATCCGCTTCCGGCCCCGCGGGCTGGCCGGCGTCGCGCAGCGCAGCCAGGCGGTCACACTGTGGGGCCGGCGCTACGACAGCCCGATCGGCGTGGCGCCGATGGGGGTCACGGCGATCTGCCGGCACGACTGCGAACGGGCGCTCGCCTCGGCGGCCACCGAGGCCGGCCTGCCGTTCGTGCTGAGCGGCCTGTCGACGACGCCGATGGAGCGTATCCGCGAGGCTGCGCCGCACTTCTGGTACCAGGGCTACCTGCCGGGCGACCCGGCGCGCATCGGGCCGCTGATGGATCGCCTGCAGCACAACGGCGTCGAGGTGCTGGTCGTCACGATCGACACGGCGGTCGGCGCCAACCGCGAGAACAACCAGCGTGCGGGCTTCACGATCCCGTTCCGGGCGAGTGCGCGCCTGGTCGTCGACGGAGTGCTGCATCCGCGCTGGACCGCGCAGGTCTTCCTGCACACGTTGCTGAAGGACCGGGGCATCCCGCGCTTCACCAATGTGGTCGCCGACCCCCGGGGCTTTCGCATCACCGAGGAGCCGCAGGGCGGGTTCCGCCAGGGGCGCGACCGGCTCGACTGGTCAGACCTCGAATGGATGCGCGCCCGCTGGCCGGGCCGCATCGTGCTCAAGGGCGTCGCGCATCCGGACGACGCGCGCGCCGCGGTGCGCCTGGGGCTCGACGGCGTGATCGTGTCGAATCACGGCGGGCGGCAGCTCGACGGCGCCGAGGCCTCGTTCGATGCGCTGCGCGCGATCGTGCCTGCGGTGCCCGAAGGCTTTCCCGTGATGGTGGACGGTGGCTTCCGGCGCGGCACGCACGTGCTCAAGGCGATCGCACTGGGGGCGCGGCTGGTGTTCCTGGGCCGGCCGATGCTGTACGGCGCCACGGTGGCCGGACCGCGCGGCGTGGCGCGGGTGATCGAGATCCTGAAGAGCGAGATCGACCGCGACCTGGCCCTGCTGGGGTGTCGCAGCCTCGATCAGCTCGACTGCACGTATCTGGCGATGGGGGACGACGGTCCGCGCGGGCCGTCGACCGGGCCCGCCGTCGCGGCGGACCCGGCGGCAGGTCACTGACCCGCCTGGCACTTCTTCATGAACGAGGTCTTGGCGGCGCCGGTGAGCGGCTTGCCGTTCTTGCCGACCGCACGCGCTTCGCAGGTGGCCGGGCCGCCGGCGGCGTTGCACTTCTTCATGAACGACGTGCGCGCGGCACCCGCGAGCGGCTTGCCGTTCTTGTCGACCGCGCGCGCGGCGCAGTCGCCGCCGGCGGCCGGTGCCTCGGCCTTGGCCGCGGCGGGCGCGGCCGGTGTTGCCGGGGTTGCGGGGGTGGCCGGTGTCCTGGCCTCGGGTTTCGCGGCAGGGGCCGCGGGTGTGGCCGGTGCGGCTGGCGATGCGGCCGCGGGCGCCGCCGGCGTCTGGGCGTTCACGACGACGGCGAACAGGGCGGCGAATGCGGCAGAGACGATACGTTTCATCACGATCCTCGGGACAGGGCAGGCACATGCCTGCTTCCTCAACGCGGGGCCTGCGGCCGGGTTGACGCTGCAGACGATCCGCCGGAATCCCGATTGCACGCTATCGTTGCGGCTGCCCGGCGCCTGATCGGCGCCGCCCTCACGAACCAGGAGACCGCCCCGATGCAGGCCAACGTCATCGTCGAAGAGATGCCGACCGCCCCGTTCACGACCGATCCGCGCATTCCGCCGCGCGACCGCGTCGTGTCGCGTGATCTGCTCGACCGATGGGCGCGCGAGCGCCCGGACAAGGTGTTCATCAAGTTCGACGACACCGGCGAGGAGTGGACCTACGGCCAGTTCCGGCCGATGGTGCTGCAGACCGCGCTGGGCCTGCAGCAGCTCGGCGTGCGTCAGGGCGACCACGTGCTGGTGTGGATGCCCAACTGCCGCGAGAACATCCGCGTGTTCTTCGCGGTGAACTACCTGGGCGCGGTGTACGTGCCGATCAACACTGCCTACCGCGGCGGGCTGCTCGCGCACGTGATCGAGAACTCGGACGCGCGCCTCGCCGTCGTCCATGGCGACCTGGTCGACCGCCTGCGTGAAGTGTCCACCGCCACGCTCGAGACAGTGGTCGTGCTCGGCAGGCAGCCCTCCGGGCTCGCGCTGCGCACGGTCGACTACGCCGAAGCGCTGCTGCCCGCCGAGGGGCGACTGGCGGCGCCCGCCCGCCAGATCGAGCCCTGGGATCCGCAGTCGATCATCTACACCTCCGGCACCACCGGGCCCTCGAAAGGCGTGCTGTCGTCGTACCTGCACATGTTCAGCAACGCCGGGCCCGAGTCCTGGCCGTTCGTCACCGAGGACGACCGCTACATGATCGCCAGCCCGATGTTCCACATCGGCGGCATGGGCGGCATGTACGTGATGTTCGTGCGCGGCGCGTCGGTGGCGTTCCTCGACCGCTTCGACACCGCCACCTTCTGGGCGTCGATGCGGCGCACCGAGACGACGGTGGCCTTCCTGCTGGGCGTGATGGCGAGCTTCCTCGAGAAGCAGCCGCCCGGGCCGGCCGACCGCGACCACCGGGTGCGCTGCGTGTTCATGGTGCCGCTGGCCGGCGACATCGCCGCGTTCAGCGCGCGCTTCGGGGTCGACGTGTACACGATCTTCAACATGACCGAGATCTCGTCGCCGATCGTGTCCGAGCCGAACCCCGTGGTGCGCGGCACCTGCGGACGCAAGCGCGACGGCGTCGACGTGCGCCTGGTCGACGAGAACGACTGCGAGGTGCCCGACGGCACCGTCGGCGAGATGCTGGTGCGCACCGACCGCCCGTGGGGCATGAACAGCGGCTACTACAAGAACCCGGAGGCGACCGCGCGCGCCTGGCGCAACGGCTGGTTCCACACCGGCGACGCGTTCCGGCGCGACGCCGACGGCTACTACTACTTCGTCGACCGCATGAAGGACGCGATCCGCCGCCGCGGCGAGAACATCTCGTCGTTCGAGGTCGAGGCCGACGTGGTCGCCCACCCCGACGTGCAGGAGGCGGCGGCGATCGGCGTGCCCAACGAGATGAGTGAAGAGGACGTGCTGGTGGCGGTCACGCCCGTGCCCGGCCGCACCATCGACCCGGTGGCGCTGATCGAGTTCCTGCGCGGGCGCATGGCGCACTTCATGGTGCCGCGCTACGTGCGTGTCTTCGCCGAACTGCCCAAGACGCCCAGCAGCAAGGTGAAGAAGCAGGAGATCCGCGCCGAAGGCGTGACGCCCGACACCTGGGATCGCGAGAAGGCCGGCATCCAGGTGCGCAGCGACCGGTTCAACGCGCGGTCGTGAACATGAACCTGGTCTGGCATTACGCGCCGTGGGCGACGCTGCCGCAGATCGTCGCGGCCGGCGCGCTGCTGCCCGGCGAACCGGGACGTGACGGTGAGGCGCCGCTGCTGTGGTTCTCTGCCCGGCAGGACTGGGAACCGACGGCCACCCGGCACGTGATGGACGGCGGCCGTCCGCGCCCGATGACCTTCCTCGAGCACCGGCAGCGGCTCGGCTGCGTTCGCTTCGGGCTGCCGGCGGACGACACGCGCCTGCTGCCCTGGATGGACGCGTGCCGCGCGGCGCACATGCGCTTCACCGATCGCCGGAAGCTGGAAGCGTCGAGCCGCCGGGTCGGGGCGAATCCCCTCGAGTGGTCCGCGTCGATGGAGGCCATCGCACTGGCGGGCCTGCGCTTCCAGGTGCTGGCCGACACCTGGGGCGAAGGCGACATGAGTGCCTGCGCGCGGCTCTGGACGCAGCGGCGGGGCTAGTCCGGAAATGACGAAGGGCCAGCCCCTCGTGAGGACTGACCCTTCGATGTGTTTGGTAGGCCGTGCTGGATTCGAACCAGCGACCAACGGATTAAAAGTCCGCTGCTCTACCAGCTGAGCTAACGACCCGTCGAAACTGAGCCTTAAAGTATATGCTGCGTCGCGGTGCGGGTCAAATCGCTGGGGTCACACCAGGCGCTCGACCCGCCACGTCTGGTACTTCAGACCGGCCATCCCGCCCGCGAGCAGGGCCGCGAACGCCAGCACCGAGCCCAGGGCCAGCGTCGACAGGCCGGACAGCCCCTGCCCGATCGTGCACCCCAGCGCGGTGACGCCGCCCACGCCCATGCAGGCGGCGCCGACCAGATGGTTGGCCGTGTCTTCGACGTC
The DNA here is from genome assembly GCA_029779755.1 of Pseudomonadota bacterium. Lineage (GTDB taxonomy): Bacteria > Pseudomonadota > Gammaproteobacteria > Burkholderiales > Burkholderiaceae_E > Quisquiliibacterium. Next base: position 7,023 of record JAKOZZ010000064.1, read on the forward strand.
GCGGAAGCCTTCCCAGCGGAACTGGCGACTGGCAACCGCGTGGGCGAAGGCGCCGGCGATCATGCCCGCCACGGCGGCCACGCCCAGCGTCACGTGGCGGCTCGTGTCGCTCCAGAACATCAGCAGGTCGAGCGTGAAGGCGACGGGCGCAACGAAGGACAGCGACTCGATGCGGCCGGAATTGGTGCCGACGAACTTCTCTTCGAGGGTGGTCGGATCCTCGGCGACGTAGCCCAGATGGCCGGAGATGTACCAGGCGCCGACGATGGCCAGCCCGACGCCGACGCCGCCCAGGATCGCGTCCGGGCTGCGGAACTCGCGGTGCGCGAAGGCGAATCCGATCAGGGCCAGCCCGACGATGCCGCCGGCGATCAGGCGGATGCGATCCACCCCCGTGCCGTCGGCGCCGGCCAGCAGGCGGGGCAGGTCCTGGCCCGGGGCGAGGGTGAAGGCGACCGGATCGACGACGGCGACACGCGCCACGCCGAACACGCCGCGCAGGGTCATGTAGGCGAACAGCCCCATCACGCAGAACACGACCAGCGACTTCAGCGAACCGCCGCCGATGCGCACCAGCGTCTTGCTGCCGCAACCTGACGCCAGCACCATGCCGAAGCCGAACAGCAGCCCGCCGAGCACGTAGGACAGCCAGGGAAAGCGTGCGGCGGTGTAGACCGAGGTGTCGAGGTCGATCAGGCCGGTGGCGGCCAGCAGCTGCGTGCCCAGCATCGCGACGCCGATCGCGCAGATCCACATGCGCATGCGAGTCCAGTCGCCGATGTTGACGATGTCGGCGAGCGCGCCCATCGTGCAGAACCCGGTGCGGCGCATCACCGCACCGAGCGCGAAGCACAGCGCGAAGGCGGCCCAGGCGACCGCGGACTGCAGCGCCGGGATGTCGACGTCGGTCACGACCGTGCCCGGGGTCAGCGCATCGCCGGCAGGCGGTCGCGCGCCTGCTGCGCGGCGGTGCTGTCCGGATACCGGTCGATCACGCCCTGCAGGGTGGCGCGGCCGCTCTTGCGGTCACCGCCCTCGGCCTGCGCCAGGCCGATGTTGAGCAGCGCATCCGGGACGCGCGGATGGTCGGGATGGCGCTGCACCATCTGCTGGTGCGTGGTGATGGCGGCGCGGTAGTCGCGCACCGCGAACTGCGCGCTGCCGATCCAGAACAGCACGTTGGCCGTGTAGGCGCTGTCGGGCCAGCGGGTGCGGAACTGCTGGAACGCGGTGAGCGCCTGGCCGAACTCGCCGGCGCGCATCAGCCCGAGGGCGGCTTCGTAGCGGCGTCGCTCCTCGACGTCGACCGTGGCGGTCTTGCCGTCGATCTGGGTGGTGACCGGCTCGAACTTGCGCACGCGCGTGTCGAGGTCGGCGAACAGATCGCGCTGGCTGCGCTGCGTCTGGGCGAGCTCGTTGGTCTGCACCTCGAGCTGACCGCGCAGCCGGGCGAGCTCCTGCTGCAGCTGCGCGATCTGGTTGGTGAGATCGAGCTGCCCGGAGGCGAGCTGTTCGAGGCGCTCGGCACGAGTGGCCAGCGCGTCGAGACGCGCGGTGAGGTCGTCGAGCCGGCGGTTGGTGTCGCGGCTGTAGAGGTCGAACCGGCCGCGCAGCTCGATCAATGCGCGGCGGGCCTCGTCGTCGCTGAACAGCGCATGGGCCGGCGCGCTGGCCGCCAGCAGCGTGGCGCCGACCGCGACGGCCCCGGCGATGCGCGCGGCCAGACCGGACGCGCCGCCGCGATGCGGACGGCGCTGGCCGTCGGGAGTCAGGCGCCCGCGCATGTCACTGGTACACCAGGTCGGCGCGGCGGTTCTCGGCCCACGACGCCTCGTCGCTGCCGGTGGCGCGCGGCTTCTCTTCACCGAAGCTGACGGCCTCGACCTGCTGCTCGGTCACGCCCAGGGCGGCCAGCGACCGGCGCACGGCCTCGGCACGCTTCTGGCCGAGCGCGAGGTTGTACTCGCGGCTGCCGCGATCGTCGGTGTTGCCCTGCACGACCACCTTGCGCGTCTTGTTGGTCGTGAGGAACTTGGCGTGGGCCTCGACCGTGCCGCGGTACTCGTCCTTGATGACGAAGCTGTCGAAGTCGAAGTAGATGCTGCGCTTGGACAGCGGGCTCGACGGGTCGTTGAGCGCGGCGTTCGGGTCGATCGTGACGGGGGTGACCTGTCGTGCGCTGCCCGTGCCGGCCGTGGCGCCGCCCGCACCCGCGCCCGCGGCGCCGCCCGCCGCGGCCGTGCCGCTGCGGTTGTCGATGGGGGCGCTGGTCTCGTCGAGCTTGACGCTCGAGCCGCAGCCCGCGAGCAGCAGCGTGATGCCGCTGGCGACGATCAGTTGCTTCAGGTTCATCTTCGGGTTCCTTGGGAGAGTGGCGTGGGTGCCGGGTCGGGGTTCACTTGGCGAGGGGGCCCCACGTCGGCTCGCGGATGTCGCCGGAGGACGAGGTGAGGCGTTGCTTGACGCGTCCGTCGGTCGAGATCGCCATCAGCGAGTCGCGTCCGCCGACCTGCGTCGCGTACATGATCCAGCGGCCGTTGGGGGCGAAGCTGGGGGACTCCTCGCGGCCGCCGTCGGACATCACCTGCTCGGCGCCGCCGTTGATCTCCTTCATCGCGACCACGAAGCGGCCGTCGCGCCGCGAGATGAACGCGAGCTGCCGGCCGTCGGGGCTGACCCGCGGGCTGACGTTGTACGTGGACCCGAAGGTCACGCGCGCGACGTCGCCGCTGTCGATGTTCAGCCGGTAGATCTGGGGCGAGCCGCCGCGGTCGGACGTGAAGTACATGGTCTTGCCGTCGGGCGCGAACGCGGGCTCGGTGTCGATGCCGCTGGACTGCGTGAGGCGGCGGGGCTGGCCGCCGCCGCTGGCGCTGATCAGGTAGATCTGCGACAGCCCGTCGCGCGTGAGCGCGACCGCCAGGCTGCGGCCGTCGGGCGACCAGGCCGGCGCGCTGTTGCTGCCCTTGAAGTTGGCCACGGCCTGGCGCTGCCCGGTGGCCAGCGTGTGCACGTACACGACCGGTTTCTTGCTCTCGAAGGACACGTAGGCCAGGCGGCTGCCGTCGGGCGACCACGACGGCGAGATGATCGGCTCGGGCGAGGCCAGCGGGGTCTGGATGTTCTCGCCGTCCCAGTCGGCGATGTTCAGGCGGTAGCGCGGCCCGTTCTTGGACACGAAGGCGATGCGGGTGGAGAAGATGCCGGGCTGGCCGGTGAGCTTCTCGTAGATCCAGTCGGCGATGCGGTGCGCCGCGAAGCGCAGGTCGCCTTCGGCGGCGACGAACGACTCGCCGCCCAGCGACGACTGGCGGACCACGTCGCTCAGCCGGAAGCGCACGTCGTAGCGGCCGTCGGCCAGGCGTGCGATGGACCCGCCGACCACCGCGTCGGCCCCCTTGGCGCGCAGGTCGATGAAGTTGGGCGCGCCGGAGTCGCCGAGCGTCGCGAGCGGGTCGATCAGGCGGAACGCACCGCTGCGGGTGAGGTCGGCCCGGATCACGTCGGCCACGTCGACCGGCAGGCGGCCGGAGGTGACGAACCCCGCGACGGCGATCGGATACTGCGTGGCACCGACGCCGGACACCTCGATGCGCATCTGCGCGGCCGCCCGCGGCGCGAGCGCCGGCAGCGCGAGCACGACGGCCAGCAGCCATGCCTGGATCAGCACGGACAACGCGGATGCCGGACGGTCGGAACGCAGCATCGGCGAATTATAGTCAAGCGGTTCAGCGTTCATCCCTGGGTCCACTGGAGATCTCGAGCTCGCGCGGACAGCTGCCGTTCTTCATGCGCGGCAGCGGGTCCGAGCGCTGGATGCCGCGCTCGGCGGCCTGGTCCCAGGCGGGGTGTCCGCTCGACCGGCGCAGCTTCACGGACGCGATCGTACAGTCCGGGAGCACGCTGACGAGGAACACGGCCTTGGGGTTTCCACCGAGCTCCGGTGGGATCTGGAACACGGTGTTCGAACGGATCAGCGCAGACAGCCGGCCGGCGTAGTCGCCGTCGGCGCCGCCCGCGGCGCCACCGGCCGCGGCCGTGCCGGTCGGGCTGCCGCTCGCCGAGCCGGTGGGCGCGCCTTTGGCCGGTGCGGTGCCGGCCTGCGACATCAGGCGCTTCACGTAGTCCTCCCGGCTGCGTTCGGCCGCCTGCTGCTGGGCCTTGAGCTCGGCGGCCTTGCGCGCGTCGGCCTCCTTCTTGGCTTCGGCCTCCTTGCGGGCTTCGGCGTCCTTCTTTGCCTGGGCCTGCTTCTTCGCCTCGGCGTCCTTCTTCGCATCGGCCAGCTTCTTCGCCTCCGCCTCCTTCTTCGCGTCGGCCTGGCGCTGCGCTTCCGCCTCGCGGCGGCGCGCCTCCTGCTGCTTCTCCTGCTGCCGCTTCTCGTCGGCGCGCCGGCGCTCCTCGGCCAGGCGTGCCTCGCGGCGCTTGCGCTCGGCCTCGGCCACTTCGCGCTCCAGGCGCTCCCGCTCGAGCCGCTCGCGCTCCTTCTGGCGCTCCAGCACGATGTCCGGCCGCTCGACCTCGGGCTGCGGCGCCGGGCGCGCTGGCGGCGGCTCGGGGGCGGGCTTCGCGGGCGCCGGCTCGGGGGCGGGCTGCGGTACGGCCGGCACCGGTACGGACGCCGGCGGCGGCGGCACCCACAGTTCGGCCTGCACCGCGGCCGGCGGCCGGCTCTGCCAGCGCACGCCGAACACGAGCATCGCGACCAGCAGCAGGTGCACCGTCAGCGCGAGCGCGAACGCCCGGGCGCCGCCGCCGCGTGCATCGGGCGGGGCGCTGCGCTGGGCGGCGTCGGTTCCTCGGACCATCGGTTCGTCGTCGTCGTCGTCGTCGTCGTTGCGTGCGTCGTGCCGTGGCGTTCGTCAGTTCGCCGGTTTCACCATCAGCGCCACGCGCGGCACGTTCTGGCGCTGCAGTTCGTCCATCACGTCCATCACCGCCTCGTAGCGCACCGCGCGGTCTGCGCTGATCACCACCGGCATGTCCGCGTCGCCCCGCAGCTGCTGCAGCGTCGCCGCGAGCTCCTTGCGGCCGACCCGCCGCTCCTGCGAATCGCCGGCGTTCACGCTACGAACGCGCAGCTCCCCGTTTCCGCGGACCTGGACCTCGACATACGCGTCGGGCCGCGCGTTGCTCTTGCCGGCGCGGGGCAGGTCGATCACGCCCGGCGGCATCATCGGGGCGGTGACCATGAAGATGACCAGCAGCACCAGCATCACGTCGATGTAGGGCACGACGTTGATCTCGTTGACCATCCGGCGGCCGCCGCGGCCGCCGCGGCTGCGTTGATTGATCGCGGGCATCGGCGTGTTCTCCAGTGCGGGGCGCACTGCCTGCGGGCAGCGCGCGGGGGTGTTCGGGTCGAGGGGCCGGTCGGGTGGTCGGGCGGTGGGTTCGGATGTGCGGTGCGCTCGATCGGGCGCTTCGGTTGGCGCTGCGGTCCGGTCGGGCGGCGCGCGAAGCCGGCAGGACCGTGACGCCGGAAGGACCGGAAGCCGCGCCCGGGCCGATCAGCGCGCCTGCCGCTGCAGGATGTTCAGGAACTCGTCGATGAACGTGTCGAAGCGGGTCGACAGCCGATCGATGTCGTGCGCGAACCGGTTGTAGGCGACCACGGCGGGGATCGCGGCGAACAGGCCGATGGCCGTGGCCACCAGCGCCTCGGCGATGCCCGGGGCGACCGACGCCAGCGTCGCCTGCTGTACGTTCGACAGCCCGCGGAAGGCGTTCATGATGCCCCACACCGTGCCGAACAGGCCGATGTACGGGCTGACCGAGCCCGCCGACGCGAGGAAGGCGAGGTTCGCTTCGATCGCATCCATCTCGCGCTGGTAGGCCGCGCGCATCGAGCGGCGCGCGCCGTCGAGCATCGCCTGCACGTCGCCGGGCTTCTGCTGCCGCGTCTTGAGGAACTCGGACATGCCGGCCTCGAAGATGCGCGCCAGCGATCCGCTGCTGCGCTTGCCGTCGCGGATCTGCTGGAACAGGCCCGAGAGGTCGCGATCGCGCCAGAAGTCGCCCTCGAACTGCTCGGTCGCCGCGCGCGCGCTGCGCAGCTGGAAGATCTTGCGGAAGATGGTGGTCCACGACCCCAGCGAGATGAGCAGCAGCAGGCCCATCACCAGCTGCACCAGCAGGCTCGCGTTGGCGATCAGCGACAGGATGGAGAGTTCCGAATGCACGGCGGTGTCCTTGCGAATGGGGGCGAGGCGCGTGGGGCGTGGCGACGGGCGCGGCGCCGTCAGCGCGCGGGCGTGATGCGTTCCAGCAGCCAGCGCGGGATGCCGACCGGCCGGCCGCTCGCCTGGTCGAGCGCCGCGACGCGCAGCGACGATACCACCAGCGGTTCGCCGGTTTCGTGACGGCGCGCGACCTGGGCCAGCAGCAGCGTGGCGCGACGGGCCTCGAGCACGCGCACGTCGACCGACAGCAGGTCGTCGAGGCGCGCGGGCGCGCGGAAGTCGATCGTCAGGTCGCGGACCACGAAGACCGCGCCCGACGCCGCGGCGATGCGGCTGTGCACCGCGCCGAGCGCGCGCAGCCAGTCGGTGCGGGCGCGTTCGAGGAAGCGCAGGTAGTTCGCGTGGTAGACGATGCCGCCGGCATCGGTGTCCTCGTAGTACACGCGGACCTGCATCTCGAACACGGCGTCCGGCAGCTGTTCGAGTCGGACCGGCTGGGCGGATCGTGGGCTGGCGGCGATGTTCACGGGCGCGATTCTACTTGCTGGGGCGAGGTCGGCGGCTCACCGCGTCCCCGCCGATGCCGGTGTCAGCGTCCGGGCGGCGGTACCAGGGCCCAGACGACCACGAGTGCCGCCGCCGCGATCGCGACCGCGAAGGCGGCGCGCTGCAGTCCGCGCCGGCGGTATTCGTCCCAGTCGAACTTCTCGGCCATCACCGATGCCATGCCGAAGCCCGCGATCAGTCCGCCGATGTGGGCCGCGTTGTCGATGTGGGTGGCGGCGAAGCCCATGAACAGCGAGTAGCCGACGAAGGCGAGCGTCGAGGTGCGCATCGTGCGGGCCAGCTCGGGCGGCATGTGCTGATGCTTGGTGACGACCGCCGCGAGCAGGGCGCCGACCACGCCGAAGACCGCACCCGACGCGCCGATCGACACGCTCATGCGCGCCGCGAAGAACAGGCTCGCCAGCGATCCGAGCAGGCCGGACACGAGGTAGATCAGCAGGAACTGCAGGTTGCCGTAGAAGCGCTCGGCGATCGGGCCCGCATCCCACAGCGCCCACATGTTCAGCGCCAGGTGCATCACCCCGCCGTGCAGCAGGGTCGCCGTCAGCAGGCGCCATGGCTGCTCGAGCGTCACGGGCAGATAGTTGCCGCCCCACAGCAGCAGCGCGCGCGGGTCGGCGGTGATCGGGTCGACGCCCGAGGCGAGGTTGGCGAACCAGACCAGCACGTTCGCGACGATCAGCGCCGGGGTCACCCACACGCGGGGCGTGGCCCGTGCAAGTCGCTGGGCGAATTCGTCGTTCTCCAAGGGGACTCCCGTGCGGTCAGGGCCGGCCGTGCGCGCGCTCAGCGCGCGTCGTCCGCGGTGTCGCCGTCGTTCCACAGCGGGTCGGTCTGCGCGTCGCCCGGGCGGGCCAGACCGAAGTGGCGGTAGGCGGTGGCGGTGGCGATGCGTCCGCGCGGTGTGCGCTGCAGATAGCCCTGCTGGATCAGGTAGGGCTCGAGCACGTCCTCGATGGTGTCGCGTTCCTCGCCGATCGCGGCCGCCAGGTTGTCGAGGCCCACGGGACCGCCGCCGAACTTCTCGAGCACCGCCTGCAGCAGCTTGCGGTCCATCAGGTCGAGGCCCATCGGGTCGACGTCGAGCATGCGCAGCGCACTGTCGGCCACCTGCGCGTCGACCGTGCCGCCGGCCTTCACCTCGGCGTAGTCGCGCACGCGCCGCAGCAGCCGGTTGGCGATGCGCGGCGTGCCGCGGGAGCGCCGTGCGATCTCGCGCGCGCCGCCTTCCTGCATCGTCACGCCGAGCAGGTCGGCCGAGCGGCGCACGATGCTGGTCAGCTCCTCGCTGGTGTAGAACTCGAGCCGCGCGACGATGCCGAAGCGGTCGCGCAGCGGATTCGTCAGCATGCCCGCGCGCGTCGTGGCCCCCACCAGGGTGAACGGCTGCAGGTCGAGCTTGATCGAGCGGGCGGCCGGACCCTCGCCGATCATGATGTCGATCTGGAAGTCTTCCAGCGCCGGGTACAGGATCTCCTCGACGATCGGCGACAGCCGGTGGATCTCGTCGATGAACAGCACGTCGTTCTTCTCGAGGCTGGTGAGGATCGCGGCGAGGTCGCCGGGCCGCTCGAGCACCGGTCCCGAGGTCTGGCGCATGTTCACGCCCATCTCGCTGGCCACGATGTGCGCGAGCGTCGTCTTGCCCAGGCCCGGCGGGCCGAACAGCAGCACGTGGTCGAGCGCTTCGGCACGGCCGCGCGCGGCGGCCACGAAGATCTCGAGCTGCTCGCGGATGCGCGCCTGGCCGACGTAGTCGGCCAGGCGCTTCGGACGCAGCGCGCGCTCGATCGCTTCCTCGTTCGGCGAACGGGGGGCCGGGGAGATCAGCCGGTCGTGTTCGATCATCGCTTCGGGGCGCCCGCGGGGGCGGGGCGCGCAGTCATGGTTTGGCCAGCAGCTTCAGCGCCTGGCGGATGCCGTCGGACACCCCGGTGCCCGCGGGCAGCTGCCGGGTGGCCGCGACCACCTCGCGCTCCGAGTAGCCGAGCGCAAGCAGTGCACGCAGCACGTCGGCGGCGGTGTCGTCGATGGGCGGTGCGTCGCGACCCGCGATCTCGGGTCCGAGCTTGCCCTTGAGCTCAAGCAGCAGGCGCTCGGCCGTCTTCTTGCCGATGCCGGGCACGCGCGTCAGCCGCGCAGGCTCCTGCAGCGTGACGGTCTGGGCGAGGTCGTCGACCGACATGCCCGAGAGCACCGCCAGCGCGGTGCGCGGGCCGACGCCCGAGATGCGGATCAGCTGCCGGAAGGCCTCGCGCTCGGCGGCGGTGAGGAAGCCGTACAGCAGATGCGCGTCTTCGCGGATCACCTGGTGCACGAGGAGCACCACGCGCTGGCCGGACACCGGCAGGTCGTAGAACGTGCTCATGGGCACGTCGACCTCGTAGCCGACGCCGCCGACGTCGATCAGCACCGTCGGCGGGCTCTTCTCCAGCAAAAGTCCGGCAAGGCGTCCGATCATGCGGCGAATGCTACACCCGTGGCCGCGGGGGCGTCAGCGGATGCGTCCGCGCCGGATCCCGCCGGCCCGGCGCGGTGCCGTCGGGTGCACGTGGCTGCGCGCCTGCGCGCTCATCACGCCGGCATTGGCATGGCAGATCGCGCAGGCCAGCGCGTCGGCGGCGTCGGTCGATGGCAGGCCCGGCAGCTGCAGCATGCGCTGCACCATCGCCTGCACCTGGGCCTTGGTGGCGCGGCCGTAGCCGACGACCGCCTGCTTCAGCTGCATGGCGGTGTATTCGTGCACCGGCAGGTCGGCCGCCACCAGCGCGGTGATGGCCGCGCCGCGCGCCTGTCCGAGCAGCAGCGTCGACTGCGGATTGGCGTTGAGGAAGACGATCTCGACGGCGGCCTGCTGCGGTCCGAACTGCGCGATCACCTCGCCGATGCCGTCGAAGATCGTGCGCAGCCGCGGGGGCAGGGGCCCGGCGGCGATGCGGATCACGCCGCTGCCGACGTAGCTCAGGCGCGGCCCGTCGGCGTCGATGACGCCGAAGCCGGTGACCCGCAGGCCCGGGTCGATGCCGAGGATCCTCACCGGGACTGCGCGCGCGGCGTCCGCCGTTGCGGCCCGCGCCGCGCTGCGGCACGCATGCTCAGTGCCGGAAGTGGCGCACGCCCGTGAAGACCATCGCGACGCCGCGCTCGTCGGCGGCGGCGATGACCTCGTCGTCGCGCACCGATCCGCCCGGCTGGATGACCGCGACCGCGCCGGCGTCGACGACCACGTCGAGGCCGTCGCGGAACGGGAAGAACGCGTCGGACGCCACCACCGACCCCTTCAGGGTCAGGCCGGCGTTCTCGGCCTTGATCGAAGCGATGCGCGCCGAGTCGATGCGGCTCATCTGGCCCGCACCGACGCCCAGCGTCTGACCGTTGCCGCAGAACACGATCGCGTTGGACTTCACGTACTTGCCCACGCGCCACGCGAACAGCAGGTCGGTGAGCTGTGCTTCGGTGGGCGCCTTCTTCGTGACCACCTTCAGGTCGCTGCGCTTGAGCTCGTGGTTGTCGGCCGACTGGATCAGCAGGCCCGAACCGACGCGCTTGACGTCCTGCGCGTTGCGGCCCCGCTCCCACGGGGTGGCGCCATCGGGCCTGACCCCGTCGAGCGGGATCTCGAGCATGCGCACGTTGGCCTTGGACGCGAACACGGCGCGGGCCTCGGCGGTGAACGCCGGTGCCATCAGCACCTCGACGAACTGCTTCGACACGGCCTGCGCAGCCGCACCGTCGAGCGGGCGGTTGAAGGCGATGATGCCGCCGAACGCCGACGTGGGGTCGGTGCTGAACGCGCGCGTGTAGGCCTCGAGGCAGTCGACGCCGAGCGCGACGCCGCACGGGTTGGCGTGCTTGACGATCACGCAGGCGGGCGTGTCGAAGCTCTTCACGCATTCCCAGGCCGCGTCGGCATCGGCGATGTTGTTGTACGACAGCTCCTTGCCCTGCAGCTGGCGTGCGCTGACGAGCGAGCCGGGCGCGGGGTAGAGGTCGCGATAGAACGCGGCGCTCTGGTGGGGATTCTCGCCGTAGCGCAGATCCTGCAGCTTCACGAAGCGCCCATTGGTCTGGCCGGGGAACTCGGCGCGCGTGCCGTCGGGCTGCAGCGACGACAGGTAGTCGCTGATGGCGGCGTCGTAGTTCGAGATGCGGTTGAAGGCGGCCACCGCGAGCGCGAAGCGGGTCGCGTCGGACAGCGCGCCGTCGCGTTGCAGCTCGGCCACCACCGACGCGTACTGCGCGGCGTCGGTCACCACGCCGACGCCACGCCAGTTCTTGGCCGCCGAGCGCACCATCGCCGGTCCGCCGATGTCGATGTTCTCGATCGCGTCCTCGAGTGTGCAGCCGGGCTGCGCGACGGTGGCTTCGAACGGGTACAGGTTGACCACCAGCAGGTCGATCGTGCCGATGCCGTGCGCGGCGATCGCCTGCATGTGCGCGGGCAGGTCGCGACGCGCGAGCAGTCCGCCGTGGATGGTGGGGTGCAGCGTCTTCACGCGCCCGTCGAGCATTTCCGGAAAGCCGGTGTGGTCGGACACCTCGACGACGCGCACGCCGTGGTCGGCCAGCAGCTTCGCGGTGCCGCCGGTGGAGAGGATCTCGATGCCGAGCGCCGCCAGGGCGCGTCCGAGGTCGACGATGCCGGCCTTGTCGGAGACGCTGATCAGCGCCCGCTGTACACGTTGTGTCATGGTGTGGGAGTCCGGTGGGGTCTGCGTCAGAGCATGCCGTGCTGCTGGAGCTTCTTGCGCAAGGTGTTGCGGTTGATGCCCAGCATCTCGCTGGCCCGCAGCTGGTTGCCCTGCGCCTGGCGCATCACGACCTCGAGCATCGGGCGCTCGACGGCGCGGATGACCATGTCGTAGATCAGCGTGGGCGAGGTGCCTTCGAGGTCGCGGAAGTACTTCTCGAGATTGCGGGTGACGGCTTCGTCGATCGTCTGCTGGCGTGTCATGCGACCTTTCTCCGCACGAAATGGCGTTCGTTGGCAGCCACGGGGCACGCGTCGGCGGAAGCTTCCGGGGGGTGCTCCGTTGCGAACAGGTCGTCGATCGCGGCGAGCTGTTCGTCGGGGGTTTCGATCCGGTTGAAGCGGTCCCGACGCTCGGACCATCCGCGCATGCCGTGCAGGTACCAGCCGACGTGCTTGCGCGCGCTGCGCACGCCGGCGAACTCGCCGTAGAACGCGTAGTGGTCGACGAGGTGCGCGCGCAGCAGGCGCGCGATCTCGTCGGGCGTCGGCCCGGGCAGGTCTTCGCCGGTGGCGAGGAAGTGCACGATCTCGCGGAAGATCCAGGGGCGGCCCTGCGCGGCACGGCCGATCATCACGGCGTCGGCGCCGGTGTGGTCGAGCACCGCGCGCGCCTTGCGCGGCGAGTCGATGTCGCCGTTGGCCAACACCGGGACGCGCACCGCGCGCTTCACCTCGGCGATGGTGTCGTACTCGGCGTGGCCGGCATAGCCGCAGGCGCGCGAGCGGCCGTGCACGGCGATCATCGCGGCGCCGGCCGACTCGGCCAGGCGCGCCAGGCGCACGACGTTGCTCTGCGCGCGCGTGGGGCCGGTGCGCATCTTCACGGTCACCGGCACCGCGACCGCATTGGCGACGGCCTCGATGATCGACAGCGCCAGCGGCTCGTCGGCCATCAGCGCCGAGCCGGCCATCACGTTGCAGACCTTCTTTGCCGGGCACCCCATGTTGATGTCGATGATCTGCGCGCCGCGCCCCACGTTGAAGCGCGCGGCCTCGGCCATCATCGCGGGGTCGGCGCCCGCGATCTGCACGGCGCGCGGTTCCATCTCGCCGGCGTGGTCGGTGCGGCGTGCGGTCTTCACGCTGGCCCACAGGCGCGGGTTGGACGCGGCCATCTCCGACACCGCATACCCGGCCCCGAGCGTCTTGCACAGCTGGCGGAACGGACGGTCGGTCACGCCTGCCATCGGCGCAACGAACACGTTGTTGCGCAAGCTGTGCGGACCGATGTTCATGGGGAGGTGTTCCTCGACGAAGATCGGCGCGGCAAGCGCCGCGCCGAAGGGGACGCGAATTCTAGCGAAAATCGTCGTGCACAAGAAATGCGCACTGCAGCACGCCGCGTCAGGTCGGCGTCAGCGTCGTCCGAACATGAAGCGGCGCGCCACCGCCGCCCGCATCGGCGCCGCGACGTCGAGCAGTCCCAGCGTGACCGATTGCAGCGGATGCAGCGGCGCGAGTGCAAAGACGCGCGCCAGCAGATCGGTCAGCGCGACGGTGGCGTCGCGGTCGGCGGCGCGTGCGCGCACGTACGCCGGCAGAGCCTCGGCCGGTGCGCGGTCGTGGGCGCGCGCATCGCCGAGCGCCTGCGCGAGGACGAAGGCATCGCGCAGTCCGAGGTTCAGCCCCTGGCCGGCCACCGGGTGCAGTCCCTGTGCCGCGTTGCCGATCCAGACCTCGCGGGCGGTGCAGAGCGTGCGGCGCATGCGGCGCGCCATCGGCCAGCAGGCGACCGGCGATGCGATCGTCAGCCGGCCCAGGGTCGCGCCGAACGTCTGCCGCAGTTCGTCGGCGAGTGCTTCGGGCGACAGCCTCGCGCGCCGCTCGGAGGCCTCGGGCCGGTCGCACCACACCAGCGAGCAGCGATGCGCCTCCGGCAGCGGCAGCAGCGCGAGCGGCCCGTGCGCGGTGAAGCACTCGTACGCGACCGCGCCGTGCGCGCGCTCGACACCCACCTCCGCGAGCAGCGCGGTCTGGTCGAACACGCGCAGTGCCGGGTCCGGTCCGGTGTCGCCTTCGGCATGCACGCGGATCGGCGCGTCGGAGGGCGCGGCCTCCGCGGGCGATGCGAAGTGCCGGTCGAGCGCGTCACCGAGCACCCGCATCAGCTCGGGATAGCGCAGCACGTGGCCGAGCGCCGGCACGCCGAGCTCCTCGGCACGCAGGCGCGTGCGCCCCGGGTGCCCGAGCACCGAGACGTCGACGCTGAGGATCGGCGCGGCCCTGGGCGCGGCCGCGATGCGCGACAGCAGCTGCGTGGAACCCAGCGACAGGGCCAGCACGCGGCCGGCCAGCGCCGCGGGCACCGGGCCCGGATGGCGTTCGAGCGCGATCTCGTCGGGTGCGAAGCCCTGGCGCAGCGCGAACAGCGCGAAGGCGGCGGCGACCGGGCCGCTGCCGACGACTTCGAGGATGCGCGGGGGGGCCGGGGAGGTCACGCGATCGCTGCGGCGGCGCGGGGATCAGCGCGGCGCGGGCCGCGGCTGCGCCCGCAGCTGCGCGTCGAGCGCGGCGAGCCGTTCGGGGGTGCCGACATCGGTCCAGCGGCCGGTGTGCACTTCGCCGCCGATGCGCCCGGACGCGGCGCCGGCGCGCAGCAGGGGGCCGAGCGGTGCGCGCGTGCCGCGCGCGATGCCGTCGAACAGTGCCGGCCGATAGACGCCGATGCCGCTGAACGTGTGCCGCGGCGCGGTGTCTGCGCGCAGCCGCGCGTGCATCAGCCCGAAGTCGCCCTCCGGGTGATGAGGCGGATTGGGCACCAGCACGCACCAGGCAAGCAGGTCGTCCGCCTGCATGCGCTCGGCGAGCGCAGGCGCGCGCGCCAGGTCGAAGTCGCACCAGACGTCGCCGTTGACGACCAGGAAGGGCGCGTCGCCCAGCAGCGGCAGCGCCTGCGCGATGCCGCCCGCGGTCTCGAGCGCCGCGGGCTCGGGGCTGTAGCGGATCGACACGCCCCAGGCCGCGCCGTCGCCCAGGCGCGCCTCGATCATCGCGCCCAGATGCGCGTGGTTGACGACGACCTCGCGGATGCCCGCGGCCGCGAGCCGGCGCAGGTGCCAGCCGATCAGCGGTTCACCCGCCACTTCGAGCAGCGGCTTCGGGCAGTGGTCGGTGAGCGGCCGCATGCGCTCGCCGCGTCCGGCCGCGAGGATCATCGCGCGCATCGCCGCTCCTAGAACGTGTAGCCCACGGTGCGTGCGTCGCCCTCGATGCGCTCGATCAGTGCGGCCAGCGGTCCGAACGCGTTGTAGCGCGCGACGGCGGCGGTCACGTAGCGCAGCACGCGCGGCATGTCGGCGAGATAGCGGCTCTTGCCGTCGCGGTGGTTCAGGCGCGCGAAGATGCCCAGCACCTTCAGGTGGCGCTGCAGCCCCATCCATTCGAAGTCGCGGTAGAACTCGGAGAAGTCGGCCGCGACCGGCAGGCCGGCCTTGCGCGCACGCTCCCAGTGCCGGATCGCCCAGTCGAGCACCTGCTCCTCGTCCCACGCGACGTACGCGTCGCGCAGCAGCGAGACCAGGTCGTAGGTGATCGGGCCGAGCAGCGCATCCTGGAAGTCGAGCACGCCCGGATTCGCGTCGCCCGGCAGCAGCATCAGGTTGCGCGTGTGGTAGTCGCGGTGCACGAAGACCTGCGGCTGCGCGAGGTTGTTCGCGATCAGCAGCTCGAACGCGTCCGTCAGCGTGCGCCGTGCCGCGTCGTCGAGGGTCACGCCCTTGTGGCGTTCGACGTACCACTCGGGGAACAGCATCAGCTCGCGCAGCAGCACCGCACGGTCGTAGTCGGGGAACACGCCCGGGCGGCTGGCGCGCTGGATGCGCACCAGCGCCTGGCTCGCCTCGGCGTACAGCACCGGCGCATTGCCCGCGTCGATCACGTCGAGATAAGTGGTGGTGCCGAAGTCGGTCAGCAGCAGGAAGCCGCGTTCGAGATCGGAGGCGATGACGCCCGGCACGGTCATGCCGGCCTGCGCGAACACCTGCGCGGCGTGCACGAACGGGCGGCAGTCCTCGAGCGGGGGCGGGGCGTCCATCGCAATCAGCGAGGCGTGCGGGCCGCCGGCGCAGTCGATGCGGAAGTAGCGCCGGAAGCTCGCATCGTCGGAGGCACGGCGGATCGAGCCCACCTGCAGCCCGAGGGCGGCGGGCAGCGCGTTCAGCCAATCCGTCAGCAGGTCGAGGCGGGAGTCGGCGCCGGGCGGTGCGGCGACGTGGTCGGCGGGCGGGGGGGAGGAGGGTGTCGGCATGCGGTTCGGGCCGGAGTGCGGCAGGCTTCGTATAATAAAAGATCGACCGACATGACCCTCACTCTTCGCCGCATCGCCCAAGTGCTGTCGGCCGTCTGGTGCGTACCGGCACTCGCGGCGGATCCGTCCGCATTCCCACTGCGCCTCGAACCCGCCCTCGGCGAAACCGCCGCCGGCCAGGTCGAGGGGCGGCCTGTGTTCGGCCGCGGCGACCGCATGAGCGGGCGCACCGAACGCGAGATCACCCTCGAGGGCGATGCCGAGCTGCGCCGCGCCGGCACCGTCGTGCGCGGCGAGCGCATCACCTACTACCAGCCCGACGACGAGGTGGTGGCGGTGGGCAACGTGCGCATCGTCCGGCAGGGCAACGTGTTCACCGGGCCCGAGCTGCGGCTCAAGATCGACGCGAGCGAGGGCTTCTTCACCGCACCCGCCTACACGCTGCCCCTGTATGGCGGGCACGGCCGCGCCGACCGGGTCGAGTTCCAGGGGCCCGACCGCATGTCCCTGATCAACGCGACGTACTCGACCTGCCGGCCCGAGAACCCCGACTGGTACCTGAGCGCCGAGACGCTGACGCTGGATCAGGAGCAGCAGGAGGGCACGGGCCGTTCCGCCAGTCTGTACTTCAAGGACCGGCGCATCCTCGCGGCGCCGCTGTTCGGCTTCTCGCTGGGCGACGAGCGCAAGAGCGGCCTGCTGGCGCCGACCTTCTCGTTCACGTCGCGCACGGGCCCCGAGCTGCTGTTCCCCTACTACTGGAACATCGCGCCCAACCGCGACTTCACGTTCTATCCGCGGCTGATGGCGCGCCGCGGGCTGCAGCTCGGCGGGCAGTTCCGCTACCTCGAGCCGCGCGCCTTCGGCGACCTGCGCTTCGAGTACACGCCCAACGATTCGCTGGCCAACACGAACCGCTACTTCTGGAGCGCGCTGCACAACTTCTCGGGCGTGGCGGGCTGGAGCGGCAGCATCAACGCGCGCGGCGTGTCCGACGACAACTACTTCGTCGACTACTCGCGCTCGATCCTCGCCAGCTCCGAGCGCATCCTGCCGCGTGACTTCCTCGCCTTCCGGTCCGACGGCGACTGGACGTTCCTCGCGCGCGCCACGCGCTACCAGAGCATCCTCGATGCGCGCCTGGCGCCGCCCTACGAGCGCGTGCCGCAGCTGAGCGCCACCCACACGCGGCGCGATGTCGCCGGGTTCGACTTCGAGACGCTGTTCGACGCGACCCAGTTCCGCCGCCCGGTGGTCGGCGCCACCGAAGGGCTCCGGCTGCTCGCCTATCCGCGCGTCAGCTATCCGATCGTGCGTCCCGGCTGGTTCGTGATCCCGAAGATGGGTCTGCACCTGTCGAACTACCGTCTGGACAACCCGGCCGTGCCGGAGCAGACGACGCTGAACCGGTCGGTGCCGGTGTTCTCGCTCGACGCGGGCCTCGTGTTCGAGCGCAACGCGCGGTTCTTCGGACGCGAGATGACGCAGACGCTGGAGCCGCGCCTGTTCTACGTGAAGGCGCCGTACCGCGACCAGAGCGCGTTCCCGGTGTTCGACACCGGGGTGGCCGACTTCAACTTCGCGCAGCTGTTCTCGGACAACACGTTCGTCGGCAACGACCGCATCGCCGACCTCAACCAGCTCACCACCGCCGTGGTGTCGCGGCTGATCGAACCGCGCACCGGTGCCGAGTCGCTGCGCTTCGCGCTCGGTCAGCGCATGTACTTCTCCGACCAGCGCGTGGGCATTGCCGGCATCGAGTCGCGCACCGACCGGCGGTCCGACCTGCTGCTGGCGGCCTCGGCGCTGCTCGACCCCTACACCAGCATCGACGCCGGGCTGCAGTACAGCGTGCGCGACTCGAGCGTGCCGCGCTTCAACCTGCTGTGGCGCTACCTGCCGGCCGACGGCCGCGTGTTCAACGCCGGGGTGCGCTTCCTGCGGGACGAGCTCGGCCAGGTCGACACCTCGTGGCGCTGGCCGATCGCCTCGCGCTGGATGGCGCTCGGCCGGGTCAACTACTCCTGGCTGAGCAAGCGCATCGATCCCGCGACCCTGACGCTCGTCGATGCCAAGCCCGGCATCATCGAAGGTGTGCTGGGCTTCGAGTACAACGCCGACTGCTGGACCACCCGCTTCGTGATGCAGCGCTTCGTCACCGCGGTCGGGCGCACCACCAGCGCCTTCTTCATCCAGCTCGAGCTTTCCGGCCTGGCGCGGATCGGATCCGACCCGTTCGATATACTGCGCCGGAACATCCCGGGCTACCGCCTGCCCAACGACCGGCCGGTCCTGCCCTCCCGATTCTTCGGATACGAATGAGCCTTCCGCACCGCCTGACCTGCGCCTTCGTGGCGATGCTGCTGACCGCCGCCGTCCATGCGCAGGCGCCGTCCGCCCCGCGCGAGCTCGACCGCGTGATCGCGGTGGTGAACACCGACATCATCACGGTCAACGAGCTCGCGATGCGTCAGCGCACCGTCGAGCAGCAGCTCCGGCGCCAGCGCATCGACCTGCCGCCGCCCGACGTGCTGCGCCGGCAGGTGCTCGAGCGCCTGATCATGGACCGCGCGCTGGCGCAGGCCGCGCGCGACCAGGGCCTGCGCGTCGACGACGCCCAGCTCGACCGCGCGCTGGCGCGCATCGCCGAGCAGAACCGTCTGACGCCGTCGCAGCTGCGCACCCAGATCGAGCGCGACGGCATGAACTACGTGCGCTTCCGCGAAGACATCCGCGACGAGATCCTCGTGTCGCGCCTGCGCGAGCGCGAGGTCGACGCCAAGGTCGTCATCAGCGAGGCCGACGTCGACGCCTGGCTCGCCGACCAGGGGACGGCCGAGCCGTCCGCCGTCGAGTACAACCTGTCGCAGATCCTGCTGCGGATCCCGGAAGGGGCTTCGCCCGAGCAGATCGAACGCCAGCGCCTGCGGGCCGAGGAGGTCGTGCGTCAGGCGCAGCGCGGCGCCGAATTCGCACGCCTGGCCGCGGCGTTCTCCGACGCGCCCGATGCGATGTCGGGCGGCGCCATCGGGTTCCGACCGGCCGACCGCCTGCCGCAGCTGTACGTGGATGCCGTCGCCTCGCTCAAGCCCGGCGAGGTCACGCCGCCGCTGCGCAGCCCGAACGGCTTCCACATCCTGAAGCTGGTCGACCGGCGCGCCAGCGTGCCGGGCAAGATCGGCAGCGAGCCGGTGGTGCAGACGCGCGCGCGGCACATCCTGATCCGCCCGTCCGAACTCGTGCCCGAAGGCGAGGTGATGCGCCGGCTGCGCGACCTGCGTGACCGGGTGCGCGGCGGGGCCGACTTCGCCGAGCTCGCGCGTCAGTACTCCAGCGACGGCAGTGCCGGTCGCGGCGGCGACCTCGGCTGGGTGTACCCGGGCGACACGGTGCCCGACTTCGAGCGCGCGATGGCTGCACTGCAGCCGGGGCAGGTGAGCGACCCGGTGCGCACCGAGTTCGGCGTGCACCTGATCCAGGTGCTCGAGCGCCGCACCGACAGCGCGTCGCCCGAGCGCGTGCGGCAGGCGGCGCGTCAGGCGCTGCGCGAGCGCCGGATCGAAGAGGCGCTGCAGGACTGGCTGCGGCAGGTCCGCGACCGCGCCTACGTCGAGTACCGCGACCAGTAGCCGCCCGGCGAAGCGCGCGCCCGCACCCGTTCCAGCCTCGGCTCGCCGCCCCCGTGGCCCACGTCGCACGCAAGCGCTTCGGTCAGCACTTCCTGGCCGACCGGTCCGTCATCGCACGCATCGTCGATGCGATCGCGCCGCGTGACGGCGAACGCCTGCTCGAGATCGGCCCCGGGCAGGGCGCCCTCACGTCGGCGCTGCTTCAGCGGGTCGGGCACCTGAGCGCGATCGAGATCGACCGCGACCTGGCAGCGGGCCTGCGCCGTCGGTACGGCGACCGGCTCACGCTGATCGAGGGCGACGTGCTGGCGGTCGACCTGGCCGAGGCGCTCGGCGCCGGCCCCGTGCGTGTGGTCGGCAATCTGCCCTACAACATCTCCAGTCCGCTGCTGGTGCGCCTGATCGCGGTGCGCGACCGCGTGGCGGACCAGCACTTCATGCTGCAGAAGGAGGTGGTCGACCGCATCGTGGCGGCGCCGGCGACCGCGGCATACGGCCGCCTCGGCGTGCTGCTGCAGGCCTACTACGACGTGGAGTCCCTGTTCGACGTGCCGCCCGAGGCGTTCGAGCCGCCGCCGAAGGTCGATTCGTCGGTGGTGCGGATGCTGCCGCGGAGCGCATCGCCGGCGGTGGCGCCCGATACGCTGTCGCCGCTGCTCGCCGTGGCGTTCGGCCAGCGCCGCAAGATGCTGCGCAACACGGTGCTGCCGTGGCTGTCCTCGCGCGGGGTCGACGCGTCCGCACTGCCACCGACGGCGCGCGCCGAGGAGATCCCGGTGCAGGTGTGGCTGGAGGTGGCCGCGCGGCTCGCGCAGGCTCCGGTCTGAGGGCTGTGCAGGCTGGCCCGGGCGGCGTCCGGAGCCGCGCCTGACGCGCCGGTGCTCGCCCCGTGCCCTGGGCCGACGCGTGGCCGGTTCAGCGCAGCGGGAACCCGACCAGGGTCTCCAGCGTGTCGAGCGCCGGCCCGGGTTCGCCGACCTTGATCGTGGCCATGCCCAGCGTGCGGGCCGGCTTCAGGTTGATGCCCAGGTCGTCCAGGTACACGCAGTGGGCCGGGTCGACCCCCAGCGCGTCGGTCATCATCAGGTAGATGCGCGGATCGGGTTTGCGCAGGCCCGCCTTGGCGCTCTCGATCACGTGATGGAACAGCTTCATGATGTCGGCCTTGTACAGCGAGCCCATCGTGCTGCCCTGCATGGCCGTGAAGTTGTTGGTGATGCAGCCGGTCTTCAGGCGGGCGCCGATGCGGCGCAGCGCCTCCACCATCTCGGGGCGGATCACGCCGCTGAGCAGGGGCAGCACGTCGCGGCCGTCGACCTCGTGGCCGAGCGCACGGCTCTCGGCGGCGAACAGGGCGCCGAAGGCCTCGGCGTCGATCTCGCTGCGCTCGAGCCGCGCCCATGCGTTCTCGTGCGGGTTGGTCGCGTTGACCGTGCGCAGGAACCCGGTCGGCAGGCCGCGCTCGGCCTCGAAGCGTGCGAACGCCTCGAAGGGGCTGGACGAGATCACGCCTCCGAAGTCCCAGATGACTGCCTTCACTGCCGACATGCGATGTGTTCCTGTGGTGCGATGGGGAAAGAGGGGCCGGCGCATGCGGCGCGTGGACGCCGCGGGCGCCGGTCAGCGCGGTGCGCGCTCGATCAGTTCGATCTTGTAGCCGTCCGGATCCTGGACGAAGGCGATCACCGTGGTGCCGCCCTTCACCGGACCGGCCTCGCGCGTGACGGTGCCGCCGCTGGTGCGGATGCGCTCGCAGGCTGCGGCGGCGTCCGGCACCTCGATGGCGATGTGCCCGTACCCGGCGCCGAGGTCGTACGACGAGACGCCGTAGTTGTAGGTGAGCTCGAGCACCGCGCCCTGCGACTCGTCGCCGTAGCCGACGAAGGCGAGCGCGTATTTCTGCTCGGGCCGGTCGGTGGTGCGCAGCAGCTGCATGCCCATCACGCCGGTGTAGAAGTCGATCGAGCGCTGCATGTCGCCCACGCGCAGCATGGTGTGAAGGATTCGCATCGTAGGGGTCCTCGGAAGGTCGTTGGCCGACGGGGGTCAGCTGATCAGCGTGTCGTCGGGGTAGGCGCGCAGCCACTCGCGTGCGCGCCGGTAGTCGGGGTAGAGCGTCTCGAGATGTTGCCAGAAGCGTGCGCTGTGGTTCATCTCGCGCAGGTGCGCGAGCTCGTGCGCGATCACGTAGTCGACGATGTCGGCGGGGAAGTGCATCAGGCGCCAGTTGAGCCGGATCGAGCCGTCCGCCGCGCAGCTGCCCCACCGCGTGCGGGCGGACGACAGCGCCCAGCGCCGCGGCGCCACCCCGTGGCGGTCGGCGAACGCCTCGAGCCGCTCGGCGAAATGCACGCGCGCGCGCTTCTGCAGCCAGGCCTGCACGTCGTCCTGGAGACGGTTGCGCGCACCGGCAACGATCAGCAGGGTGCCGTCGAGCCGCACCGTGCCGGCGTGCGCCGGGTCGACGCGCAGGGTGAGCGGCTGGCCGAGGTAGGGCATCGTCGCACCGTCCGCCCAGCGCACCGACACGCGCTCGCGGCGTGCGGCGTGGTCGCGCCATTCGTCGAGCTTGCGCAGGATCCAGTCGCCGCGCTCGGCCAGTGCGGTCTCGATCTGGCTCTGGGCGACCCAGGTGGGCGCGGTGACGGCCAGGCCGCGCGCGTCGATCGTGAAGCCGATCGTGCGGCGGCGCGAGCGCTTGAGCTGGTACTCGACGAAGCGGCCGTCGAGGCGCACCAGGCGTGCACCGGCGCGGGTGACCCCCGTGCGCGGCGCCGCATCGAACAGCGGCAGCGTGAGCTGCAGCGCCGCGTCGGCGAGTTGTCGTCCGAGCTGGGTGAGGCGCTTCATGCGGCGTCCCGGTACACGTGGGGGCTGATGCGGCGCATTTCGGTCTCGATCCACTGCTCCACTTCGGCGTTCAGCTGGTCGGGGGTCTTGCCCTCGGACGGGATCGGCGCGCCGATCGACACCGTCACCAGTCCGGGCGACTTCACGAAGGCGTTCCGGGGCCAGCGCTCGCCCGAGTTGACGGCGATCGGCACGACCGGAACACCGGTGCGGATGGCGAGTCGCGCGCCGCCCGACTTGTAGCGTCCTTTCCCTCCGACCATGGTACGCGTTCCTTCGGGAAACATGATGATCCATCGGCCGTCGGCGAGCTTGCGGAGGCCCTGTCGCACGACGCTCTCGAAGGCGTCGGAGCCGCGCCGGCGGTCGATGTGGATCATGTCGAGCAGCGCGATGCCCCAGCCGAAGAACGGGATGAACAGCAGCTCGCGCTTGAACACGTAGCACAGCTCGCGGGGCATCACGCAGGGGTAGAACAGCGTCTCCCAGCTCGACTGGTGCTTGGACAGCAGGATCACCGGCGCATCGGGCAGCCGCTCGTAGCCCAGCACCTGCCAGCGGATCCCCAGGATGTGACGTGCCGCCCAGATGACCATGCGCGGCCAGATCATCGTGAACCGGTAGCGGGTGTGCAGCGGCAGCGGCGCGCACAGCAGGCAGCCGAACGCCACCGGCACCACGGTGACCAGTTCGAACAGCAGGAACAGCACCGCGCGTACGGCTGCCATCACCGGTCCGTCAGGGCACCAGCTCGTTGGCGACGGCCGCGAGGTCGACGCGCACCGCCGTCTCGGGCGGCAGCCCGCCGTCGCGCATCGTGCGCCGGCCCTTGCCGGTGAGGACCAGCACCGGCCGGCAGCCGGCCGCGCAGGCCGCCTGCAGGTCGCGCATCGAGTCGCCCACCAGGGTCACGCCGGCCGGCGCGACGTCGAAGCGCCGCAGGATCTCGTGGACCATGCCGGCCTTGGGCTTGCGGCAGTCGCAGCCGGCATCGGCCGCATGCGGGCAGAAGAACACGCCGTCGATGCGGCCGCCCGCGGACGCCACCGCCTGATGCATCTTCGTGTGGATGGCCATCAGCGTGGACAGGTCGAACAGGCCGCGCGCCACGCCCGACTGGTTGGAGGCGACCGCGATGCGATAACCCGCCTTGCACAGGCGGGCGATGGCGTCGAGGCTGCCCGGCACCGGAACCCACTCGTCGGGGCTCTTGATGTAGGCGTCGCTGTCCTCGTTGATGACGCCGTCGCGGTCGAGGATGATGAGTTTCACGCGTTCGACAGTTTCGACAGGTCTGCAACCTGGTTCATCATCGCATGCAGCCGGGCCAGCAGGGCGAGGCGGTTGCCGCGCACCCGCGCGTCGTCGGCCATCACCATCACGGCATCGAAGAACTGGTCGACGGCGTCGCGCGCGCCGGCCAGCACGGTGAGCGCACCGGTGAAGTCGCGCGCCTGCATCGCCGTGCCGACCCGGGGCGCAAGCGCCTCGATGCGCTCGAACAGCGCGCGTTCGGCCGCGTCGGCGAACAGCGCGGGATCGACGTCCGCCGCAGCCCCCGCGCCCGACTTGCGCAGGATGTTGCCGATGCGCTTGTTGGCGGCGGCGAGGCTCGCCGCCTCGGGCAGCGCCGAGAAGGCGCGCACCGCGTCGACCTGTGCCGGCACCAGCCACAGCCGCGTGGGCGCCTGGGAGATCACGGCATCGACTTCGCCCGCGGTGGCGCCGCGTTCGCGCAGCAGGCCCTGCAGGCGATCGTGGAAGAAGGCGATCAGTGCATCCGCCGCGTCGGGCACGTGGCCGGAGAACGCGCCGAACGCGATCGCGACCAGCCGGTCCAGCGGCAGCTCGAGCTGCTTCTCGATCAGCATGCGCAGCACGCCCACCGCGTGGCGGCGCAGCGCGAACGGGTCCTTGTCGCCGGTGGGCTGCTGGCCGATGCCGAACAGTCCGGCCAGCGTCTCGAGCTTGTCGGCCAGGGCCACCACGGTGCCGGCCGGCGTGGCCGGCAGCGCGTCGCCGGCGAAGCGCGGCTGGTAGTGCTCGGTGATGGCCAGCGCCACGGCCTCGGGCTCGCCGTCGTGACGGGCGTAGTACGTGCCCATCACGCCCTGCAGCTCGGGAAACTCGCCGACCATGCCGGTGAGCAGGTCGGCCTTGGCGAGCTGGGCCGCACGGTCGCAGGTCCAGCCGTCGACCGACAGCGCATGCGCGATGTCGCGCGCGATCGCGCGCACGCGCTCGACGCGCTGGCCCTGCGTGCCGAGCTTTGCGTGATAGACGACCGACTCCAGGCGCGGCACGCGGTCGGCCAGCGGCGTCTTCTTGTCCTGCTCTAAGAAGAAGCGCGCGTCGGCCAGGCGCGGACGCACCACACGCTGGTTGCCGTCGACGATGAAGCGCGGGTCGGCGACCTCCATGTTGGACACGATCAGGAAGCTGGGCAGCAGCCGGCCCTGCGCGTCGAACAGCGGGAAGTACTTCTGGTTGGTGCGCATCGTGAGGATCAGGCACTCCTGCGGCACCTGCAGGAACTCCTGCTCGAAGCGTCCCACGTACACCGCCGGCCACTCGACCAGCGCGCAGACCTCGTCGAGCAGCGGCGCGACGGCGGACTCGTCGCCCAGCGACGCGT
Organism: Pseudomonadota bacterium; assembly: GCA_029779755.1. Taxonomy (GTDB): domain Bacteria; phylum Pseudomonadota; class Gammaproteobacteria; order Burkholderiales; family Burkholderiaceae_E; genus Quisquiliibacterium. The sequence continues at coordinate 31,882 of JAKOZZ010000064.1, forward strand.
CGAGGCCGCGCGCCTGCTCGCGCAGCAGGGCTTCGATGCGGGCGCGTCGCGTGTCGAAGTCGGGCAGCACGCGGCCCTCGCGCTCGAGCACGTGCACGTAGGCGGCAGCGTCGGGCAGCGTCAGTTCGCCGGCGCCCTGGAAGCGGTGGCCCTGGGTGATGCGATCCGACTGCAGGCCGAGCACCTGCGCCGGCACCACGTCGGCGCCGTGCAGCACGACCAGCCGGTGGGCAGGCCGCACGAAGCTGACGCTGGTGCGGCCGTCGGCCAGCTGATACTCCATCAGCTTCGGGATCGGCAGCTTTGCCAGCGCCTGCGTCAGCACCGCGTCGATCGCGCCGGCCAGCGTCTCGCCGCGCTGGGTGCTGCGGAAGTAGAAGCACTCCTGCTTGCCGTCGGACGCGCGGGTGAGCTGGTCGACGGTGGCGCCCTGCTTTTCGGCCCACTTCAGCAGCGCCTGCGTCGGCCGGCCTTCGGCGTCGAGCGCGACCTTGGTCGACGGCCCCTTGAGCTCGACGCTGCGGTCGGGCGCCTGGTGCACGACGTCGTCGATGCGCACGGCCAGACGGCGCGGCGTGCAGAAGCCCCGCACCGCGCCGTCGGCACCGGCGAGACCGCGCGTGCGCAGGCCGTCGGCGATGCCCGCGCTGAAGGCGTCGCCCAGGCGCTTGAGCGCCTTGGGCGGGAGTTCTTCGGTGAAGAGTTCGATCAGCAGCGGCCGGGCACTCATTCAGGCTGCCTTCGTCAGGGGTTTGAGCATCGGGAATCCGAGGCGTTCGCGCGCGTCGTGATACGACTGCGCGACCAGCCGGGCGAGGTTGCGCACGCGCCCGATGTAGGCGGCACGCTCGGTGACGGAAATGGCGCCGCGGGCGTCGAGCAGGTTGAACGTGTGCGAGCACTTCATGACCATCTCGTACGCGGGCAGCGCGAGCTGCGCGGCGATCAGCGACCGCGCCTCGGCCTCGTACTCGTCGAAGTGGCGGAACAGCATCTCGACGTTGGAGTGCTCGAAGTTGTAGGTCGACTGCTCGACCTCGTTCTGGTGGAACACGT
>JAKOZZ010000074.1 GCA_029779755.1 Pseudomonadota bacterium
CGCTGGGCCGACTTCCGCTCGGTGTCGGGGTACGGTGCGGGCGTGCGCTGGCGCTCGCCCATCGGGCCCGTGAACCTGGATCTCGCCTGGGGGGACGCCGAGCGGCGCATGCGGGTGCACTTCTCCGTGGGGTACAGCTTCTGATGCGCCGCGCCGCCGTTGTGAGCATCGCGGCCGGCGCCCTCGTGGCGTGTCTCGCGGTCGCGCTCGCGTGGTGGGTGGGGCAGGCGGCCTTCCTGCGCGGGGCGCACGACCGCGCGGTCATCGCCAGCGACGGCCGCCTGCAGGCCGAGGGCGTCGGCGGCACCCTGTTCGACGGGCTCGCGATCCGCCGCCTGCGCTGGACCGAGCCGCGCGCGCCGGGGGCCCGCACGGCGCTGTCGGTCACGCTGCACGAGCTGCGCGTCGACGCCAGCCTCTGGCGGCTGCTGCGCCGCGAACTCGCGATCACGCGGGCCTCGGTGACCCGCGTCGACGTGGACCTGCCGGCGTCCGACGCGCCGCCGACCCTGCCCGCCGATCTCGTGCTGCCGCTGTCGGTGACGGTGGAGGCGCTGCGGATCGGCGTGCTGGCGGTGGCGTCCGAAGGCGCGGCCACGGTTGCGCTCGACGCGCTGTCGCTGCGCGGACGGTACCGACCGGCAGATGCCGCCGACACCGCCGATGCCGCCGACCCAACGGGCACAGCGGGCTCAGGGGGCAGATACACGATCGAACACCTGTCGTTCGATTCGCCGGCGGGCCGGGTCGCGCTGAAGGCCACCCTGGCCGACACGGCGCCGTTCGCACTCGATGCGCTCGCCGACGTCACGAGTGCCTGGCGGGGCCTGCCCGTGCACGCGCAGGCCATCGGCACGCTGCAGTCGTTCGGGCTGACCGTGGCGATCCCGGCAGCCCCGGCAGCCCCGGCAGGCCCCGTAGCCCCTGTTGCCCCCGGCGCCCCCGGCGCCGCCCATGCGCCCGGGCCGGCGGGGACCGCCGGATCCGCGCGCGCGGTCGCCCAGGTGCGCCCGTTCGAACCCGTTCCCGTCGGCACGGTCGAGATCACGGTCGCGGGCCTCACCGGCGATGCGCTCGGGCTGCCGGCACCGTGGTCGGTGCGGATCGACGGCAGCGCCCGCGTGGTGCCGGCGCGCGACACGACCGGGCGATGGCTGGCGCAGGCGGACCTGGACCTGCGCAACGGGCAGGCCGGGCGCCTGGACCAGAACGCCGTGCCGCTCGCGGCCCTCTCGGGCCGCCTGCGCTGGGACGGCGCGCGGGTGGTGGTCGACCGGCTCGATGCCGTGCTGGACGGGCGCGGCCGCGTGCGGGGAGCGGCGGCCTACGATCCTGCCGGGTCGGTCGAGATGTTCGGGCGGACCCTGCCGCGCCTCGACCTCGACCTGACGATCGATGCGTTGGATCTGGCGCAGCTCGACGCGCGCCTGCCGGCGAGCCGCATGACCGGAACGGCGCGTCTGGACGGTCGCGCCGTCGATGTCGCGCTGGCCGACGCCGCGCGCGACGGCGCGCGCATCGAGGCGCGCGCCCGGGTCGAGGACGGTCGGCTGCTGATCGAACGCGCACGCCTGGGTGCGTGGCCCGGCATCGTCGACGGAGCCGTGGACGTCGCAGGCGCGATCGCGCTGCAGGCGCCCCATGCGGCGCGGCTGGAGGTCGGGTTCACCCGCGTCGATCCGCACGGACTGCTGCGCCTGCCGGCGGCGCTCGGGCTGTCGGCGAGCGGCGCCGGCGGGCCCGATGCCGCGGCGCCGGCGCTGCGTGGCATGCTGGACGGCACACTGCAGCTGGACGGCCCGCTGCGCTTCGGGCCCGACGACGGGCCGGTCGCGGCGGCGCTGACGCTGGTGCGCGGACGCCTCGCCGGACAGGCCGTGAGCGGGCGCCTCCGGGCACGGGTCTCTCCTGCGCGCGCCAGCGACGTGGAGGCATCGCTCCTGGTGGCTGACGCCCGTCTGGAGGCCGATGGTGCGCTCGGCGCACCCGGCGATCGTCTGCGCTTCAGCCTGCGCGCGCCGACCGTGGCGCCGCTGGTCGCGCTGTCGGGGCGCGCCGGCGCAGACGGCGTGAAGGGGGCGTTGCGCGTGGACGGCACGCTGAGCGGGCGGCTCGACGCGCCGGCGCTGCAGGTGCAGGCCGATCTGGAGCGCCTCGACGTGCAGGGCCGGGTGGGCGCGCGGGCGGTCTCGCTGCGGGCCGACCTGCCGCAGCTGACGGGCGGGATTGCGACGGCGTCGCTCGGGCTGCGACTGGAGGTGCGTGCGCTGTCGGCCGGCGCCCTGCGCGTGGACCGCGCCGGCCTCGAGGCCAGCGGCACCGCGGGCGCGCACGTCTTCGCGCTGACGGCGGAAGCGCCGCGCAGCAGCCTGAGCGCGCAGGGCAGCGGTGCGCTGTCGTTCGACGACGCCTCGTCGGGCCCGCGCTGGCAGGGGGTGCTCCGGACGCTGCGCAGTGCGGGCGATCTCGACGTGCGCCTCGTCGAGCCGGCCCGCATCGACCTGCGGGCCGGCGCGTTCGCGCTCGAGCAGGCGGCGTTCACCAGTGATCTGGGCAGCGCGCAGATCGCCCGTGTGCAGTGGCGTGACGGGCGCTTCGCGGTGAACGCGCAGGCCACCGTGGCCCCGACCCGCCCCGGGCGCATGGCGCGCCTGCTCGAGGCGCTCGGTGTGACGCTGCCGGAAGCGCGGGCCGGCTTCGACCCCGATGACCTGCGCGCATCGCTGCGGGCCGAGTTGAGCGGCAGCGGCCTCGCCGATGCCTCGGGGACGCTGCAGGTGCGCATGAGCGACGCCGGGCGCAGCGACGCGGCCGCCGCGGCCGACCTGCGGCTGGACGACGGCCGCCTTGCGGGACCGCTGGAGCTCGCGATCCCCTCGCTGGCCTTCGCCAACCGGCTCATCGGACCGGCATGGGCGATCGACGGGCGAATGCGGTTCGCCGGCCGGGTCGCCGGCACGCTGCAGGCGCCGCGGCTCGACGGCACGCTCACCGGCTCCGACCTGCGCCTGCAGCAGGCCGCCATGGGCTGGCGCCTGCACAGCGGCACCCTGTCCGGGCGCTTCGACGGCGAACGCTTCCGGCTCGACGCCCTCAGACTGCACACCGGTCAGCCGGGCAGCGGCTCGGTCGAGCTCACCGGACAGGTGCGCGTGTCCGACCGCGAAGGCGCGTTCACGATGACGGCCAGCCGCCTCGCCGTGCCGATCGGTCCCGGACAGCGCGTGGTGATGTCGGGCCAGGCCGAGCTCACGAGTCGCGGCGGCGCCTTCGACGTGAAGGGAACGCTGCGCGCCGACGAGGGCCTGATCGAACTGCGCGGCGGCGACGCGCCCGTGCTGCCCGCCGATGTCGTGATCGCGGGCAGGACGACGGCGGCCGACGCCGCGGCGGCGCCTGGCGACGCGCAGCGCCTGCGCATCGCGGCCGACATCGCGCTCGAGCTCGGCGAGCAGCTGCGCGTGCGGGGCAGCGGGATCGACGCGCGGATCACCGGCCGGCTGAACCTGCGGGGCACGCTGCCCGAGACGCCGCGCGCGTTCGGCACGGTGCGCATCCGCGACGGGCGGTACAGCGCCTACGGGCAGCAGCTCGAGATCACCCAGGGCCGGATCGTGTTCAACGGCACGATCGACAACCCGCAGCTCGACATCGTGGCCTTGCGCCGCAACCAGACGGTCGAGGCCGGGGTCGCGCTGACCGGAACCGTGCTGTCGCCCCGGGTGCGCCTGACCTCGCAGCCCGAGGTCCCCGACGCCGAGAAGCTCTCCTGGCTGGTGCTCGGCGTGCCGCTGGACAGCGCCCAGGCCGGCGCGCAGGGCGCAGCCCTGCAGGCGGCGGCCGCGTCGCTCTTCGGCAGCAACGACGGCGGCCTCGCGGGCAGTCTCGCGCAGGCGCTGGGGCTCGACTCGATCTCGGTGCGCGGCGCCACGGGGGCCTCCGGGCTGACCGCCAGCGGCTTCGGCGGCACCGGCTTCGGCACCAGCCTGCCGCCGATCCCCGGTCAGGTGGGGGGTGGAATGTCCGCAGCGACAACCGGCGGCGCGGTCGGCGACAATGTCGTCGCGATCGGAAAACGATTGGGGTCACGGCTGTACGTGACCTACGAGCAGGGCCTCAGAGGCGTCTGGAACCTGCTGCGCGTGCAGTACGACATCACCGAGCGCCTGTCGCTGCGCGGACAGGCGGGCAGCGAGTCTGCGCTCGATCTGCTGTACCGGTATTCATTCGACTGACTTCGAGGAGAGTGGTTCATGCAACAGCTCAGCTACGTCCATGGCACGTCGCCGACGCCGCTGATCGGCCAGACGGTCGGGCGTTATTTCGACGAGGCGTGCGCGCGCCATCCGGAGCGCGAAGCGGTGGTCGTCCGGCATCAGAACGTGCGGCTGACGTTCGCCGAGTTCCGTGCGCAGGTCGACCGCCTGGCCTGCGGCCTGATCCGTCTGGGTCTGAAGCCCGGCGAGCGCATCGGCATCTGGTCGCAGAACAACCTCGAATGGCTGCTCACGCAGTTCGCCACCGCAAAGGCCGGCCTGGTGCTGGTCAACATCAACCCCGCCTACCGCCGCTCGGAGCTCGAGTACGCGCTCAACAAGGTCGGCTGCCGTGCGCTGATCACCTCGCCGGTGTTCAAGACCAGCGACTACCTCGAGATGATCCGCGACCTCGCCCCGGAGCTCGCCCAGGCCCGGCCGGGCGCACTGCGTGCCGCGCGCCTGCCCGACCTCGAGACCGTGATCCGGATGGGGGACGAGCGCAGCCCGGGCATGATGAACTTCTCCGAGCTGATGACCGCACCGCAGCCGCAGGAGCTGGCGGCGCTGCAGGCGCTGGGCGAGACGCTGCAGTTCGACGACCCGATCAACATCCAGTTCACCTCGGGCACCACCGGCAATCCCAAGGGCGCCACGCTCACCCACCACAACATCCTGAACAACGGCTTCTTCATCGGCGAGGCGATGAAGCTCACGCCGCAGGACAAGCTCTGCATCCCCGTGCCGCTCTATCACTGCTTCGGCATGGTGCTGGGCAACCTGGCCTGCCTGACGCACAACACGACCATCGTGTATCCGTGCGAAGGCTTCGATCCGCTGGCGGTGCTGCAGTGCGTGTCCGAGGAGCGCTGCACCGGTCTGCACGGGGTGCCGACGATGTTCATCGCCGAGCTCGACCATCCCGAGTTCGACACCTTCGACCTGTCGTCCCTGCGGACCGGGATCATGGCGGGTTCGCCGTGCCCGATCGAGGTGATGCGCCGCGTGATCGACCGCATGAACCTGTCGCAGATCACGATCGCCTACGGCATGACCGAGACGTCGCCCGTGAGCTTCCAGAGCGGCACCGACGACCCGCTCGAGCGGCGCGTCGCGACGGTGGGCCGCATCATGCCCCACGTGGAGGTGAAGATCGTCGACAGCGACGGGCGCATCGTGCCCCGCGGCACGGCGGGCGAGCTGCTCACGCGCGGCTATTCGGTGATGCTCGGCTACTGGGGCGACGAGGAGAAGACGCGCGAAGCCATCGACGCGGCCGGCTGGATGCACACCGGCGACCTCGCCACCATCGACGACGAGGGCTACTGCAACATCGTCGGGCGCATCAAGGACCTGGTGATCCGCGGCGGCGAGAACGTCTACCCGCGCGAGATCGAGGAGTTCCTCTACAAGCACCCCAAGGTGCAGGACGTGCAGGTGGTGGGCGTGCCCGACACCCGCTTCGGCGAGGAGCTGTGCGCGTGGATCATGCTGCGCCCGGGCGAGACCGCGACGGTCGACGAGATCAAGGCGTTCTGCCAGGGGCAGATCGCGCACTACAAGATCCCGCGCTACGTGAAGTTCGTCGATGCCTTCCCGATGACGGTGACGGGCAAGGTGCAGAAGTTCGTGATCCGCGATCAGATGAAGGCGGAGCTCAACCTGTCCGAGGCGAAGACGGCCTGATCACGGTCGCCGCGCTGCTGCGCTTGTCGCCTTGGCGCGGGGCGCGGCAGGCGGTGGTGGGGCGGGTGGGGATGGGGGCTGCGGTCGGCCCTGCGGGCCGACTGCCCTGCGCTGCTCGTCTCGGGCTGGTGCGGCGAAACTCGCGGCGCGCCCTGCGGGCGCTCTGCTCGAACAGATCGCCGCAAATTTGAGGTACGAAGCGCGCTGCGCGCGCCCAGCCCGAGCCTGCGCTGCTCGGCGCCGCACACATCCCCACCCGCCCCACCACCACCTGCCGCGCCGAGTGGCACTGGAGGCGTGCGACGAGGCGCCGAGCCGCTGCACAGGTCAGCGCGAAGTGATGCGAGCGAGTCCGTTGAGCCCGTGTCGCGGTGCGCCTGCGGCGATGACGGAAGCGTCCACCCCGGTCGTGCCTGCCTGATCGAGCATGCTGGCAACGGCAACGGCAACGGCAACGGCAAGGGCAAGGGAAGCCGAAGCCGAAGCCGAAGCCGAAGCCGAAGCGTCATCGACGGCGGCGGCTGCAATGGTCATGGCCTGCGAAGGCAGGCACCGACGCGCACCGACCGCCGCACCGCATTCTCCGCACTCAACGGACGTCTCGGCGAAGGTCCGGGCAACGGGTCGGGCGCGGGGGCGTGTGCGCAGCCGAGGCGCGCAGGGTGGCTGGCCGGCGCGCGCAGCGCGCTTCGTACCTCAAATTTGCGGCGATCTGTTCGAGCAGAGCGCCCGCAGGGCGCGCCGGGAGTTTCGCCGCTCGGCCAGTCACCCGAGCACCGAGGGCACCCCTGCGCAGCAGGGGCAAGCACCCGCCCCCGGGCCCGACCCGTTGCCCGCGCCTTCGCCCGAACCGACCGCCAGTCACCCGAGCACCGAGGGCACCCCTGCGCAGCAGGGGCCAGCACCCGTCCCCGGGACCCGGCCCGATGCCCGCACCTTCGCCCGAACCGATCACTGCATGTTGACGACGCGCTGCTCCGCCCGCGGCGCCGTCAAGGTCAGGTGACCGAGCGCCACACCACGATTGATCGCCGACAGGATCGCCTTCAGCGCCGCCGTGACGATGTTCGGGTGCACACCGACCCCGTAGGCGCTCTGGTCCCAGCCGAACTTGAGCTGCACGTAGGCGATGGCGTGCGAGTCCTCGCCGGTGGTGAGCGCATGCTCCGAGTAGCTCATCAGGTGCGCCTCGATGCCGAACGCCTGCTGCAGCGCGCGCATCAGCGCCTCGACCGGGCCGTTGCCAGCGCCGCTCACTTCCACCGGCTGGCCGTTCAGGCGGATCGTCGCTTCGATCTTCTCGGCGTCCGAATGCCCCTTCTGGTGCGTGAGCTCGTGGTCGTCGTACTGCAGGGGACCGTTGCCGTCGAGGTAGGTCTCGTCGAACGCCTGCTTGATCGCCTTCGCGCTCAGCTCCTTGCCGGTGGCGTCGGTGATCTTCTGCACCACCTGGCTGAACTCGACCTGGAGCAGGCGCGGCAGCTCGAGCCCGTAGTCGCGTTCGAGCAGGTAGGCCACGCCGCCTTTGCCCGACTGGCTGTTCACGCGGATGATCGCGTCGTACGTGCGGCCGAGGTCCGACGGGTCGATCGGCAGGTAGGGTACGTCCCACGGACCGGCGGCGTCGCCCTCGGCCTTGCGCGCCGCGAGGCCTTTCTTGATCGCGTCCTGGTGCGAGCCCGAGAACGCCGTGAACACCAGTTCGCCGCCCCACGGATGGCGCGGGTGCACCGGAAGCTGGTTGCAGTGCTCAGCCACGCGGATCGTCTCGTTGATGTCGGACAGGTCGATCTTCGGGTCGACGCCCTGGGTGTACAGGTTCACCGCGAGCGTGACCAGGCAGACGTTGCCGGTGCGCTCGCCGCTGCCGAACAGGCAGCCCTCGACACGGTCGGCGCCGGCCATCACGGCGAGCTCGGCGGCCGCCACCGCGCAGCCGCGGTCGTTGTGCGGGTGCACCGACAGCACGATGGCGTCGCGGTACTTCAGTTCGCGATGCATCCACTCGATCATGTCGGCGTACACGTTGGGCGTGCTGTGCTCGACGGTGGCCGGCAGGTTCACGATCATCTTGCGCTGCGGCGTGGGCTTCCACACGTCGCCGACCGCGTCGCACACGTCCCGCGCATAGTCCAGCTCGGTGCCGGTGAAGCTCTCGGGGGAGTACTCGAAGACCCATTCGGTGCCCGGGTGCTGCGCGGCGTACTGGGCGACCCACTTCGCCCCCTGCACCGCAATGCCCTTCACCCCCTCGCGGTCCAGGTTGAACACGACGCGGCGCTGCGCGGTCGACGTCGAGTTGTACAGGTGCACGATCGCCCGCTTGACGCCCGCCAGCGCCTCGAAGGTGCGCGCGATCAGTTCCTCCCGCGACTGCACCAGCACCTGCACGGTGACGTCGTCCGGAATCAGCTTCTCGTCGATCAGCTGCCGCACGAAGTCGTAGTCGGTCTGCGACGCCGACGGGAAGCCGATCTCGATCTCCTTGTACCCGAGCTTCAGCAGGTGCTTGAACATCATCATCTTGCGCTCGGAGTCCATCGGCTCGATGAGCGACTGGTTGCCGTCGCGCAGGTCGACGCTGCACCAGATCGGCGCCTGCGTGATCACCTTGTCGGGCCAGGTGCGGTTCTTGATGTTCACCGGCGGGAACGCACGGTACTTGCGGGACGGGTCGGGCATGCTCATGGCGGTCTTCCGTGTCAAAGCGAGGGGATGGGGACGGGTCGGATGCTGCAAGGCGCCCCACCGGCCATTCGGAGGCCGAGAGTCGCGATCAGCAGGAGGGGGAAAAGATGTCTGCGCCTAGCGGCGCAGTAGCAGCAGCACGAGCGCAGCACCGCCCGCGGCACGAACGGCCGGCGAGGAGAAGGCGGATGCGAAGGAAGCGCTCATCCGTGAACTATGACCGTATTCCTGCGCCGCTGTCAACCCCGCGTTGCGCAGGGGCGGCAGCCGCGACGACGGGGCGCCGTCGCCTGGCGCAGCAGGATCAGGCGCCGGACGTCCAGCCGCCGGCGTCGAGCACGCGCCGAACGATCTCGTCGACCGGCCGGGTCGCATCGACCACGAGTGCATCGTGGGGCGGCTCCAGCGTGTCGAACTGGCTGCGCAGCAGGGACGCGGGCATGTAGCGGTGCTCGCGTTCGGCGAGCCGGGCGGCGATCGCCTCCATGCTGGCCGTCAGATGCACGAGCAGCGCCCCCTCGGTGCGGTCGAGCAGGGCGTCGCGGTAGGTCTGGCGCAGCGCCGAGCAGGCCAGCACCAGCGGCGTGTTCCGCGCCGCCGCGTGGCGCAGCAGCGCGTTGAGCCGCGCCAGCCACGGTGCGCGATCGCCGTCGTTCAGGGGGATGCCGGCGCGCATCTTCTCGACATTGGCGTGCGGGTGATAGTCGTCGGCGTCACGGAACGCCCAGCCCAGCCGCTGCGCCAGCGCCTGGCCCACGGTCGTCTTGCCGCTGCCGGACACGCCCATCAGGATCACGGCGCGCGGCCACTGCCTGCGGTCGTCGCCAGCGGGCCGGGACGGGCCGTGCGCCTGTGGAACGGGCGTCATCACGGGGCCTTCCGGGGTTCGTGGCCGCCGAAGCCCTTGCGCATCAGGGCGAGCAGGCGGTTCGCCACGTCGGCGCGGCCCTGGGAGTCGAAGCGGCTCATCAGCGCCAGTGCGATCACCGGCGCGGGGGTGCCCTGACGGATCGCCTCGTCGATCGTCCAGCGGCCCTCGCCGGAGTCGGCGACGAAGGGCGCGACCGACTCGAGCGCCCCCGGGTCGGCAAGCGCGGCGGCGGTCAGGTCCAGCAGCCACGACTGGATCACGCTGCCCTCCTGCCACAGCGCACCGACCGCGCCGAGGTCGAGTGCGAACTCCGGCTTGCCGCGCAGCAGCGCGAACCCTTCGGCGATCGCCTGCATCATCCCGTACTCGATGCCGTTGTGGACCATCTTCACGAAGTGGCCCGCGCCGCTCGGGCCGCAGTGCAGCCAGCCCGCGTCCGCAGTCGGTGCGAGCACGCGTGCGAAGGGCTCCAGGCGTGCGACGTCGTCGGCGGCGCCGCCCAGCGACAGGCAGTAGCCGCGCTCGAGTCCCCACACGCCGCCGGACACACCGCAGTCGACGTAGCCCAGGCCGCGCGCGCGCGCCTCGGCCGCGCGCCGCTGCGAGTCGAGGTAGTTGGCGTTGCCGCCCTCGACGATCAGGTCGCCGGGTGTCAGCAGGTCGTGCAACCGAGCGAGCGTGTCGTCGGTGATCGTGCCCGCCGGCAGCATCGACCACACCGTGCAGGGGCCGGCGTGCGCGCGCAGTCGGGCGACCAGGTCGGCGAGCGTGTCGTGCACCGCGACCCCCGGTTCGTCGGCGAGCGCCGCGCGTGCGCCGGCATCGGCATCGTGCCCCACCACCCGCACGCCGCCGCGCGCCAGGCGACGCGCCATGTTGCCGCCCATGCGACCGAGTCCGACCATGCCGATCGCGCACGTGGTGTCGTTGCTCATGCGTGTTCCCGTAAGAGGCGCAGCACCTGGTCGAGGGCATCGCCGGCAAGACAGTCGATGCGATGCCGGTCGGGCATCGCGCGCAACCAGGTCAGCTGACGCTTGGCCAGCTGGCGCGTCGCGGCGATGCCGCGGGCGCGTGTCTGTGCGAGATCATACCGACCGTCCAGGTGTTCCCAGACCTGACGGTAGCCGACGCAGCGCATCGACGGCAGCGCCAGGTCGAGGTCGCCGCGGGCACGCAGGCGGGCGACCTCGTCGAGCAGTCCCTGCGCGAGCATCTCGTCGAAGCGCCGTTCGATGCGGGCATGCAGCGCCGCGCGGTCGGAGGGTTCGAGCGCGATCGTCAGCGGTCGTGGGGTGCCGGGGTCGGGTGCGGGCGCAGGGGCCGACAGCAGCGCCGACAGCGGCGTGCCGGTGGTCTCGATCACTTCGAGCGCGCGCTGGATCCGCTGCCCGTCTGCAGGCTCCAGGCGCGCGGCGGTCGCCGGGTCGAGCCGGGCCAGCCGCGCGTGCAGCGCAGGCCAGCCGAGGCGCGCGGCCTCCGCATCGAGGCGCGCGCGCAGTTCCGGGTCGGCCGGCGGCAGCGCGTGCATGCCCTGCGTCAGCGCGCGCGCGTACAGCATCGTGCCGCCCACGAGCAGGGGCAGACGCCCGCGTCGGCGGATCGCCGCGATCAGGCGCGCGGCATCCAGCGCGAAGCGGGCGGCCGAATACGCGTCGGTCGGATCGATGATGTCGATCAGGTGGTGGGGCACGCGCGCGCGCTCGGCCGCATCCGGCTTCGCGGTGCCGATGTCCATTTCGCGATAGACCAGCGCGGAGTCGACGCTGATGATCTCGACCGGAAGACGCTGGGCGATCGCCATCGCCAGCGCGCTCTTGCCCGACGCGGTCGGGCCGAGCAGCAGCACGTCACGCGGCGGAAGTCGATCGGACATCGGGGGCTCGGCGGCTGGTTGGGTGGCGGACGTGCCGGTGGCGCGCGTCGCAACGGCAGGTGGAGGGCAGGGCGCGCAGACGGCGGGGGGAGCGCAGGGCGCGCAGATGGCGGGTGTAGGGCACGGGGCGCATTCAGTCGCTGCCCCGGGCGGTACCTTCGCGGCGCGGGTCGGCGCCGGCGGCCCAGGCGCCCCGGCCGGGATGGCGCGCAAAGCGTCCGGGACGGCCGGTGGCGTGCACGCCGTTGAACACGATGCCGTGCAGGCCGCTGTTGAGGTCGATCACGACGACGCGATGACCGCGGCGGCGCAGTTCGGGCGCTGCATCGGCCAGCGGCGTGCCGCGCTCCAGCCAGGTGACCGGCCCGTTCTGCGTGCCGAAGTGGGGCTGGTCGACCGCCTGCTGGATGTCGAGGCCCCAGTCGATCAGCCCGAGCAGGGTGCGGGTCACGTACTGGATGATGTTGGCGCCCCCGGGCGAGCCGACGACGGCCTCCAGCGCGCCGTCCGGACCGAACACCATGGTCGGCGCCATCGAGCTGCGCGGCCGCTTGCCCGGCTCGACGCGGTTCGCCACCGGCACGCCCCGCTCGTCGGCGGGCAGGAACGAGAAGTCGGTCAGCTGGTTGTTCAGCAGGAATCCGCCCACCATCTGCAGGCTGCCGAAGCCGTTCTCGATGGTGCTCGTCATCGCCACCGCGTTGCCCGCCCGGTCGACGATCGACAGGTGGGTCGTCGACGGCAGGGCGGCGGAGGCATCGTCGCTGAAGGCGGTCGCGCCTTCCGGCGCGCCGGCCTGCGCCGTCCCCAGGCTGTGGTCCGGACCGATCGCGGCGGCGCGCGCCGCGAGGTAGGCGGGCGCGAGCAGGCCGGCCAGCGGCACCGGCACGAACGCGTCGTCGGCCAGATAGCGGGCGCGGTCGGCGTAGGCGAGCCGGTAGGCCTCGGCGACGAGGTGCACCGCGTCGGGGGCGTCCGGCGCCAGCGCGCCCAGGTCGAAGCGCTCCAGCATGCCCAGCGTCTGCAGCACCGCCACACCGCCCGAGCTGGGCGGGGGCATGCCGCACACGCGCAGCCCGCGGTACGCGCCGCACACCGGCGTGCGCACGCGCGGGCGGTAGTCGGCGAGATCCGACAGGCTCAGCCGGCCGGGGTTGGTCGGATGGCTGCGCACCGCGTCGACGATCGCGCGTGCCGTCTCGCCGGTGTGCAGCGCATCGGCGCCGTCGCGGGCGATCCGCCGCAGCGTCGCCGCCAGGTCGGGGTTGCGCAGTGTGGTCCCCACGGCGAGCGGGCGGCCCTCGGCGTCGAGGAAGTAGCGCGCCGCGGCCGTCTGGTGCGCGATGCGGTGGCGGGCCACGACGATGCTCTGGTGCAGCCGGGGCGACACCGGGAAACCGTCCTCGCTCAGCCGGATGGCGTCGTCGAACAGGGTCGACCAGGGCAGCCGGCCGTGCGCGCGATGCGCCGCCTCGAGCATGCGCAGCAGCCCGGGCGTGCCCACCGACAGGCCGCCGTCGACGGCGGCGAGGAAGCCGAGCGGCCGGCCGCGCGCGTCGAGGAACTGGTCGCCGGTGGCCGCGGCCGGCGCGGTCTCGCGGCCGTCGTACGCCAGCAGCGCGCCCTGGTCACGCTGGAAGTGCAGCAGGAAGGCGCCGCCGCCGATCCCCGAGGACTGCGGCTCGACCAGGGTCAGCACCATCTGCGCGGCGATCGCGGCGTCGATCGCCGCGCCGCCGCGGGCCAGCACGCGCACACCCGCGTCGACCGCCAGCGGATGCGCGGCGGCGACCAGGTCGCGCGCGCCGAAGGCGATCGGCTTGTGGGTGCGCCCGCTCGACGCTTCCGGCTGTGCGGGGACGCGCGCGGCGCCGGACGTGGATCCGGACGAGGGGGCGGCCGCTTCGGCGCTCCAGGCGCGGGCCTGCAGGGCGGGCAGCGGGAGCAGACACAGCAGACACAGCAGACACAGCAGACTCACCAGAGGCGGCAGGGCCGGCAGCGGCAGCAGCGCCCGCAGCGCCCGCAGAGTCGGGAGCAGGGCGCCGGCGGACCGTCGGGTGCGGGACATGTCGAGGGGCGACCGCGTCGGGTCAGCGGCCACGCAGGAACCAGCGGTCCATGTCGGGCAGCGTGACCTGGACCCACGTCGGCCGGCCGTGGTTGCACTGGTCGGCGCCCGCGGTGTGCTCCATCTCCCGCAGCAGGGCGTTCATCTCGTCGATGCCGAGCCGGCGATGGGCGCGCACGGCGGCGTGGCAGGCCATGCCGGCCAGCAGCGCGTCGCGGTGGGCGGTGAGCGCATGCGCGCCGCCCGATTCGCGCAGCTCGGCGATCACGGTCCGTGCCAGCGACACGATGTCGCCCGACTGCAGCATGCTCGGGACCGCGCGCACCGCGATCGCGCCCGGCCCCAGCACGCTGAGCTCCAGGCCCAGCGCCGACAGCGTCTCGGTCTCCTCCTCGACCACGCGGACTTCCAGCGGGTCGGCGCGGAAGGTCGCCGGGATCAGCAGCGGCTGCGTCGGGATCGCATGCGCATCGAGCGCGCGCTTCAGCCGTTCGTAGACGATGCGCTCGTGCGCCGCATGCATGTCGACGACGACCAGACCGGCGGCGTTCTGCGCCAGGATGTAGACGCCGTGCAGCTGGGCCAGCGCGTAGCCCAGCGGCGGGGTGTCGTGGTCGGCCGCGGGCGGGCGCTCGCCGGCGGCGCGCCCGTCGGGCGACAGGAAGGCGAGGCTCGCCGCGACGGCCTGCGCCGACGGCGGGGCCTGCGGGGCCCAGGCGGTGCCGGGCTGGCGCTCGGATGGGGCCGACGGATCGTTGGCGCGGGCGTCCCCCCATCCGGTGCCGCCCGTCCAGGCAGCGCTGCCCGACCCCGCGAACGGGGCGTGCTCCGCAGGCCGGTGAGCGATCGCCAGGGCGGTCTGCACGAAGCGGGGCGCGGCGTCGGTGCGCGCGCCGGCATCGGACACCGGCGCGTGCGCCATCAGCCGCGGGTGCTCGGCGGCCGACGCGCGCAGCGCGCCCTGCACCGCATGGAACACCAGCCGGTGCACCGCCTGCGGATCGCGGAAGCGCACCTCGGTCTTCGCCGGGTGCACGTTGACGTCGACGAGTGTCGGGTCGATCGTCAGGAACAGCACCCAGGCCGGCTGGCGGTCGCCGTGGAGCACGTCGCTGTACGCCTGCTTGACCGCGTGGTTCAGCAGCCGGTCGCGCACGTGGCGGCCGTTCACGTACAGGAACTGGCGGTCGGCGCGCGCGCGGTTCACCGTCGGCAGCCCCAGCAGCCCGCGCAGTGCAAGCGCCCCCGAGCCGCTGTCGAGCACCCGGTGCGCGCGCTGGTATTCGTCACCGAGCGCCGCCAGCGCGCGCGCCTGCCAGGTCGACGGCGGCCACGGGTCGCCGCGGCGCCCGTCGATCCACAGCGAGAACCCCACCTCGGGGTGCGCCAGCGCAACGCGTCGCCAGGCGTCCAGGCAGTGCGCGGCCTCGGTGCCATTCGACTTGAGGAACTTGCGCCGGGCGGGCGTGGCCGAGTACAGATCGAGGACCTCGACCGACGTGCCCCGCGTGCCCGCCGCCGGCTCGACGCGACCGGTGGCGCCGTCGAGCAGGTGCGCGTGCGGGTCGCCCTGTGCCCGGCTCGTGATCCGGACGCGTGCCACCGAAGCGATCGAGGCCAGCGCCTCGCCGCGGAATCCCAGCGTGGCCACGCGCTCGAGGTCGTCGAGCGAGCCGATCTTGCTGGTGGCGTGCCGCTGCAGCGCCAGCGCGAGTTCGTCGGGCGGGATGCCGCAGCCGTCGTCGCTGACGAGGATGCGGCGCACGCCGCCCTCCTCGATGCGCAGTTCGATCGACGCGGCGCCCGCGTCGACCGCGTTCTCGAGCAGCTCCTTGACGACCGATGCGGGCCGTTCGACCACCTCGCCGGCGGCGATCTGGCTGATCAGCACATCCGGAAGCGCCTGGATCGGCCGACGCTGCACGCCTGCCGAACCCTGCGCCACAGGCGTCACCGGCATCGTCTCGTCGGGCGGGGATTCGGGCGTGGACATGCCAGGGGATTATAGCCAGCGGGTATCATGCGCCCGCCATGGACATCGCCCAGCTCATCGACATCTTCCTGCATCTGGACAAGCACCTGTCGGCGGTCGTCGCCGATTTTGGTCCCTGGGTGTACGCGCTGCTGTTCCTGATCATCTTCGTCGAGACGGGACTGGTGGTGATGCCGTTCCTGCCGGGCGATTCGCTGCTGTTCGTGGCCGGTGCGATCGCCGGACTGGGCGCGATGGACCTGCCCCTGCTGATGGGGCTGCTCACGACGGCGGCCATCCTGGGCGACGCGCTGAACTATTCCATCGGGCGGCGGCTCGGGCCGCGCGTGTTCGCGTGGGAGCAGTCGCGGTTCTTCAACAAGGCGGCGTTCGACCGCACGCATGCGTTCTACGAGCGTCATGGCGGCATCACGATCATCGTCGCCCGCTTCCTGCCGTTCGTGCGCACCTTCGCCCCCTTCGTTGCCGGCATCGCGCAGATGCGCTACCCGCGCTTCGCGCTGTTCAACGTCGTGGGGGCCGTGCTGTGGGTGTGCGGGCTGACGGCGCTGGGCTACCTGATCGGCAACACCGCCTGGGTGAAGGCGCATTTCCAGTGGGTCACGCTGGCACTGATCGTGATCCCCGGGCTGCCCGCCGTCATCGAGGTGCTGCGGCACTGGCTGCGCGCGCGGCGTGCGCGCGCCGCGCGCTGAGCCGCTGAGCCGCTGACGGGGCTCAGGTGGGCGCCGCCTTCGGCCCGGGCGGATACTTGATCAGGTAGTGCCGGATGCCCCGGTAGATCGCCTCCGCGATCCGTTCCTGGTAGCCGGGCTCCCTCAGACGCCGCTCTTCCTGCGGGTTGCTGATGAACGCCGTCTCGATCAGGATCGACGGGATGTCGGGCGCCTTCAGCACCGCGAACGATGCCTGCTCGATCGCCGGCTTGTGCAGGTGCCCCACGGTGCCGAGCTGGCCCAGGACGATGCGTCCGAGCTGGCTGCTGTCCTTGATCTGCGCCGTCGTCGACAGGTCCAGCAGCAGCTTCGCAACCTCGCGGTTGCGGCGGCCGAGATCGACGCCGCCGATCAGGTCGGCGTCGTTCTCCTTGCGGGCCAGCCAGCGCGCCGCGCTGCTGCTGGCGCCCCCTTCGGACAGCACGTACACCGATGCGCCGCGCGCCCGCGGGTTCACGAAGGCGTCGGCATGGATCGACACGAAGAGGTCGGCCTGCACGCGGCGCGCCTTCGCCACCCGTGCCGAAAGCGGCACGAAGAAGTCGGCATCGCGCGTCATGTACGGGCGCAGGTTGGGCTCCGCCGCGATGCGGTCGCGCAGGTGCCGCGCGATCGCCAGCACGACGTCCTTCTCGAACGTGCCGTTGGCGCCGACCGCCCCCGGGTCTTCGCCGCCGTGGCCCGGATCGATGGCGATGGTGACCAGGCGCGAGACGATCGGACGGGCGCGCCGGCCGGCGGGCGTGCCGGAAGCCGTCTCGGCCGGACCGCTGCCGCGCTCCCGGATCAGCGCCGCCAGCGGGTCCGCGCGCGTGCGCTCGTCCCGCAGGTCGCGTGGCATGCCGGGGACCGTGTCCCGGGCATCCTTCGTGCCGGCCGGCGAGGCGCCGGCGGCCTCGCCCGCCGTGCCGCCGTCGGCGCGCTCCGTGCCGTCGGTGCGCGCGGCGGCCTCGGCAAGCAGCGCCTGCAGCGGATCGTTCGGGACCGTGGGGTACAGGTCCATCACCAGGCGGTGACGGTAGCTGCCCACCGGTTCCAGTGCGAACACCTGGGGGGCGACCTCGGTCTTCAGGTCGAAGACCAGGCGCACGACACCGGGGCGGAACTGTCCGACGCGGACCTGCCGCAGATAGGGGTCGTCGGCGCGCACCTTCGAGACGAGATCCCGCAGGGCGGTGTCGAGATGCACGCCGTCGAGATCCACCACCAGGCGCGGTGGATCGGTGACCAGCGCGTGCGTGTAGCGCAGCGGCGTGTCGAGCTCGAGCGTGACGCGGGTGTAGTCGCGTGCCGGCCACACGCGTACCGCGAGCACGGTCGCGGCCTGCGCGAGCGGAACGTTCAGGGCAAGGGCGAGGGACCCGAACGCGGCCTCGAACAGACGCCGGCGAGCAGGCCGAGTGCACAGGCGTCTGCGATCCCGACTACGCACGCGCGCCCCCGGTCGGTCGCGCCGCTGAGATGGGCCGTGCGGGACTCGGTGGCGGCATGGGGCTCCGACGCGGGGTCGTCGTCGGGGTAGGCCAGCCGCAGCCACAGATCGGGGTCGGGCAGGCCGCCTTCGGCCATCTCGGGCCACTCGACGACCGCCGCTGCCTGGCCTCCGAGGTAGTCGCCGATCCCTGCTTCACGCCATTCATCGCTGCCTGCAAAGCGATAAAAATCAAAATGATACAGGTCGAAGTTCGGCAGCTCGTACAGTTCGGCCAGCGTGAAGGTGGGGCTGCGCACGCGCCCCTGCCAGCCGAGCGCGCGCAGCAGCGCGCGCGTGAACGCGGTCTTGCCGGCGCCGAGGTCGCCGGACAGATACAGTACGAAGCCCGGTCCCAGGTGCGGGGCGATCGCGCCGGCCAACGCCCGCGTCGCCGCCTCGTCGCGCAGCGACAGTTCGATGCTCGGGATCTCGGGTTTCATGGCGGGGGCGACCAGGCAGGATGAGCGATCGGGGGCAGGCAGGTGAGTGATCCGGCAGGCGTGGCGCAGGGGCGGCCCGGGGTCGATCGGCAGTGGGTCGACCGGCTGCGCGGCTGGGCCGTCGAACTCGGCTTCGGCGCGCTCGGTGTCGCCGACATCGACCTGTCGTCCGATGAGGACGGACTGCGTCGCTGGCTCGACGCCGGCTGGCACGGCGAGATGGATTATATGGCGCGTCACGGCATGCGGCGGGCGCGTCCGGCCGAGCTCGTGCCGGGCACCGTGCGCGCCGTGATGGTGGGGCTCGACTACGCGCCCGGCGACGCCGACTGGATCGCGCGCGCGCACGGCACGCTGGAGGATGCGGGCGCGGCCTACGTGTCGCGCTACGCGCTGGGCCGTGACTATCACAAGGTCGTGCGGGCGCGGCTGCAGAAGCTCGCCGACCGTGCCGCGGCGCACTTCGGACCGTTCGGCTACCGGGTGTTCTGCGATTCGGCGCCCGTGATGGAGGTGGCCCTGGCGGCACGGGCCGGTCTCGGCTGGCGCGGCAAGCACACGCTGCTGATCGACCGCGGCCGCGGCTCGACGTTCTTCATCGGCACCCTGTACACCGACCTGCCGCTGCCGGCCGACGCACCGGTCGACGACCACTGCGGGCGTTGCGAACGCTGCATCGAGGCGTGCCCCACCGGGGCGATCGTCGCGCCCCACCGGCTCGACGCGCGGCGCTGCATCTCGTATCTGACCATCGAACTGAAAGGTGCGATCCCCGAGCCGCTGCGTGCCCCGATCGGCAACCGCATCTACGGGTGCGACGACTGTCAGCTCGTCTGCCCGTGGAACAAGTTCGCCCGGCCCGCCGCCGTGCCCGACTTCGCCGTGCGCAACGGCCTCGACCATGCGCCCCTCGTCGAACTGTTCCTCTGGACGCGCGAAGCCTTCGAGCAGCGCATGGCGGGGTCCCCCATCCTGCGCATCGGCCACGAGCGGTGGCTGCGCAACATCGCGGTGGCGCTGGGCAACAGCGGCGCGGGCGACGATCCCGCCGTGCTCGACGCGCTGCGGGCGCGCAGCCAGCACCCATCCCCCATCGTGCGCGAGCACGTCGAATGGGCGCTGCGCCGCCTGGCGGCGGGGCCTGCGCCGGACGGCGTCACGCCAGGGTGATGTGGATCGTGAAGCCGCCGTCCTCGCAGGGCGTCACCCGGTAGCGGTAGCCCGACTGCTCCAGCATCCGGTACAGCGGATGCGGTTCGCGGTGGATCAGCAGGCGCAGCTCGTCGCCGGGCGCGAGCCGGTCGAGTGCTTCGACCGTGCGCTCCATGGGCTCGGGCGGTTGCATGAATCGGGCATCGAGGTCGATCACGGTCATCGGGGGACTCCGGCGCTGCTGCGAATCCGGCAGTGGGGGCGGGCACGTACGGTGCGCGCCAAGCCACCGGCGCCTCGAATGTGGCACGAAGCGGCGCGCCACGCATTGACGGGGATCAAGATACACTGCCACATCCGCGTGGCGTGCGAACATCCGGGCCCGCCGCGCGCCGGCCCCGCCGCGCGGGCCGGCCGGCGGATCGTCCGTTCCGTCCGGCCGGGCAACCTCATCCGTCACCGACGCAAGCTCGCGCATGGCCACCGCCAAGGCAAAGACGCAGACCTTTCTCGCACGACTTCCGCTGTTCCAGGAGGCGACGCCCGAGGACCTCGACCGCATCGCAGCCGGCACGACCGAGCAGCGCGTTCCCAAGGGCCAGCTGCTGTTCCAGCGCGGCGACCCGTGCCTGGGCTTCCACGTCGTGATCTACGGCCAGGTAAAGCTCGCGATGGACTCGCCGAACGGCTCCGAGAAGGTCATCGACCTCATCGGCCCCGGCCATTCGTTCGGCGAGGCACTGATGTTCACCGACCGGGCCTACGTGGTCTTCGCACAGGCCCTGTCCGACTCGCTGCTGCTGCACATCTCGAAGGCGACCATCGACGCGGAGATCGAACGCGACCCGCGCCTCGCGCGGCGCCTGATCGCAGGCCTCAGCATGCGTCTGCACGGCCTGATCCAGGACGTCGAGGCCTACTCCCTGCGCTCGGGCATGCAGCGTGTGATCGGGTACCTGCTGCGCGACGTCGAAGAACAGGCGCGCGCCGCGCCCGTCCGTGTGGTGCTCGACGCCAACAAGGGCGTGATCGCGTCGCGCCTCAACCTCACCCCCGAGCACTTCTCCCGCATCCTCTCGGACCTCGCCCACCAGTCGCTGATCGAGGTGCACGGCTCCGAGATCCGCATCCTGGATGCCGATCGCCTGCGATCGTCACTGAACTGAGCGCTTCCGTGCCCGACTACGCGACGATTCGAGCCTTGCACCTGACGTGTGCCGCGCTGAGCATCGGCGGATTCGTGCTGCGCTTCGGTCTGATGCTGCGCGGCTCGCCGCTGCTTGCCGGCCGGGCGGCGCGCGTGCTGCCGCACGTGATCGACACGCTCCTGCTCGCCAGCGCGCTGGTGATGGTGTGGAAGGGCGGCGGCATGCCCGGGCGCGACGCGTGGCTGAATGCGAAGATCGCCGGCCTGCTGCTCTACATCGTGCTGGGCACGGTCGCGCTCAAGCGCGGCCGCACGCAGACGCAGCGCGTGGTCGCCGGTCTGCTGGCCATCCTGGTGTTCGCCTTCATCGTGTCGGCTGCGGTGCTGCGTTCCCCGCTGGGGTTCCTGGCACCGGTGGCCGGCTGAGCGCACGCTCGCCGGCCCCGTCCGGCGGCGGCGGGCAGCGAACCGCGCGCGTGCCCTGCTGGCGCAGCAGTGCGTGCGTGTCTGCGTCGTAGGGGATCGCAAGCGTCTCGGCGCTGACCGGGTCGATCCGCACGGCCCCGACCGATGTCGCGCCGGCGTGCAGCGCATGGACCTCGCCGGCGCCCGGCGACGCTGCGAGCGCCAGCACTTCGCCCGGCAGGGTTGCGACCGGCTCCAGGCGCCAGTCGCCGGCGCGCAGGCGGTCCACGCGCCGGCTGCCCCGCGCGGCGATCAGCCAGCCGCGCGCGTCGCGCTGACGCCAGGCGGCGGCGAGCACGCCGTCCTCGAAGGGGGGGTGTGCCGGCCGTTCGATCTCGCGCCGCACTTCCAGGTCGACGACCCCGACACGGCCGCTCGCGTCGATGCGCAGGAGTTCGCGCGGCACGGCGCCGGGCAGCAGTGCGCGTGTCGCGCCGGGCACGCGGAACGGCCGCGGTGTCAGCCGTCCCGGAAGCGGCACGGCCTCGTTGCTGCGGTAGTCGTGGACCAGCCCCAGCAGCACCGGGGGCGCGTCGGGCCCGTAGGCGATCTCCCAGAGTTCGTCGCGATCGGAGAACCCGAGGGCGAAGCGTGCCCGCCCCGGCAGGTCGAGTGCCGCCACGACGGACCTGCCATCGGGCAGCGCATAGCGCCGCACCGTCGCGAGCGACTCGGGGTCGTGCACGCTGATCGCGTCGCGCCCCCGTCCGGCGACCAGGACGAGGGCGCCCGGACCGCCCGCCACGGCCAGCGCCCGGGGTTCGAATCCCAGCATCACGCGTGCGGTGATGCGTCCATCGTCGGCGGCATGGCGCAGCAGCTCGCCCTGCGCGGTGGCCGTGTAGCGCACGCGGCCGTCCGGCGCCCATGCCGACAACTCGGCGCCCGCGTCCGGGGTGCCCTCCGGTGCGGGCGCGGCGCAGGTCGTGGCGCCCGACGCAGGCTGGGCGGCATGGCTCCAAGGCCCGGCCGCAGTCAGCAGGAAAAAAAAGACGGCTCCGGAGAGCCGCCAAGCGTGCGCGGGAGAGCGCATTGCGTAGTCGTGTCGTTCGGACGCCGGGCCCGCCCGGCGGACGGGCCCGCGTCTCGAATCAGTACACGTCGTGCTGGGTGTTGTGCACGTTGAACTTGCCGGTCGGCGTGATCAGCTTCGGATCCTTGATCACCGCCTTCAGCTTGCGGGTCTTGTCGTCGACGATGACCAGAGCCGACTGCTGGTTCTTCGCGCTCCACACCGAGAACCAGACCTCGTCACCCGCCTTGTTGTACTCGGGCTGGGTGATCCGCTTGGCCCCTTCGCCGACGCCGGCCCACTCGCCGATCGGCAGCACCTCGAAGGGCTTGTCCAGGTTCTTGATGTCGAACACCGCGACCGACTGGCTGATCTTGGCGTCCGGGTTCAGCGGCGTGTCCACCCACAGGTTCGTCGACTTCGGATGCGTCTTGATGAACAGGTTGCCGCCGCCCTGGCCTTTCAGCGTACGCACGACTTTCCAGGCGTTCTTCGCGTTGCCCTTGGGATCGGTGCCGATCAGCGAGATCGTCTCGTCGCCGAGGTGGCCGGTCGCCCAGACCGGGCCGAACTTCGGATCCTTGAAGTTCGCACCGCGACCCGGGTGCGGAATCCGCCCCACCTCGACCAGCGCCGCCAGCTTGCTGGTCTTGCTGTCGACGACCGCGATCTTGTTCGACTCGTTGGCCGCCACCAGGAAGTAGCGCTTGGTGACGTCCCAGCCGCCGTCGTGCAGGAAGCGGGCGGCACCGATCTCGGTCGTCTTCAGGTTGTTGATGTCGCTGTAGTCGACGACCAGGACCTTGCCGGTCTCCTTCACGTTGACGATGAACTCGGGCTTGTCGTGCGTGGCCACGATCGACGCGACGCGCGGCTCGGGGTGGTACTCCTGCTTGTCCACCGTGGTGCCGCGGGTGCTCTGGATCTTCAGCGGCTCGAGCGTGTCGCCGTTCATGATCGTGTACTGCGGCGGCCAGTAGGAGCCGGCGATCGCGTACTTGTCGGCGTACTTCTTGTTCTTGGACGTGTCGACGGAACGGGCCTCGAGGCCGACGCGGATCTCGGCGACGTTGTCGGGCGTCTCCATCCACAGGTCGATCAGGTTGATCTTCGCGTCACGGCCGATCACGTACAGGTAGCGTCCCGAGGCCGACATGCGCGAGATGTGCACCGCGTAGCCGGTCTTGACGATGTTGATGATCTTCTTCGACGCGCCGTCGATCAGCGCGACTTCACCGCTGTCGCGCAGGGTCACCGAGAACAGGTTGGAGATGTCGTAGTTGTTCATCTTCCGCGTCGGACGCTTCTCCGGCGGGATGATGACCTTCCACGTCTTCTTCATGTCTTCCATGCCGAACTCGGGCGGCGTGGGGGGCACCTGCTGGATGTAGCGCGCCATCAGGTCGACTTCGGCGTCGCTCATCTCGCCGGACGTGCCCCAGTTGGGCATGCCCGCGGGCGAACCGTACTTGATGAACGTCTTCAGGATCTCGGTGCCGCGCGCCATCGTGATGTCGGGCGTCAGCGGCTTGCCGGTGGCGCCCTTGCGCAGCACGCCGTGGCAGCCGGCGCAGCGCTCGAAGTAGATCTGCCGCGCCTTGTCGAACTCCGCCTTGGTCATCGGCGGGGCCTTCGGATCGATGTTCTGGTGCATCTCCTCGGATGCGAGCGGCGAACCGCCGGCCTGGTAACGCACCTCCGGTTCGGTCACGTTCTTCTTGTCCTGCGCGGCAACCGTTCCCGCCACGCCGAACAGCGCCGCCGCCACGACGGCCGTGCGGAGTGCTCCGTGTGTTCTGATCCTCATTGGCTTCTCCCTTGGATTCCCGGAGCGGGCTTGCGTCCGGGTCAGTGTGCGATCGTGATGATCGTTCTCCCCAGGACACGGGACCTTGATGCGCATCAAGTCTCCGTGAACGTGGTCGTTCTAGATTTGCTGCGCGTCGAGGACGACGCGAAATGACCATAACATGCAAAATGCGCGCAATCGACGCGCGGCGGGAGAAGCAATGAAAAAAGATCGATCCTCCGGGGTTCTTTACCTCGGGGAGGTGGTGCGCGCGCAGCGCGCCGACCGACACGCCAGGCGTGCGACCGGTGTGCGCGCAGGGCACGGCGCACTGGCGGTCGCGCTGGCCATCGGGGCGTCGGGGGCGGTCCAGGCTGCCGATCCGGCGCCCGCCGTCGCGGACGGCGTCGCGACGGTCGCACGGGCCGATGCCGCTGCCGTGCCGCTCGGCACCGGCCTGCTGAACACGGTGCTGGTGACCGCGACGCGTTCGCCGGCCGAGCTTCTGGGGATGCCTGCCAGCGTGTCGGTGGTGCGCCGCGAAGAGCTCGACGTGCGGGCACCGCTGCGCATCGGCGATGCGCTCGCCGACGTGCCGGGCCTCTATCTGCGAGGCGCGGCCTTCGGCGCTGCCTATCCAGGCACCGGCCAGGCCGTGCTGTCGGTGCGTGGCATCCCGCGCACCCCCCGCACGCTGGTGCTCATGGACGGCCAGCCGCTGAACAACGCGCTGTCGGGGGGCATCAACGTGGCGGCGATCCCGTTCGACGCCCTGGAGCGCATCGAGATCGTGCGTGGCCCGTATTCGGCCCTGTACGGTGGCAATGCGATGGGCGGTGTGATCAACCTGATCAGTGCCGATCCCGGAAAACCGCTCACCGAGCTGCGTCTCGGCGCCGGCAACCTGGGTCAGCGCGGCATGTCGCTGGTGCACCGGCAGCGCTACGAAAGTGGTCTGGGTGTGTCGTTGGCGGTCGGGTATCGGGAGAGCACCGGCGACCCGAACGCCGAAGAGGTGGTCAAGCCGACGACCACCGGTGCGCCCGGCACGCCGGTGACCGGGGCCGTGCCGACGACCACCGCGGCCGGTGCGCCGGCGTACATGATCGGTGTGCGCGGCGCGCGCCCGTGGAGCCAGGACCACGCGATGCTGACCCTGCATCACGCGCCGAGCGCGGCGACGCGGCTGGCCGCGGGCATTGCGTGGGGCGAGTACCGGGTCGGCTACAGCCGGCCGCAGACGCTGCTGCGCAACGCGGCAGGCGGCGAGGTGTTCTCGGGCGCGCTGGGCGTCGATGGCGCACGCATGAACGTCGCCGGGACCGATTTCCTGAGCGCGACGCCGACGCGCGAACGCGACCTGCGCCTGTTCGCCCGCGCCGACCATCGCTTCGCCGGCGGCACCCGGCTGCAAGCGCACGTCTCGACGTACCGTCATCGCTTCGACTACGCGCAGCCGGTGAGCGGCGTGTCCACCTACGACGGCGGCAACGGGGATTTCGTGCGGCAGCCGAACGCACGCACCGATCTCGATGTCAGCCTGCACATGCCGGTCCGCGCCGACTGGATGCTCGTCGCGGGCGTGGCCGCGGGCCGCAGCAGCATGGACCGCGGCACCGTGTCGCTGGCGAACTGGCGGGATGCGTCCAGCGCGTCGACGCAGATCAACGCCGGCAAGGGCAGCACGAACAACCAGGCCGTGTTCGTGCAGAGCGAGCACATGCTGAGCGACACCCTGACGGCATACGTCGGGGGCCGGTTCGATCGTTTCGAGACCGAAGGCGAGGTGTCGCAGGACACCGCACCCGCGTTTCTGCAGGCGTTCCCGAAGCGGAGCTTCAGCCGGTTCAGCCCCAAGGTCGCGATGGTCTGGCGCGCCACGCCCGGGTTGTCGCTGCGCGCGTCCTATGGCGCGGGGTTCAGGCCGCCGGCGCTGCTCGACATGTATTCGCGTGTCGTCACCCCGGGCTCGACGGCCGGTGCGGTCGTCGTCGTGGATGCTGCTCCGGATCTGCGCCCCGAGCGGGTTCAGGCGCTGGAAATCGGTGCCGATGCGCGTCTGCCGGGTGGGGCCGATCTCTCCGCGACGATCTACAAGCAGCAGCTCGACGACCTGATCTATCGGCGCCGCCTGTCGGCGCAGTTGTCGCGCACGGAGAATGCCGGTCGGGCCGACGTCGACGGCATCGAGGTGCGTGCCGGCTGGCCGTTCGGGATCACGGGCGTGCGCGGCTTCGCATCACTGACGCACCAGTTCCGCTACGAGATCACCGACAATCCCGCCGCACCTGCGAGCGTCGGAAAGAACCTGACCGACGTCCCGCAGACCGTCTGGTCCCTGGGGCTTCAGTTCGACCGGCAGCCCTGGTCGGGGCAGGTGGTCTATCGGCACGTGAGCCGCGTGTTCGGCTCGGGCGACGATCTGAACCAGAACCTTGCACAGGGGGTCTACGGCGCCTACGACGCATACGGCACCGCCTCGGCGCGCATCCGCTACCAGGTCGACCGCCAGCTCAGTCTTGCCCTGTCGGTCGACAATCTGACCGACCGGCGCTACTACGTGCTGACCCGGCAGCCCGGACGCACCGTGTTCGCGGAACTCGCCTGGCGCTTCTGACTCAGCGCGACACGAGCGCCAGCCAGAAGGGCAGGGCGAGCAGGGCGCCGAGCGTGGACAGCGTGATCAGGAAGGCGACGAAGCGCCCGTCGCCGCCCATCCGGTTGGCCAGCACGTAGGCCGCCGGCGCCGTCGGCATCGACGCGAACATCACCGCCACCTGCATCGGCAGGGACGACACGCCCAGCGTGCGGGCGATCATCAGCGCGGTGACCGGCATCGCCACCAGCTTGGTCAGCGTGATCCAGGTGCTCAGGCGCCACGAGCTGCGGCGCTGCGCCGGATCGAGGTCGGTCCGCAGCTCCAGGCGCAGGCCGGCGCCGACACACAGCAATCCGATGCCCAGCGAGGCGAGGCCCAGACGCTGCAGCGTGGCGTCGATCGGTTCCGGCAGCTTCAGCCCGACCGCCTTGGCCACCAGTCCGGCCAGCGTCGCGAGCACGAGCGGGTTGCGCACCAGCTCGCGCAGCAGGCCGGCGCCCGAATGCCGCGCAAGCGCGAACACCGCGAAGAAGTTCGCGATCGGCACGACGAACCCCACGATCAGCGCGCACAGGGCGAGCCCGGCGTCTCCGCCGAGGCGGCTCGACAGCGCGAGCGCAATGTAGGAGTTGAAGCGGAACGCGCACTGCACCCCGGAGGCGAACTGCTGTGGAACGGGGCGCAGCACCGGCAGCGCGAGGTAGCCCAGGGCGATCCCGGCGCCCAGCGCGCCCAGCGCTGCCGCGAGCATCGGCATGGCGTCGCCGGGCGACACCGTGTTGCGTGCGATCGAGTTGAACAGCAGCGCGGGAAACAGCACGTAGTAGACGAGCTTCTCGACGCCCGCCCAGAAGTCGGCCGACCAGCCGCTGTAGCGGTAGAGCAGCCAGCCGAGGGCGATCAGCGTGAGGTCGGGCAGGAGGAGGGCGGCGATGTGCACGCCCGGCAGTCTAGCTGAGCGGTCCTACACCTTGAGGCCCAGCCGGCTCGCCTCCACCAGCGCGCGGGTCCGGTTCCTGACGCCCAGGTGCTGGAAGATGCCGCTGACGTGCAGCTTGACCGTGCTTTCCGAGATGTCCAGGCGACGGGCGATCAGCTTGTTGGGCAGGCCGCGCACCAGCAGCCCCAGCACCTCGCGCTGACGCTCCGTCAGCGCGGCGAGGCCGCCGCCCTCGGGCGCGGGCGCCGCCGCCACCGGCGGTGGGTGCCGCCCGCCGGCCGCTCCGGCCGCCGGCGCACGGTACGGATCGCCCGGGACGCCCGCCGCTGCCGGCAGTGGCGCGAGCACCGTGAGCACCTCGGGCGGCACGTACACGCCACCGCGCGCCACCAGCTGGAACGCACCGAGGAAGACGTCGCGCTCGGCCGTCTTGGGGATGAAGCCCATCGCGCCCTGGTCGATCGCCGCGATCGCGTCGTGTGCGCTGCCCGATCCCGACACCACGACGACCGGCAGCGCAGGATGGCGCAGGCGCACTTCCTCCAGCGATTGCATGCCCTGCATGCCCGGCAGGCCGAGATCGAGGAACAGCAGATCGAAGGGGTCCGACGCGTCGATCGTGCGGAAGCCCTCCGCCAGCGTGGAGGCGCCGCGGACCGTGAACGCGGGGTCGACCGAGTGCAGTGCCGCCGTGATGGCGTCCCGCATCATCGGATGGTCGTCGATCACCAGGAAGCGCATGGTCATGGGCGGTGCAGGCGGATTCGGGCGCGCGCCGCGGACGTGCGCGGCGCTTCGATCGGTGGAGGGCACGACTTTCGATCCATCGTCTGTCCAATAGTGGCATCGATTGTCGATCCCGCGCAGACATCCACCTACTATCCGAAAGTACAGAGGGGGACGTTGCGGCGCCGCACAGGCCGCCCGTCCGCACGAGGCCCGGGACCGGGTCCGGCGAGTTCGAGGGGAGGGCGGATGATCGGGCGGACGGCGGCTCCGGCGTGGACGGGCGATCGCGGTGATGCGCAGGAGGAGGTGCTCCGCCTGCTGATGCTGCAGACGCGGCGGGCGCCGATCGGCGCGTTCGTGATGGTGCCGTTCCTGGCCAGCCTCGTCGATCCGCACGTCGATCGCCCCGGACTGCTGGTGTGGGCCGTCTGCGCGTTCGCGGTCATCGCGCTCCGGGCCGGGTTCGCCGTCTGGTGGCTGCGCACCGACCGGCGTCCGCCCGCGTCGTTCACCAGGCCGTTCATGATCGTCACGGCCATCGCGAGCGGCGCGATGGCGGGGCTGTTCTCGCTGGTCTTCCTGCCCCAGGCGCCGCCGATGGAGCAGGGCCTGATCGTCGGCAGCATGCTCGCATGGGCCGCCGGCTCGCTGGCCACGATGAGCCACCTGCCGATGCAGTTCTACGGATTCATCCCCTGCCTCGCCCTGCCGCTGGTGTACTCGTCGGCCGCCAGCGGCTTCGCGATGCCGTACGTCGTCGCGCTGCAGGTGGTGATGTTCTCGATCATCGTCGTCGCATCGGTGCGCGACTACGGCGCGATGGTGCACGAGACGGCGCGCCGCCGCTTCGAGAACCAGGCGCTGATCGAGCAGTTGTCCGCGCAGACGCAGACGGCCCTCGAGGCCCAGGCAACTGCCGAGGAGGCGGTGCGGCTGAAGTCCCGCTTCCTCGCGGCCACCAGTCATGACCTGAGGCAGCCGGTGACGGCGTTGTCCGTGCTGACCGGCGCGCTGCTGCTGCGTCCCCTCGATCCGGTCGCGGCCGCGCATGCGCAGCGGATCGACACGGCCGTGCAGTCGCTCGACGGCCTGCTGGGGGCGCTGCTCGACCTGTCGCGGCTCGATGCGGACGAGATCCGCGCCGAGATGACGGCGTTCTCGATCGACGCCCTGGGCGAGCGAGTCGCCGCCGACCTGCGTCCGGTGGCCGAGGCGGCGGGCATCGCGTTCACCGTCCAGTGCGCGGGGGGCACCGTGGTCAGCGACCCCGTGCTGCTCGAGCGGGTGCTGCGCAACCTGCTGCAGAACGCCGTGCGGTACACGCCCGCCGGCAGCGTCCGGCTGCGGATCGCGCGCCGCGCGGACGACATCGTGATCGAAGTGCGCGACACCGGCATCGGCATTCCGCAGGAGTTCCGCGAGCGCGTCTTCGAAGAGTACTTCCAGGTGTCCAACCCCGGGCGCAACCGCAGACGCGGGCTGGGGCTGGGGCTGTCGATCGTCAGGCGGCTGTGCCGCCTGCTGGGGGCGCGGATCGCACTCGAATCCGAACCGGGACGGGGGTCGGTGTTCCGGGTCGAGCTGCCGATCGGCGCCGCCCCGGCCGCCGTGGCGCCCGCGGCGGCCCGCAAGGGCGATGCGGACGATGCGGTCCCCGATCTCCCCGAGGGGTGCACGGTCGCCGTGCTCGACGACGACGCGGCGGTGCAGGACGGTCTCACCGCGCTGCTCGAGGGCTGGGGGTGCCACGTGGTGTCCGCGGGCGCGCTCGCCGAACTGCAGGCGCAGCTCGACGAGCAGGCGCTCGAACGACTCGACTGTCTGATCACCGATCATCGCCTCGGGGACGGAAGCGACGGCTTCGACGCGGCGCGGGCGGTCTCCGATCGCGTCCCCCCCGGCGCGGTGGTCGTGATCACCGGCGACGTGGACGCGCAGATCGAGCGCGAGGCGCGGTCGCGTGGCCATCGGCTGCTGTACAAGCCGCTGCGGCCCGCGACGCTGCGGCAGGCCGTCGCGCAGGCGGCCGCGCGGGCCATGGCGTCGCGGCCGGTGTGCAGCCCGGGGGCGGCGGTGGAACCGGGGGGCATCGCCCCGTTCGGTGAGGTGCCGGGTCCGGTGGATCGCTGAC
>JAKOZZ010000090.1 GCA_029779755.1 Pseudomonadota bacterium
GCATTGGGTTCGAGGTCCTGGTGCAGCACCTCGATCGCGTCGTCGACGACGGCGATGCGCACGCCCAGGCCGCGCGTGGCGGCCCAGGCCGTGACGGCGCGCACGTCTTCGCCGGCCGTGCCGCCGGTCTGACCCGTGTTGTTCAGATGCCACTGCTGGCCCAGCAGCGGGTCGACGCCCGACCCGTTCGGCCAGGCCGTCAGCGTGTACTGGTAGGTGCAGCCGGTCTGGTCGGGCAGGCCCGTGGGCAGCGGGGTGACCACGCCGCCGCCGCCGGTGGCGCCGTTGCTGCTGCCGCCGCCGCAGCCGGCCAGGGACAGGGCGATCAGCGCCGCCGCCCAGGGCAGTGCGCGCGCGCCGCGGCCCGGGCCGGGGCGGGAGGGGAGTCGGTTGTGGTCCACGGAGGCATTCCCGAGAGACGGAGGCGGTCAGTCTAACCGTCCGGCCGGCGCGCGGGGCGGGGCAGGTCGTGCCGGGGCGGCCGTTCGTCGCCGGGCGGCGCGCAGACGGCGGGCGGCCCCTGTGCGGGCGGCGGACCGGGCGGCGGACCCGGGGGTGGACGGGCGTGCATGGGGGGCATGGGGCGAGCGTGGGGCGTGCATGCGCGCGCCGGATTGCGGCTTTCGGATCGATCCGATACCCTGAGTTCATTACGTTGCAATGCACAAAATCCGCCCGGAGTCACGATGCGCCGAATCCAGTCGCTGCTAGTCGCCAACCGTTCCGAGATCGCCATCCGCGTGATGCGCGCCGCTGCCGAACTCGGCATCCGGACGGTGTCGATCTATTCCAACGAAGACCGGTTTGCCCTGCATCGCTTCAAGGCGGACGAGAGCTACCTGGTGGGCGAGGGCAAGAAGCCGCTGCAGGCGTACCTCGACATCGCCGACGTGATCCGCATCGCCAAGCTCGCGAAGGTCGACGCCATCCACCCGGGCTACGGGTTCCTGTCCGAGAACCCGGACTTCGCCCGCGCGTGCGCCGAGGCGGGCATCGCCTTCATCGGGCCCACGCCCGAGGTGATGACCACGCTGGGCAACAAGGTCGCCGCGCGCAATGCGGCGGTGGCCGCGAACGTGCCGGTGATGCCGGCCACCGGGCCGCTGCCGCGTGACCTCGCGCAGGTGAAGGCGCTGGCGGCCGAGGTCGGCTATCCGCTGATGCTCAAGGCGAGCTGGGGCGGCGGTGGGCGCGGCATGCGCGTGATCGAGACCGAGGCCGACCTCGACGCGCAGCTCGAGGTGGCGCGCCGCGAGGCGGGGGCCGCGTTCGGCAACGACGAGGTCTACCTCGAGAAGCTGGTGCGCCGCGCGCGTCACGTCGAGGTGCAGATCCTGGGCGACACGCACGGCAACGTGGTGCACCTGTTCGAGCGCGACTGTTCGGTGCAGCGGCGCAACCAGAAGGTGGTCGAGCGCGCGCCCGCGCCGTACCTCGACGACGCGCAACGTGCCGAGCTGTGCGAGGCGGCGCTGCGGCTGGCCCGCGCGGTCGGCTACACGCACGCCGGCACGGTCGAGTTCCTGATGGACGCCGACACCGGCCGGTTCTACTTCATCGAGGTGAACCTGCGCATCCAGGTCGAGCACACGGTCACCGAGCAGGTCACCGGCATCGACATCGTGAAGGCGCAGATCCGCGTGACGGAAGGCGCGCGCATCGGCGCGGCCGACTGCCCGGTGCCGCAGCAGCCGGACATCCGGCTCAACGGGCACGCGCTGCAGTGCCGGATCACCACCGAAGACCCCGAGAACGGCTTCACGCCCGACTACGGCCGCATCACCGCCTACCGCAGCGCGGCCGGCTTCGGACTGCGCCTCGACGGCGGCACCGCGTATTCGGGCGCCGTGATCACGCCGTTCTACGACTCGCTGCTGGTGAAGGTGACGGCCTGGGCGCCGACCGCGGCCGAGGCGATCCGCCGCATGGACCGCGGGCTGCGCGAGTTCCGCATCCGTGGCGTCGCGACCAACCTGCAGTTCGTCGAGAACGTGATCAACCATGCCGACTTCCTCGCCGGCACGGTCACCACGCGCTTCATCGACAACACGCCCGAGCTGTTCCGCTTCTCCAAGCGGCGCGACCGTGCCACCCGCCTGCTGCGCCACATCGGCGACGTGACGGTGAACGGGCATCCCGACATGAAAGGGCGCATCAAGCCCGACCTGTCGCACGTGCACTTGGCGCTGCCCGCCTGCGACCTGACCACTCCGCCGCCGCCCGGC
This sequence comes from Pseudomonadota bacterium, assembly GCA_029779755.1. GTDB lineage: Bacteria > Pseudomonadota > Gammaproteobacteria > Burkholderiales > Burkholderiaceae_E > Quisquiliibacterium. Next base: position 2,226 of record JAKOZZ010000090.1, read on the forward strand.
ACCCGCACGCTGCTCAAGCAGCTGGGCCCGGAGAAGATGGCGCGCTGGATGCTGGCCGAGAAGCGCGTGCTGCTCACCGACACGACGATGCGCGACGCACACCAGTCGCTGCTGGCCACGCGCATGCGCAGCGTCGACATGCAGCGCATCGCGCCGTACTACGCGCGCATGGCGCCCGGGCTGTTCTCGCTCGAGTGCTGGGGCGGCGCCACGTTCGACGTCGCGCTGCGCTTCCTGAAGGAGGATCCGTGGCTTCGCCTGTCGCGCCTGCGCGAGGCGGTGCCCAACGTGATGTTCCAGATGCTGCTGCGCTCGTCCAACGCGGTGGGCTACACCAACTATGCGGACAACGTGGTGCGCTACTTCGTGCAGCAGGCCGCCGCCAACGGCATCGACCTGTTCCGCGTGTTCGACTCGCTCAACTGGGTCGAGAACATGCGGGTGGCGCTCGACGCGGTGCTCGAGAGCGGCGCGATGTGCGAGGGCGCGATCTGCTACACGGCCGACGTGTACGACACGCGCCGCAAGTACGACCTGCGCTACTACGTGGACATCGCGCGGCAGCTGCAGAAGGCCGGCGTGCACGTGCTCGGCATCAAGGACATGGCTGGGCTGTGCCGGCCGCGCGCGATCCGTCTGCTCGTGAAGACGCTGAAGGAGGAGACCGGGCTGCCGATCCACTTCCACACGCACGACACCAGCGGCGCGTCGGCCGCGTCGGTGCTGGCGGCGGTCGAGGCGGGCGCCGACGCGGTCGACGGCGCGCTCGACGCGATGAGCGGCCTGACCTCGCAGCCCAACCTCAGCTCGATCGTCGCCGCGCTGGCGGGCGATGCGCGCGACCCGTGCGTGCTCGACGGCGCCGAGCGCAGGCCCTCCGGCGTCGACCTCGGTGCGCTGCAGGCGCTGTCGCACTACTGGGAGGGCGTGCGCAAGGTGTACGCGCCGTTCGAGTCCGACATCCGCTCCGGCACGGCCGACGTCTACAACCACGAGATGCCCGGCGGGCAGTACACCAACCTGCGCGAGCAGGCGCGCGCGATGGGCCTGGAGCACCGCTGGCCCGAGGTGTCGGTGATGTACGCCGAGGTCAACCGCCTGTTCGGCGACATCGTGAAGGTGACGCCCACGTCCAAGGTGGTGGGCGACCTCGCGCTGTTCATGGTGGCCAACGACCTGAAGCCGGCCGACGTCACCGATCCGGCGCGCGAGATCGCGTTCCCCGAGTCGGTGGTGTCGCTGTTCCGCGGCGAACTGGGCTTCCCCCCGGACGGGTTCCCGGCCGAGCTGTCGCGCAAGGTGCTGAAGGCCGAGCCGCCCGCGCCGTACCGGCCGGGCGACAGCCTCCCCGCGGTCGACCTCGAGGCGGCGCGCCGCGAGGCCGAGAAGGCCGTCGGGCACCAGATCAGCGACACCGACCTCGCCTCGTACCTGATGTATCCGAAGGTGTTCCGCGAGTTCGCGGACTACCAGCGCCGCTTCGGTGACGTGAGCGTGATCCCCACGTCGGCGTTCTTCTATGGGATGGGCGAGCGCGAGGAGGTGGCGATCGACATCGACGCCGGCAAGACGCTGGTGATCCGCATGCAGGGCAGCGCGCCGTCCGAGGAGGAGGGCGTGGTGAAGATGTTCTTCGAGCTCAACGGCCAGCCGCGCACGATGCGCATCGAGAAGGCCGGCGCCAAGCCCGCGCACCGGCGCGCGCAGGCCGACCCGGCCAACCCGTCGCACGTGCCGGCGCCGATGCCCGGCATGGTGGTGACCGTGTCGGTCAAGCCCGGGCAGGTGGTCAAGGCCGGCGACCCGCTGGTGTCGATCGAGGCGATGAAGATGGAGACGCAGCTGCGCGTCGACCGCGACGGCACGGTGCGCGCGGTGCACGTGAAGTCGGGCGACACGATCGCCGCCCACGACCTGCTGCTCGAGATCGTCTGAACCGGACCGTCGCTCGGGATCGTCTGAACCGGACCGTCGCGCGGGATCGTCCGACCCGGATCGTCTGAACCGGCCGACACGCGCGGCGCGGCGGGTGCGCCACCCGACACCCGCACGCCGCCGTTCGGCTCCCGGTTTTTGACCCGGGGCCGCCCCGGTTTCGAGAATCTCCGGACGACCGGCCGCGTGCCGGCGTCGTGCCGGCGCGTCGCCGGCGTCGAACCGGAGTCCCCGCATGGGCATCGAGCAGACCCTTCTCGCCGTCGCCTCGCTGGTGGTCGCGCTGTGGGCGGCCAGCGCCTACAACCGGCTGATCGCGCTGCGCGAGCACGTCGTCAACGCGTTCGCGCACATCGAGGTGCAGCTCAAGCGCCGCTTCGAGCTGATCCCCAACCTGGTCGAGGTGGCCCGCAAGTACCTGGAGCACGAGCGCAGCACGCTCGAGGCGGTGACGCTGGCGCGCAACCAGGCGCTGCACGCGACGCGCACGGCCGCGACGCGGCCCGGCGACATGGACGCGATGGAGAGCCTGTCGGCGGCCAGCGCGCAGCTCACCGATGCGCTCGGCCGGCTGATGGTGGTCGCCGAGGCGTATCCGGAGCTGCAGGCCGACGAGAACATGCGCCAGCTGTCCGAGGAGATCGCCAGCACCGAGAACCGCGTGTCGTTCGCGCGGCAGGCGTACAACGACGCGGTGATGGACTACAACGTCGGCATCGGGCGCTTCCCCGCCAACCTGATCGCGGCGGTCTTCCGCTTCACGCCCTCGCGCCCGCTCGAGGCGATCGAGGACCCCGCCGAGCGGCGCGCGGTGCGCGTGCAGTTCTGACCGCGCGCCGTTGAACTTCTTCGCGCAGCAGGCGCTCGCCCGCCGACAGGCGCGGCGCATGGTCGTGCTGTTCGCGCTCGCGGTCACGGGCGTGGTGGTGGGCGTGAACGCCGCCTGCACGCTGGCCTTCCTCGCGTTCTACCCGGGCACGCATCTGTCGTCGGGGGCGACGTTCGGCGTGGCCGGCCTGCCGCCGCTGTTCCATCTGACCAACACCGCGATCGTGCTGCTGTTCGTGCTGGGCGGCGCGCTCGTCGAGTGGTCGCGTCTGAGCGAAGGCGGCGTGGCCGTCGCGCGCCTGCTCGGTGCACGTGCGCTCGCAGCCGAGCCGACCGACGCCGGCGAGCGCCGTCTGCGCAACATCGCCGAAGAGATGGCGGTGGCGGCCGGCGCGCCGGTGCCGAAGCTGTTCCTGCTGGACGACGAGCCCGCGATCAACGCCTGCGCCGTCGGCCACGACGCGCGTGACGCCGCGGTGATCGTCACGCGCGGCGCGCTGCGCCGCCTGAACCGCGACGAGCTGCAGGGCGTGTTCGCGCACGAATACGCGCACGTGCTGCACGGCGACGTGCGCCTGAACCTGACGCTGACCGCCTACGTGTACGGCATCCTGATCGTGCACCAGTTCGGGCGCGCCCTGCTGGGCTGGGCGCACCCGCAGCGGTTCCATCCCACCTCCGGCGAAGACCCGCGCGCGCTGCCGCTGGCGATCGCCGCGGCGGTGCTGGGCGCCGCGATCATGGCCGTGGGCGCGGTGGGCTGGCTGGCCGCGCGTCTGCTGCAGGCGGCGGTGAGCCGGCAGCGCGAGTTCCTGGCGGACGCGACCGCGGTGCGCTTCACGCGTCTGCCCGACGGCCTGGGCAACGCGCTGCGCAAGCTCGCCGGCGTCGAGCGCGCGCGCGGCGAGCGTCTGCTCGGGCCCGGCACCGGACTGCTCGCGCATGCGTGGCTGGTGGCGCCCGGCCGGCTGGCGGGCTGGCTGGCCACGCATCCGCCGCTGGCCGAGCGGATCCGCCGCATCTTCGGACGCCCGATGCGCGCGATCACCGAGGACGATGCCCGGCGCGCGCAGGCCGTCGACGAGCCGGTCCACGCGCGTCCGGCGCCGGACCCGCGGGACGTGCCGCTGGAGTTCGATCCGAGGGGTTGAGCGGCGGTGTGCCCGCGAACGCCGCGGGTCGGGATTCGAGGGCGCGCCCGCGCGGGCTGCAGTCCGCGCGCGAACCTGAGTCCGCGCAGGCCGTCGTCAGGGCTCGATCGCGATGCCGCGGATGCCGCCGCCGCCGATCGTGCCGAGGCGGGTGGTCGATGCGTTGTCGAGGTTGACGAGGTGCAGCACTGCGCTGCCGGCGCCGGGGGCGGTGACCGCGATCAGGGCGGTGTTGTCGACGTCGGCGATGTCGAACGACACCCGTCCGATCGGACCGACCTTCAGCGGGCCCACGGTGAACAGCCGGCCCGAGTTGGGCGAGACCGGCACGCGCGCCGTCTCGCGGCTGCCCTGCGTGACCAGCAGGCCCTGGCGCGTGTCGATCGCGAAGTTGGTCGTGACCTTCTCGTCGACCTTGTTGTACGTGTACGCGGCCGCCTGGATCGAGGCGGGCTTGCCGGCGTTGGCGTCGCTGTTCGCGTAGACCAGCGCACCGTCGAGCTGCACGCCCGGCAGGGCCGGGTCGCCGTCGATCACCGCGCCGGTGTCGGGGTGCAGGCGCAGGTTGCGCCCGGCCGCGCCGACCACCCGGATGCGGTCGACGGTCGGGTTGAAGTCGAAGCCCGCGTCCGACTCGACCAGCGCAGGGGCCAGCGGCGCGTTGCCGATGGTCCGGACCGAGGCATTGGTCGTGTCGATCACGTACAGCCGTCCGGAGGTGCCCAGTCCGTAGAGCATGCCGCGGGCCACCCGGAAGTCGATGCCGACCAGCGTCTCGCCGGGCTGCAGACCCTGCAGCGGCAGGTCGAGATCGAGCTGCCGCGGCTGTCCGGCATTGAACCGCACGAGACGGTTGGCGTCCGTGACCGCGTAGACCGTCTCCTTGCGCGGTGTGCCGGCGGGTTCACCCAGCACGGCGCAACCGGCGGCGGTCAGGGCGAGGGAGAAGGCGACCGGCAGGGCCGCACGGCGCCGCGGGCGGCGGGACGTTGCGTCGGGCCGTTGGGGAATTGCGCGGTTGGCATGCTTCGTTTTCAAGGACTGTGCTCCGGTGATGCGTGGTGTACTGGGCGCGCAGGTCGCCCGGTGCCATGTTCGGTCCGGGTGGAAGCGATGGCGCCCGGCCGGCAGACGGCGAGCCCGTCGACCCGATGGACGGTGCTCCCGATGTTGTTGCTCCCCTCGTCAGTTGTCCGCTTCGGTCTCGCCCTGGCGGCCGGCGGCTGCGCCGCGCTGTCGTCGCACGCGTGCGCCGGCGACCTCGCCGCGCGTGTGCGCGATGCGCAGGGCCGTCCGATCGAGGATGCGGTCGTGTGGGCGATGCCCCTGTCGGGCCAGTCGCCGCCCCGCGACACGCGCGCGGTGACCATCGTCCAGCGCGACAAGCGCTTCATCCCGCGGGTGACGCCCGTGCAGGTCGGCACGGCCGTGCAGTTCCCCAACGAGGACACGGTGCGGCACCACGTGTATTCGTTCTCGCCGGCGAAGGTGTTCTCGCTGAAGCTGTACGTGGGCACCCCGCCCAATCCGGTGGTCTTCGACAAGGCGGGCGAGGTGGTGCTCGGCTGCAACATCCACGATCAGATGCTCGCCTTCGTGTACGGCGTCGACACGCCGTACTTCGCGCGCAGCGGCGCCGACGGTGCCGCCCGCATCGCGAACCTGCTGCCCGGCGACTATGCGCTGCACGCCTGGCATCCGGACCAGAGCGCCGCGGCGGCGGCGGCGCGCGTGTCGATGCGGGCGACGGGCACGGTCGAGCACACGCTGGGCGTGACGCTGTCGGAGCGGCCGCGCACGGCTGCGCGCCCATGATCGGTGCGCCGTTGCCCGGGGTGCGGGGGTTCCGCCGGCTGCGCAGCCGGATCCTGCTCGCGTTCGCGCTGCTGCTCGTCGTGGGCCAGTCGACCAGCCTGTACCTGGTGTCCCAGGAGAGCCGGCGCACCGCCGAGCGCGAGCTCGACGCCGAACTCGAGAGCGGGGAGCGCATCGTTGCGCGCCTGCTCGAGCAGGACCGTCAGCGTCTGATCCAGGCGGCCGAGGTGCTCGCGGCCGACTACGGGTTCCGCGAGGCCGTGGCGAGCCAGGATGCGGAGACGATCGCGTCCGCGCTCGCCAATCACGCGCGACGCATCGGTGCGACGAACGCGGCGCTGATCGGACTCGACGGCCATCCCGTCGCGAACGCGGCCGGATCCGGTCCGCTGGCGACGGCCCCGCAGCACGCGCTGGTCGAGTCGGCCCGCCGCAACGGCGTGGCCGGTGCGCTGTCGGTGATCGACGACGCGGTCCACCAGGTCGTGATGGTGCCGGTGCGTGCGCCGGTCACCATCGGCTGGGTGCTGCTCGGCTTCGAGATCTCCGATCGCGTCGCGCACGACCTCGGCGGACTGACGCGCATGCAGGTGTCGTTCGTGAAGCTCTCCGAGGGCAAGGGCAGCGTGGCCGCGTCCACCCTGCCGCCCGCAGGGCGTGCGGAGCTCGAGTCCAAGCTCACCGGCCTGCGCCAGCGGCAGGCCGAGGGCTATCTGGTGCTGGCGGGCGAGCGCTACGGCATGCGCGTGCTGCGCATGACCGGCGATCAGCCCAGCGGCGTGGTCGTGGCGCTGCAGATGTCGCTCGACGCACGCCTCGCCGAATACGACCCGCTGCGCCGCTTCCTGCTGATGCTGTCGCTCGTCGTCGTGGTGGTGTCGGTGGCGATCAGCGGCGTGGTGGCGCGCAACATCACGCGACCGCTCGGACAGCTCGCACGCATGGTCTCGCGCGTGCGCGGCGGCGACTACGCGGCCGAGATCGCGATCGAGCGCAGCGACGAGATCGGCGCGCTGGCCGACGGCTTCGACCAGATGCGGCGCGACATCGCGCACCGCGAGCAGGAGATCCTGCGTCTGGCGTACGTCGACAAGCTCACCGGGCTGCCGAACCGCAACCGGTTCATGCGCGCGCTGTCCGAGGCGATCGCGCCGCAGGGCGACGCGGCGCCCCGGCCGATGGCCGTGCTGCTGATGGACCTGGACCGTTTCCGGCTGGTCAACGAAGCGCTGGGTCACGCCGCGGGCGACGAGGTGCTGTGCGCGCTCGTCGAGCGGCTCGCCCCCGTGCTGCCCGCCGGCGCGCTGTTCGCGCGCATCGGCGGCGACGAGTTCGCGTGGCTGCTGCCCGGCGCGGGTGAAGAGACGGCGCGCGCGTTTGCACAGTCGGTGCAGGACGCGCTCGCGCATCCGGTCGTGTGGCAGGAGCAGCCCGTCGACGTTGCCGGCAGTCTCGGGCTGGCGCTGTTCCCCGCGCACGGCAACGAGGCCGGCGCGCTCGTGCGCCATGCCGACATGGCGATGTACGACGCGAAGAACCGACATGCCGGCGTCGCGGTCTTCGATCCCGCCAACATCGTGTCGCGCCAGGAGCATCTGTCGCTGCTGGGCGAACTGCGGCGCGCGATCGACGCCGACGAACTGCGCCTGTTCTTCCAGCCGAAGGTCGATCTGCGCACCGGCACCACGAAGGGCGTCGAAGCGCTCGTGCGCTGGCAGCATCCGCAGCGCGGCCTCGTGCCGCCGGTCGCCTTCATGCCCTATGCCGAGCAGACGGGCTTCGTGCGCGAGGTCACCCGCTGGGTGCTCGAGCAGGCGGTCGTGCAGGCCGGACGCTGGCGCGCCGAAGGGCGCCCGCTGCAGGTGGCGGTAAACCTGTCGACGCAGGATCTGCTCGATCCCGCGCTGCCCGACCGGCTGGCCGGGCTGCTGACCCGCGCGGGCGTGCCGCCGGCGCTGCTGGTGGTCGAGATCACCGAGAGCAGCGTGATGGAGAACCCGGAGCAGGCGCTGGCGACACTGCGGCGCATCGACGCGCTGGGCGTGGAGATGGCGATCGACGACTTCGGCACCGGCTTCTCGTCGCTCGCGTACCTGAAGAAGCTGCCGGTCGACGAGCTCAAGATCGATCGCGCGTTCGTGATGAACATGCTGACCGACCGCGACGACGCGATGATCGTGCAGTCGACGGTGGAGCTGGCGCACAACCTCGGGCTGCGCGTCGTCGCCGAAGGGGTCGAGGACGAACGCATCGTCACGGCGCTCACGGCGATCGGGTGTGACGTCGCCCAGGGCTACTTCGCCAGCCGTCCGGTGCCGGCCGATGTGCTGGCCGCGTGGCTGCAGACCTCGCCCTGGGGGGACGTCCGCAGGACCCCGCAGACGGCGTGAGGCGGGCGAGGGCGTTCGTCAGGGCAGCCGGTTCGTCAGGCGAGGCCGTTCCTACGTGAGGCCGATCGTCACGCGAGGCAGTTCTTCACCGTCCAGCCGTACAGCCATTCGAGCGCGTCGTAGAAGCGCTCCGGCGAGCGGTCCTTCCAGAGCGAATTGCGCACCAGCCGCTCCACGCCGTGTGCGTGGTAGAGACGGCCGATCTCGCGCGCGGAGAGCACCACGCGCGCCGTGCGCACCACGCGGCGCGACTCGTACAGCCGGAAGGCGCGCGGCAGGTCGCGGTCGCAGGCGACGATCGCCTCGCGCAGCGTGACCGCATCCTCCAGCGCCATGCAGGCGCCCTGTGCGAGGTACTGCAGCATCGGGTGTGCGGCGTCGCCGAGCAGGGTGACCGGTCCGCTGCCCCAGTGCTCGATCGGGTCGCGGTCGGCGGTCGCCCAGCGTTTCCACGAGGTGGGCGTGTCCAGCAGCTGCCGGGCCCGCGGGCAGATCGCGCCGAAGTACGACAGCACCTCCTCACGCGCGCCTTCGCGCACGCCCCACTCCTCGCGTTCGCGGCTGTGGAAGGTGACGACGATGTTGAACTGCTCGCCGCCGCGCAGTGGGTAGTGCACCAGGTGGCAGTCGGGACCGACCCAGATCGCGGCGGCGTTCCAGCGCAGGTCTTCGGGCATGCGCGCGCGCGGCGTGACCGCGCGGTAGACGACGTGGCCCGACACGCGCGGCGGGTCGCCCACGGTGGTCTCGCGCACGACCGAGCGCACGCCGTCGCAGCCGATCAGCGCACGGCCGCGATGCTCGATGCCGGCGGCGTCGGTGAGCCGCACGCCCGCGTCGTCGACGGCGATGCCGGTGATGCGGCATCCGGTGTGCAGCCGGATGTCGCCCCGCGCCAGCACTTCGTCGTGCACCGACTGATGGATGTCGGCGCGGTGGATCACGGCATAGGGATTGCCGAAGCGCGCGCGGAAGGCCTCGCCGACCGGGATGGACGCGACTTCGCTGCCGTCGATCGCGTCCATCATCACCAGAGCGTCGGTGTACACGGCCCGCGCCCGCGCACGCGGGCCGCAGCCCAGCGCGTCCAGCGCCGCGAACGCGTTGGGGCCGAGCTGGATGCCCGCGCCGATCTCGCCGATCTCGGCCGCCTGTTCGAACAGTTCGACCGGCAGGCCGGCCTGGCGGAGCGCCAGCGCAGCGGCCATGCCGCCGATGCCGCCGCCCACGACGAGCACGGGGCCGGGGTCTGCGCGTGAAGTGGTCATGGCGTCAGGGGTCGGTTCTCGTGCGCAGAAGGATAACCGTGGGCCGTGTCCGTGGGTCGTGTTCGTGAGCCGTGTCCGTGGGTCGTGTCCGCGGGCCGTGTCGTGCGGTTTGGGGCGGCGCACGGTCGGGGGTAGCATTGAACCGAACGACGCGCCGTCCGCCGATTCGAGTCCGCAACACCTGTCGAACAACCGCGCGCGTGACGCTCCGCTCCGGGCCGTGCCCGGGCCGGGCGTGCACCACGCCCCCAGGAGGGCATGCAGATGAACCAGCCGATCCCGACGACCCCACCCGACTTCGACCGCACGCGGGTGATCGAGCGCCCCGACGGGTTCTATTGGCAGTCGACCGACGAGGGGCGCGAGTACGGTCCGTTTCCCACGCTGGTCGAGGCGGTGGCCGACATGCAGGCCGAAGACGCCGACGACCTGCTCGAAGACGACCCGGAAGGCGTGCGCGAAGCGGGCGAGGTGCTGGGCGTGCCCGAGTGGGTCGATCCCGAGACCGGTCATCTCGCCGACGACGGCTGGACGCGCACCGAAGACCACTAGGATCGCGTCGGACCGCG
>JAKOZZ010000103.1 GCA_029779755.1 Pseudomonadota bacterium
GACAGGCAGATCTGCGAGATCGGGATGAAGTCCTTGATCGGGTCGTACGGCACCTTCGCGTAGATCAGCGGGTTCTGGATGTGCGTGGTGATGCCCACCAGCACCGTGTGCCCGTCGGCCGGCGCGCGCGCGACGAACTCGGTGCCGATCATGCCGCTGGCGCCGGGGCGGTTCTCCACCACCACCGGCTGTCCCCAGCCCTCCGACATCTTGCCGGCCAGCAGTCGCCCGGTCAGGTCGGTGGCGCCGCCGGCGGGGAACGGCACGACGAACTTCACCGGCTTGGTCGGAAAGGCGGGCGTTGCCTGCGCGCCGACGCCGGTGGCGGCCGCGCCGAGCATCGCGCCCAGCCAGGCGCGGCGTGCGTTCGAGAAGGATGCGTGGTCAGTCATGCGGGAGACTCCTGTGTGAAGCGGGAGGTACGGAAGGAGATTCGGACGAAGATTCGGACGAAGATTCGGGACGGAGTCCGGACGAGCCTGCGGGAGGGCCTGCGCAGGGCGGCACGCGGGCGGGCTACGCCGCCACCGCCATCACCTCGCCCATGCGGATCGGGCGGCCCGGCGCCCAGTCGGGCACGAAGCGCAGCACGTCCGCAGGAAACAGCAGCACGACCGTGGAGCCGAGCAGGAACTGCCCCATCTCGGCGCCCCGTTCCAGCTGCACCGGCGGATCGTCGTACTGCCAGACGCGCGGCGTCTGCGGCCGCGGCGGATTCACCACGCCGTGCCAGACGGTCGCCATGCTGCCGACGATGGTCGCGCCCACCAGCACGAGCACGAAGGGGCCGTGCGCGCCGTCGAACACGCACACCACCCGCTCGTTGCGGGCGAACAGCCCCGGCACGCCGCGGGCCGTGACCGGGTTCACCGAGAACAGGTCGCCGGGCACGTGGATCATGCGCCGCAGCCGGCCGGCGCACGGCATGTGGATGCGGTGGTAGTCGCGCGGGCTGAGATACAGGGTGGCGAACTGTCCGTCCCGGAACCGCGCGGCCAGCGCGGCGTCGCCGCCGACCAGCGCGGTCGTCGAGTAGTCGTGGCCCTTGGCCTGGACGATGCGGTCGCGGTCGATCGCACCGCACTGGCTGATCGCACCGTCGACCGGGCACAGCCAGCCCGACGGCGCGAGCGGCCGCGCATCGGCGCGCAGCGCGCGCGTGAAGAACGCGTTGAAGGTCGGGTAGCGCGTGACGTCGGGCTCGGCCGCCTCCGACATGTCGACCCCGTAGCGGGCGACGAAGCGGCGGATGAGGGCCGTCGTGACGGCGCCGGCGCGCGCGCCGGCGATCCGCCCGGCCAGGCGCGTGAGCGCGCCCTTCGGCATCAGGTATTGCGGCAGGACGGCAAGACGGTCGGACACGGCGGGCAGTGGGTGGAATGCGCGAAGCGGCTGCGAAGCCTCGCATTCTAGCCTTCCGCCCCGCCGAAAGGTTTGCTGGCTGAAAGTGACAATCCCGACGCGTTCGGCGATCATCACCGCGGCTCAAACGACCTGCAGGGGATCTCCACGATGACGAACCTGGTGCTGCGCACCGATGCCAACGGCCTGACCACCCTCACGCTGAACCGCCCCGACAAGCTCAACTCGCTGAACGTCGCACTGTTCACCGAACTGCGGGCGCACGTGGAGGCGATCGCGCGGCAGACCGATTCGGTCGGCCTGGTGATCGTCCGCGGCGCGGGCAAATGCTTCTCCGCCGGCCACGACCTCGCGGACATCGCCGAAGGCGAACGCCCGCCCAAGGCCTGGTACCAGGCCGAGACGATCGAGATGCTGGCCAATCTGCCGCAGCCCGTGATCTCCGCGGTGCACGGCCACTGCTACACCGGCGCGCTCGAACTGGCCCTGGCGGGCGACCTGATCGTCGCCGCCGATTCGGCGAAGTTCGCCGACACCCATGCCAAGTGGTCGCTCACGCCGGTGTGGGGCATGAGCCAGCGCCTGCCGCGCCGTGTGGGCCTGTCCAAGGCGCGCGAGATGATGTTCACCTGCCGCACCTACGGCGCCGAGGAAGCCGTCGCGATCGGCCTGGCCAACGAGCGGGTGCCCGACGAGCGCTTCGATGCCCGGCTGCAGGAGCTCGCCGACATGATCCTCGCGCAGTCGTGGTTCAGCCATCGCGCCAACAAGCGCCTGCTGCGCGACACCGACGGCCTGCCCCTTTCGGCCGGCCTGTCGCACGAGATCGTCCACACCGAAGGCCGCGGGCCCGACATGCAGGACCGCATCGCCGCGTTCAAGAACAAGACCGTCAAGCAGAAGTGAGCCGCGCAGCGCGCGCGCATCCCGACGACGCGCGCCGCGACGGCCCACCCGATCCCGAAGCACGAACACATGAAGGAGACTCATCCATGGCAGCACTGAATGCAGTCGCAGACCTCACGGTCGAAGGCGACGTCGCCATCATCACGCTGAACTCGCCACCGGTGAACGCGCTGTCGTCGCCGGTCCGCGAGGGCATCCACAGCGGCATCGCCAAGGCGATCGCCGATTCCGCCGTGAAGGCCATCGTGCTGATCTGCGAAGGGCGCACGTTCATCGCCGGCGCCGACATCACGGAGTTCGGCAAGCCGCCGAAAGGCCCGTCGCTGGCCGAAGCGCAGAAGATGATCGAGGACGCGCCCAAACCCGTGATCGCCGCCATCCACGGCACCGCGCTGGGCGGCGGTCTCGAGGTGGCGCTCACCTGCCACTATCGCGTCGCCGTGCCGTCGGCCAAGTGCGGCCTGCCCGAGGTCAACCTGGGCCTGCTGCCCGGCGCGGGCGGCACGCAGCGCCTGCCGCGCATCGTCGGTGTCGAGAAGGCGCTCGAGATGATGACCTCCGGACAGCACGTGCCGGCCAAGCAGTGCCACGAGATGGGCCTGGTCGACGAGCTCGTCGCCGAAGGCGAGCTGCGCGCGGGCGCGATCGCGTTCGCGAAGAAGCTGGTGGCCGAGAACCGGCCGCTGAAGAAGGTGCGCGACCTCAACGACAAGATGATCGCCGCGCGCGGCAAGCCCGAGATCTTCGCCGAGTTCCGCAAGGCCAACGCGCGCAAGTTCCGCGGCTTCCTCGCGCCCGAGTACAACATCCGCTGCATCGAGGCGGCGGTGAACCAGCCCTTCGACGAGGGCATGAAGACCGAGCGCACGCTGTTCATGGAGCTGATGCAGGGCACGCAGTCGGCCGCTCAGCGCTACGTGTTCTTCGCCGAACGCCAGGTCTGGAAGATCCCCGACGTGCCGGAAGACACCCCGCTGATCCCGGTCAGGAAGGTCGGCATCATCGGCGCCGGCACCATGGGCGGCGGCATCGCGATGAACTTCGCGAACGTCGGCATCCCGGTCACGCTGGTCGAGACGAAGCAGGAAGCGCTCGATCGCGGGCTGTCGGTGGTGCGCAAGAACTACGAGAACACCGCCAAGCGCGGCCGCCTGAAGATGGAGGACGTCGACAAGCGCATGGCGCTGCTGACGGGGTCGCTCGACCTGAACGCGCTGGCCGACTGCGACATGATCATCGAGGCCGTGTTCGAGAACATGGAGATCAAGAAGGAGGTGTTCGCCAAGCTCGACAAGATCGTCAAGCAGGGCGCGGTGCTCGCGACCAACACCTCGGCGCTGAACGTCAACGAGATCGCGTCGGCCACCACCCGGCCGGAGGCGGTGATCGGCATGCACTTCTTCTCGCCGGCGAACGTGATGCGCCTGCTCGAGGTGGTGCGCGGCGACAAGACCTCCAAGTCCGTGATCGCCACGTCGATGCAGATCGGCAAGAAGATCGGCAAGATCGCCGCGCTGTCGGGCGTGTGCCCGGGTTTCATCGGCAACCGCATCCTGCGCGCCCGCACGCTGCAGGCGCAGGCGATGCTGCTGGAAGGCGCGATGCCCTGGGACATCGACAAGGTGCTGTACGACTTCGGTCTGCCGATGGGCCCCTTCGCGATGTCCGACCTCGCCGGCCTGGACATCGGCTGGTCGAAGGAGACGTCGAAGAGCGCCACCATCCGCGAGGTGCTGTGCGAGATGGACCGGCGCGGCCAGAAGACCGGCGGCGGCTACTACGACTACGACGAGCAGCGCAACGCCAGGCCTTCGCCGGTGACCGAGAAGATCATCCGCGAGTTCGCCGCCAAGGCCGGCAACGCGCCGCGCACGATCACCGAGCAGGAGATCCTCGAACGCTGCGTGTATCCGATGATCAACGAAGGCGCGCGCATCCTGGAAGAGAAGATCGCGATCCGCGCGTCCGACGTCGACATCGTCTGGATCAACGGCTACGGCTGGCCGGTCTATCGCGGCGGCCCGATGTTCTACGCGGACATCGTCGGACTGCCGACGGTCGTGGCCAAGCTGAAGGAGTACGCGCCGAAGCTCGGACCCGAGTTCGTGCTGTCGCCGCTGCTCGAGAAGCTGGCCGCCGAAGGCAAGCGCCTGTCCGACGTGAAGTGATCGCCGTCCGGCGCTGCTGATCGACGGGCGCCGCGATGCCTCGCGGCGCCCTTTTCTTTCGAGAGAACACACCATGGAAATCCGACGTATCGCAGGCGCGCTCGGTGCCGAGATCCTCGGGGTCGACCTGTCCGCGCAGCTGTCCGCGGAGACGGTCGAGGCGATCCGGCAGGCGTACCTGGAGCACCTGGTCATCTTCTTCCGTGACCAGACGCTCGACGCCCCCGCCTACCTGCGCTTCGCCCACCTGATGGGCACGCCGGTCGAGTATCCGTTCGTCAAGGGGATCGACGGCTATCCCGAGATCATCGAGGTGCTGAAGCTCGAGCACGAACGCACGAACTTCGGCGGCGTCTGGCATTCCGACACCGCCTACCTCGACGAACCGCCGAAGGGCTCGATGCTGCTGGCCCGGCAGATCCCGCCGTACGGCGGCGACACCCTGTTCGCGAACCAGTACCTGGCCTACGACGGCCTGTCGGACGGGATGAAGCGGATGCTCGATCCGCTGGTCGCGGTGAACAGCTCGGCCAAGGCCGACGTGTCACGCACGCGCGAAGACCGGCTGCGCGACAGTGCCCGCGACGACGCCCGCGCCGTGTACGAGGTGGAGCATCCGGTGGTGCGCACGCATCCCGAGACGGGACGCAAGGCGCTGTACGTGAACGTCGCGCACACGACCCGGTTCCGCGACATGACCGAAGACGAAAGCGCGCCCCTGCTGCGCTGGCTGCACGAGCATCAGATCCGCCCGGAATTCACCTGCCGCTTCCGCTGGGCGGTGGGATCGCTGGCGTTCTGGGACAACCGGTGCGCGCTGCACAATCCGGTCAACGACTATCACGGCTTCCGCCGGTCGATGCACCGGATCACGCTCGCGGGCGACCGCCCGCGCTAGCGCCGCGCGCGCATCGTCCCTCAGAAGAAGCCGCGCCCCAGCCACTCGGCCACGAGTGCGGGGCGCTCGGCGCCTTCGATCTCGATCGTGACGTCATAGGTGGTCTGCCACTGCGGCGCCATCGAGGTGTCGAAGTCCTTCAGACGGAAGCGCGCACGCACGCGCGAACCGGTCGGCACCGGTGACACGAAGCGCAGACGGTTGAAGCCGTAGTTCACCATCGACTTCGAACCGGCGACGTACGGGCAGACCTCGTACGCCATGTTCGCCACCAGCGACAGCGTGAGGAAGCCGTGCGCGATCGTGCCGCCGTACGGGGTCTCGCGGCGCGCACGCTCCGGATCGACGTGGATGAAGTAGGTGTCCTGCGTGAGATGGGCGAACGTGTCGACCATCTTCTGGTCGATCGTCACCCAGTTCGACACGCCCATCTCGGTGCCGACCGCGGCGCGCATCTGTTCGGGGCTCGCGGTGCGTACGGGTCCTTCCATGTTCAGCCAGTCTCCTCGGTTGGCGCCCGGTGCGCGGCGCGCCCGGTCAGCGCATGCGCCGCCGGCGCGACGTGACGTACACGGCCAGCGCACCGCCCAGCAGCATCGGGATGGTAGCCGGTTCCGGCACGGCCGCCGCGGACACCGTCAGGGTGAACTGGCCGATGTAGTCGGGCGTCCCACTGCCGTTCGAGTAGGGCGCGTCGTTGGCCCAGTGCGGCCACACGACATCGTCCTGCGCGCCTGCGGTCCCGCTGCGGCGCACCCAGTCGAACGACGACAGGGTGACCGTCATGCCGTCGACGAGCCGGGAGACGGCTCCGGCTTCGGGTGCGCCGGAGCTGCCCAGCAGGTCCAGCCCGTTGGGATGGCCTGCAGGGCAGTTGCCGGTCGGGCAGGTGCTGCCGAACAGACCCGACAGTGCCGGGGCCGCGGTCGCCCCGCCGAAGTACAGGTTCAGCACGAAGTGCTGCTCGGCGGGCATCGGCCCGGTCGACTCGCCGTACAGCGCATAGGTGTAGGTGCCCGGTGCCAGCGTCAGCGCGATCGAGGTCTCGGTGTCGTTGCCGCGGTTGACGAATCCGCCGCCCACCGGGTCACGCAGGTAGAGGTTCCAGCGGTCGGGCGCCGGATTCGGGCTGGACAGCGCCGCCTCCTGCGGCTTGCCCAGGGTGTTCCAGAACAGGCCGTTCCAGTTGTTGCCTTCGCTGTTGGTCGAGAACACGCTGGCGGCGGTCAGGGTGGGCGCGGCGTGCGCGCCGGAATGCGCGGCCAGGGCGGACAGCGCGGCGAAGGTGCTGGCGGCGAGGGTGTTGCGCAGGTTTCGGATCATGGTGCGGGAGTCCTTCGGGATACGGTGGGCGACGGCGCGGATGCCGATCGGGACCGGCAGGATCGCGGATGTCCGTCCGGCAACGCAAGCGAGGAGCGTGCCATCGGCCCGAAGCGCACGCCCGGCCACGGGCGTGGCCCGCGCGGACGGATCGCACGGAAGCCGGGGTTGGGCATCGAGTAAGATCGGCCGACATCGAACATCGCACATTCATCCACGTCAGGAGGGGACCATGTACCAACCATTCGATCTCACCGGCCGCACCGCGGTCGTCACCGGGGGCAACGGCGGCATCGGCCTGGGCATGGCGCGTGCCCTGCTCGCCAGCGGTGCGCAGGTCGTGATCTGGGGCTCCAATGCCGCCAAGACCGAAGCCGCGCGCGCGCAGCTCGCCGCCGAGGGCGGCAAGGTGCACGCGCTGGTGTGCAACGTGGGCGACGAAGCGGCCGTCGACAAGGCGTTCGGCGAATCGGTGGCCCTGCTCGGCGGGCGCGTCGACGCGTGCTTCGCCAATGCCGGCGTGTCCTCGAAGAAGCCGACCCCGCTGGTCGAGATGGACTACGAGGAATTCCGGCGCGTGCAGCAGATCAACGTCGACGGCGTGTTCTTCACGTTCCGCGCGGCGGCACGCCACATGGTCAAGAGCGGCACGGGCGGCTCGCTGGTGGCCACCGCCAGCACCGCCGCCATCGAGGGCGCCGCGCGAAACAGTCACTACGGCGCATCGAAAGGAGCGGTCACGTCGTTCTGCCGCGCGCTCGCCGTGGAACTGGCGCGCCACAAGATCCGCGTGAACTCCATCCTGCCGGGCTGGATCGTCACCGACATGACCGCCCGCGCCACCGCCGACGAGAAGTTCACCGCCAACGTCATGCCGCGCATCCCGGCCCGCCGCTGGGGGGCGATCGACGACTTCGGCGGCGCCGCCGTCTGGCTCGCCAGCGACGCGTCGTCGTACTACACCGGCGAGCAGCTGATCATCGACGGCGGCTACACGAAGTTCTGAGCCGGCCCGTGCCGTGCGCGGCGCGATCACGCGCCGCGCAGGCGCCGGGCAGCCGCCCGCGGGGCGGCTCCGGATCGTTCAGTCGGCCGACACCGACTCGAAGTCCAGCACGACACGGCCCGACACCTTGCCGGCCACGAGCTCGTCGAAGGTGCGGTTCACTTCGGCCGCCGGGCGCACTTCCACGGGCGTCGGCTTGACCTTGCCGGTCTTCACCAGTTCGACCGTCGCACGCAGTTCGGCCAGGCTGCCGACGTACGAGCCGCCGATGGTGATCGCACGCTGCGCCAGCGGCGGCAGCGGCAGCGTGATCTCGCCGCCGAACAGGCCGCACATCACGTAGCGGCCGCCCTTGGCCAGCACCGCGATGCCGAGCTCCGCCGTGGGCGGGGCGCCGACGAAGTCGATGGCGCCGGCGATGGCGTCGCTGGCGATCGCCTTGATCTGCGCGGCGGCATCGGCGTCGCGCGAGTTCACCGCGGCCGTGGCGCCCTGCGCCTTCGCCTGCGCGAGCTTGCCCGCGTCGACGTCGACGGCGATGATCCGCTCGATGCCCTGCGCACGCATCATCGCGATGCAGGCCATGCCCAGACCGCCGCAGCCGAGGACCACCACCCAGTCGCGCGCCGACAGCTTCGGCAGCTTGGCGATCGCGCTGAACGCGGTCAGACCCGAGCACGCGAGGGTCGCGGCATAGGCCTCGTCGATGCCGGTGGCGTCGACCAGGTAGCGCGCATCGGGCACCAGCACGTGGGTCGCGTACGCGCCCGGCTTCACGATGCCGAGGAAGCGCTGCTGCAGGCAGTAGTTGTCGTTGCCGGCCTGGCAGACCGCACACGTGCCGCAGCCGATCCACGGGTACACGATGCGGCGGTCGCCGACCTTCACGCCCTTGGCGTCCGGGCCCAGCGCCGCCACCACGCCGAACGGCTCGTGCCCGGTGGTGAACGGCGGCACGCAGCCGCGGTCCTTCACGTAGAAGCGCTTGCCGCCGCCCAGGTCGAAGTACCCTTCCCAGATGTGCAGGTCGGAGTGGCACACCCCCGAGCGGGTGATCCGCACCAGGACTTCGCTGCCCTGGGGCGTGGGCGTTTCGCGCATGCGCACCTGCAGCGGCTTGCCGTGCTCGATGACGTCGTAACTCAGCATTTCGTCTCCTGTCGTGTCGTGGTGTCGGTGGGATATGGGACGGCAGCAAGACCGCAGGCCGCTCGACCGCGCCATCGTCCGCAAATGTACCAGCGCCGGGTTTGGACGCACCCGTCTGCACCGGTAAGCTTCGCGCACACGACCGCGCCGCGGGCCCGCCGCGGACCACGGCGCCACCGCAGCCATCCTCAAGGAGACTCCCCATGTTCGAACCCACCCTGTTGCAGGGCAAGCGCATCCTCATCACCGGCGGCGGCACCGGACTGGGGGCCTCGATGGCGCGACGCTTCGCCGAGCTCGGCGCACGGCTGGTGCTGTGCGGCCGCCGCCCGCAGATGCTGGACGAGACGGCCGAGGCGCTGCGCAGTGAACTGCGCGCCCAGGTCGACACGATCCCCTGCGACGTGCGCGACCCGGCGGCGGTCGACGCGATGATGGACGACATCTGGCGCACGGGTCCGATCGACGTGCTCGTCAACAACGCGGCGGCGACGTTCATCGCACAGACGGAAAAGCTGTCGTCGCGGGCCGTCGACGCCGTGCTCGGCGTCACGCTGCACGGCGCGGTCTACTGCACGCTGGGGGCCGGTCGCCGCTGGATCGAAGGCGGTCACAAGGGCGTGGTGCTGAGCATCCTGTCGACGTCCACGCGCACCGGGCGCGCGTTCACCGTACCCTCGTCGATCGCCAAGTCGGGGCTGCTGGCGATGACCCGCAGCCTGGGCGTCGAGTGGGGCCCGAAAGGCATCCGCACCGTCGCCATCGAGCCCGGCCCCTTCCCCACCCGCGCCACCGCCACGCAGCTGATGACCGGCGTACGCGCCGCCGGCCGCGGCCCCGCGGCCACGAATCCGCTCGGCCGGGTGGGCGAGCACATCGAGCTGGCCAACCTCGCCGCGTACCTGGTGTCCGACCAGGCCGGCTACATCAACGGCGAATCGGTCGCGATCGACGGCGGCGCGCACCTGCGCACCTCCGGCGCCGAAGACCTGCTGTCCTGGACGGAGGAGCAGTGGGAACAGACGCGCCGGAAATGAACCGCCCGCTGGTCGTCCTCACCAATCCCATCGATGCCCGGGTGCATGCCGACCTCGCGCGGCATGCGCGCGTGCTGCTCGTGCCGGAGCCGACCGCCGGGGCGATCCGTGCCGCTGTCGCGCAGGCCGACGCGCTGATCGTCCGCGCGCCGCTTCCGGACGACGTGTTCGTGCACGGACCGCACCTCGTCGGCGCCATCCGTCACGGTGCCGGGGTCGACATGATCCCCGTCGACGCCGCCACCGCGGCGGGCGTGGCGGTGGCCAACGTGCCGGGCGTCAACGCGGTGACCGTGGCCGAATACGCGATCGGTCAGATGCTCTCGTGGAGCCGGCGGCTCACGCGCATCGACGCCACGCTGCGCGCCGCCGACTGGCCGACGGCGCGGGCGCTCGCCGACGGCGGCCGCGACCTGCGCGGGCGCACGCTCGGCATCGTCGGGGCCGGGGCCATCGGCAGCGCGCTCGCGCGCATCGCCGGCTTCGGCCTGGGCATGACGGTGCTGGGTCATCGGCGATCGCCGCAGGCGCTGCCCGCGCCGTTCCAGCGCGCCACCTTCGACGAACTGCTCGAGCGCTCCGACTTCGTCGCCCTCACCTGCCCGCTGACCCCCGAGACGCGCGGCCTGATGGACGCGCAGCGGATCGCCCGGATGAAGCCGGGCGCGGTGCTGGTCAACGTGTCGCGCGGGGCCGTGGTGGTGGAGACGGCCCTGGTCGATGCGCTGGCCGGCGGCCACCTCGGCGGCGCGGTGCTCGACGTCTTCGAAGCCCAGCCGCTGCCGGCGGATTCGCCGCTGCGCCGCATGGACCAGGTGCTGCTGTCGCCCCACATGGCGGGCATCACCGAGGACAGCATGCGTCGCATGGGCGCGCTCGCCGTGGACCAGGCGCTCGACCTGATCGCCGGCCGCCGGCCCGCGCACCTCGTCAACCCGGCGGTGTGGCCGCACCGCCGACGCAGCCGATACGCACAACAGGAGACCCCATGAAGATCAAGTCGGTGCACGCCACCTGGGTGCACGTGCCCATTCCCGAAGCGCAGCAGCACCTGAGCGACTTCGGGCGCATCAGTTCGTTCGACGCCACCATCGTGCGCATCGAGACCGCCTGCGGACTGGTCGGCTACGGCGAAGCCAAGGAGGAGGTCGGCAGCTCGGGCAACAACCACGGCCTGACGGCGCTGATCAACCACAAGTTCGCCCCGATCCTGATCGGCGAAGACCCGCGCGACATCAACCGTCTGTGGGAGACGCTCTACAACGGCGTGCGCGACCACTACGCGCTGCGCGACGCCCACGTCTTTCCCATCCTCGGACGCCGCGGCATCACCGTGTCGGCGATCAGCGGCATCGACATGGCACTGTGGGACCTGCTCGGCAAGTCGCTCGGTGCACCGGTCTGGCGGCTGCTCGGAGGACGCAAGGCGGCCGCGATGCCCGCCTATGCGTCGGGCGGCTGGGCCGATGCGGCGGGCATCGGCAAGCAGCTGACGAGCTACGTCGAGCGGGGCGGGTTCCGGGCGGTGAAGATGCGGGTGGGCGTGATCGACGGCGCCGTGCGCAACTCGGTCGCGCGCGTGAAGGCCGCCCGCGAGGCGCTGGGACCCGACATCGGGCTGATGTGCGACGCGCACGGCACGTACACGGTGGCCGACGCCAAGCAGTTCTGCCGTCTGGTCGAGGACTGCGACCTGACCTGGTTCGAGGAGCCGGTGACCGGCGACGACAAGCGCGGGCTGGCCGAGGTCCGTGCCAGCACGTCGGTGCCGATCGCGGTCGGCGAGAGCGAGTTCACCCGCTTCGACTTCCTCGACATCGCGCAGCGCGGCGGCGCCGATTTCTTCCAGCCCGACCTCGCCATCTGCGGCGGCATCAGCGAGGCGATGCGCATCGGTGCGATCGCCAGCGCCTACAACCTGCGCCTGGCGCCCCACCTGTGGACGGGCGCGCTCGCGTTCGCCGCCGGGCTGCACGTGACGGCGGCCTGCCCTGCCGGCTACATCCTCGAGTACTCGCTGGGCGCCAACCCGCTGCTGCACGAGCTGGCGGCCGAGAAGTTCGAGGCGCGCGACGGGATGATCGAGATTCCGGACCGGCCCGGGCTCGGCGTCACCGTCGACGAATCCTTCGTGCAGCGCTACGCAGTACCCTTCCCCGGATGACCCTATGGAGACCACCGTGCGATCGATCCTGTTCCGCTCACTCGCCGTCCTTGCCACCGCCGCCGCAACGGCGCTGATCGCGCCTGCGCCCGCCTCGGCGCAGGCGCCTCAGGCCGCGGCCGACTTCCCCTCGCGCCCGCTGCGCATCATCGTGCCGTTCGCACCCGGCGGCGCCACCGACGTGCTGGCGCGCATGGTGGGGCAGAAGCTCACCGATGCCTGGGGCCAGCAGGTGATCGTCGAGAACCGGCCGGGCGCCGGCGGCAACATCGGCGCGGAGGCCGGCGCGCGCGCCGCCGCCGACGGGTACACGCTGACGCTGGCCGCCGCGGGCTTCATGGCGGTCAACCCGTCGCTGTACGCGAAGCTGCCCTACGACTCGGTGAAGGACTTCGCACCGGTGTCGCTGCTGGTGAAGGCACCGCTGCTGCTGGTGGCCAACTCGACGCTGCAGGCGCGCAACGTGCGCGAGCTGATCGACTTTGCGCGCGCCAATCCGGGCAAGCTCAACATCGGCAACGGCGGCACCGGCACCGCCCAGCACCTGGGCGGCGAGTTCTTCACCAGCGCCGCCGGCATCTCCGCCGTGCACATCCCGTACAAGGGCAGCGCCCCCGCCACCAACGACCTGCTGGCCGGCGTGTTCCATGCGCAGTTCGACAACATGGTGACGCTGATCCCGCACGTGAAGTCGGGCAAGCTGCGGCCGCTCGCGGTGTCGTCGGCGAAACGGGTGCCGATCCTTCCGGACGTGCCCACGATCGCCGAATCCGGCCTGCCGGGGTTCGAGACCGGCACCTGGTACGGCGTGATCGCCCCGGCCGCGACGCCGGCGCCGATCGTCGACAAGCTCAACCGCGAGATCAACCGCATCCTCACGCTGCCGGACGTCGCGGAGAAGCTCAACGGCATGGGCCTGCAGGCGGCGGCGATGTCGCCGGCGCAGTTCAGCGACTTCCTGCGCAGCGAGATCGCCAACTACGCGCGCATCATCAAGGCCGCGAACATCAAGCTCGACTGACCCGCCTGCCGGCCAGCCGGGTTCAGGCCGTGTGCGCCGTGACCCGGTTGCGTCCGGCCGACTTGGACGCGTAGAGGGCCTTGTCCGCGCGCTCGACCAGATCGAGCGCCGCCTCGCCGGGTCGGCAGGTGGCGACGCCCGCCGACACCGTGAGGTTGCCGATCGTGTCGCCGTTGGCCTTGCGGATCCGGCTGCGTTCGACGGCCGAGCGGATCTGCTCGGCGGTGGCCTGCGCTGCCGCCAGGTCGCAGTCCGGCAGCACGACCGCGAACTCCTCTCCGCCGTAGCGGGCGGCGGCCTCGACGCGGCCGATCGACGCGCGGATCGCCGCGGCCACGCCGTGCAGCACGCGGTCGCCGAACACGTGGCCGTAGGTGTCGTTCACGCGCTTGAAGTGATCGATGTCGATCATCACCAGGCTGAGCGGCGCCAGGCCGCACCGCGAAGCCTCGAGCGACGCGGAGAGCGCGCGGTCGAACCCGCGCCGGTTGAGCAGGCCGGTCAGGGGATCGGTGAGCACCTCGTCACGCACGCGCTCGAGCTCCTCGGTCAGCCGCCTCACCTCGTCGCGGCCGCGCCCGAGCTCGCCCTGCAGCGCGCCGAGCGACTGGCTCAGGCTGCGCACCTGCTCGACCATGCCGCCGACGTGCGTCTTGAGGTCGGCCATGCTGTCCGTCCGCGCGATCTCGCGTCCGAAGTTGTCCAGGTGGGCGTTGAAGCCGCTCGTCTGGGTGTCGGCGCTGTTCACCGACGACTGCATCTGCCCGAGCAGTTCCATCAGTTCGGTGCGCGCCTTCGAGACCGCCTCCTCGGCACGGTCGACCAGGAACTGCTGGTAGAGCTCGTGGGTGGCCGCGTGCGTCAGACGCTCCTGCGTGGCCAGCACCGCGTCGACCGCCGCGCGCAACGCCGCATTCTCTCCGCTCACGTAGTCGTACCAGAGCGCATAGCTGACCGGATGGTAGCCACCGCCGTGCTTGGACATCTTGGGCAGCGTCAGCCGGAGCAGTTCGGCGCTGCGGTCGGAGGAGTCTTGATCGGTCATCGTGCGGCCCGCTTCGAAGGCATTGCTCCAGGGAGGTGGACGGGCCGACACGTTACGGTCGACGCCGGTCCGTCGGCGAGGTGCGCGGAACCGTCCGCGCGTCGGCCCATGCGCGCGGAAATCGTCGCGAAAGCATATATCAATTTTGCACAGCGACACCGGCCCTCCGTGCCGGTTCGTGACGCGCACGACATCCGCCGGACAAGCGGTCGTTTCGGCGTGAACGGCGTGCGGGACGTGCGGGACGCGCGGGACGTGCGGGACGCGCGGGACGCGCGGGACGTGCGGGACGCGCGGGACGTGCGGGACGTGCGGCGGCGCGGCCCCCGCCGCCACCGCACGCCTCAGGCGGAGGCGCGGGCCCGTGCGTGATCGGGCGCCGCGTCCTCGCCATCGGCCAGCACGTCGAGGCCATGATCGATCAGCGCATGCAGCGCCATCACCCGCTCGACGCCGAACGCCTCGTTCATCGCGAGCTGCGCCTTCTTCCAGTGCCGCCGGGCAGTCGCGTGCAGCGCACGTCCGGCGGGCGTGATCTCGATCAGGCGGCTGCGGGCATCCTGCCCGGGCCCCTGCACGGCCCAGCCCTGGTCGACCAGCAGGCGCAGATTGCGGGTGAGGGTGGACGCATCCATGCCCATGCGGCGCGCGAGCTCGCCCGGCTGGATCGGCCCGAGCGTGACGATGTGCGACAGCATCGAGTACTGCGTGCCTTTCAGCCCGACGGCCGCCAGCTCGGCGTCGTACAGGCGCGAAACGTGGCGCAGCAGCTGGCGCAGCTTGAAGTTGGTGCAGCCCTGCGGGCGAGCGGTCTTCTCCGACATGGTTTATATTGTAGTTGCAACTATTTCATCTACAACCAGGACTCACCCCTGCGGCGGGTCCGGCGAGGCACACAGTATGAAGCCAGGACGACCCGAGACCAACCCGCTGCTCGTCGGGCCCATCCTGCCGACGCTGCTGAAGCTGTCGCTGCCCAACGTGGTCGCCATGCTGATGTCCGTTCTGGTCGGCGTGGCCGAGACCTACTACGTGGGCATCCTCGGCACCGCGCACCTCGCGGCCATGGCGCTGGTGTTTCCGTTCGCGATGCTCACCGGCATGATGTCGGCCGGCGCGATGGGCGGCGGCGTGTCGTCGTCGGTCAGCCGGGCGCTCGGTGCGGGCGACCCGGTGCGGGCGCAGGCCGCCGCGCTGCACGCGGTCGTGATCGGCGCCGCCGCCGGCGCCGTGTATTCGATCGTCTTCCTCGTCTTCGGCCCGGCGCTCTACCGGGTGCTCGGGGGAGAAGGCCGGGTGCTGGCACTGGCAGTCGAGTACTCGGCCGTGCTCTTCTGCGGCGCGGCCTTCGTCTGGCTGATCAACACGCTGGCGTCGGTGCTCCGGGGCACCGGCAACATGCGTGTGCCCTCGACGGTCATCCTGTCCGCCGCCGCGTTGCAGATCGTGATCGGCGGCGTGCTGGGCCTGGGGCTCGGACCGGCGCCCCGGCTGGGACTGCCCGGCGTGGCCCTCGGACAGATCATCGCCAACGCGATCGGCGTCGGCTACCTGCTCTGGTACCTGCGCAGCGGCCGCGGCCGTCTGACGCTGGCGTTCAAGGGGATCGCGCTGCGCGGCGCGCTGTTCGCCGACATCCTCAAGGTCGGCGCGGTCGCCTGCCTGTCCCCGGTGCAGTCGGTGCTGGCCGTGCTGGTGTTCACCGGCCTGATCGCGCGCATCGGCGTGGTCGAGCTGGCCGGCTACGGCATCGGCCAGCGCCTCGAGTTCCTGCTGATCCCGATCGCCTTCGGCATCGGCGTGGCGTCCGTGCCGATGGTGGGCATGGCGATCGGCGCCGGTCAGGTGGCGCGGGCCCGGCGCGTCGCCTGGACGGCGGGCGCGGTGTCGGCGGTGAATCTGGGCGTGGTGGGGCTGGTCGTGTCACTCGCCCCCGACCTGTGGGCCGGCCTCTTCACGCAGGATCCCCAGGTGCTCGCCCATGCGCGCGCCTACCTGCGCTGGGCCGGCCCGGCATTCGCGTTCTTCGGGCTGGGGCTGACGCTGTACTTCGCCTCGCAGGGATCGGGACGGGTGCTGGGACCGGTGCTGGCCTCCACCCTGCGGCTGGTGCTGGTGGCCGCCGCCGGCAGCTGGCTGGCGGCCCGCGACGCCCCGACGTGGGCGTACTTCGCGCTCGTCGGCGTCGCGATGGTCGCCTACGGTCTGTCCACGGCCCTGGCCGTGCGGATCACCCCCTGGTCGGCACCGGCGCCGAAGCCGGCCCCACCCGCGCCGGCCCGCGCGTGACGCGCGCCACGACCGCGCCGTCCGGCGCGGGCATTCCCGCGCTGGCGCGGTCGCTCACAGCAGCGGGCCGAGCCGCTGCTCGCCGCGCTCGTACACCACGTGCGCGCGCCCGACCAGCAGCGGGTCGATCGCGCCGATGCCGTCGAAGTCCTTGTTCGTGTACGGCAGCTTGTGCAGCACGTAGCGCATCGCGTTCAGCCGCGCGCGTTTCTTGCAGTCGCTCTTGATCACGGTCCAGGGCGAGTCGGCGATGTCGGTGCTGAAGAACATCGCCTCCTTCGCCTTGGTGTAGTCGTCCCACTTGTCGAGCGACGCCTTGTCGATCGGGCTCAGCTTCCACTGCTTGAGCGGATGCGCCTCGCGTTCCTTGAAGCGGCGGCGCTGCTCCTGACGGCTGACCGAGAACCAGAACTTGATCAGGTGGATGCCGCTGCGCACCAGGTTGCGCTCGAACTCGGGCGCCTGGCGCATGAACTCCTGGTACTCCTGCTCGGTGCAGAACCCCATCACGCGCTCGACGCCGGCCCGGTTGTACCAGGAGCGGTCGAACAGCACGATCTCGCCGGCGGTCGGAAGATGCTGGGTGTAGCGCTGGAAGTACCACTGCCCCCGCTCGGTCTCGGTCGGCTTCTCGAGCGCAACGACGCGCGCACCCCGCGGATTCAGGTGCTCCATGAAGCGCTTGATCGTGCCGCCCTTGCCGGCCGCGTCGCGCCCTTCGAACAGGATCACCACGCGCTGCCCGGTGTCCTTCACCCACGCCTGCAGCTTGAGCAGCTCGACCTGGAGCCGGTACTTCTGACGCTCGTAGTTCTTGCGCAGCATCAGGCTCTTGTACGGGTAACCACCGTCGCGCCAGTCGTCGGACAGCTCCTCGTCGGGATTCGTGCCGGTGCGCTCGCGCGCCGGCGGGCCGGATTCGAGCATCGCCTTGCGCAGCATGGCCGCCTCGTCGGGCGACGCGCCGGCGAGGATCGTGCGCAACGTGTCCGCCACGGCGTCGATCCCGTCGCGTGCGGCCCCGCGCATCATGTCGGCAGCCGCGGCGAGCTGCGCACCTTCGGCCGCCTTGACCGCGGACGAGACGGTGAACCGCTCGATGCCCTTCGGGTCGAGATGCGGCGGAATGTCACCGGCACGGGACGGCCGGGCCGAGGACCGGCGCCGGCGTGACGGTGCGGCGGCAGCCGGTGCAGCGGCGCGCGGGGCCGCTGCCGGCGCGGTCGTGGCGGCATCGGCCGTGGCGGGGGTGGCCGTTGCGGCCGGCATCGCGACGCCTGCCGCTGCGTTCGGATCGGCCGGGGCCGGGGTCGGACTGACGATCGTGAGCGTGCGCTTCGTGGCCATGCGATTCGGACTCCGCGATAAGTGCTGGGATGCGGGCGACGGCCCTTGGTCTGACACCGCCCGAACGAATAACAATAACGCAATCATGGTTAACCCGGTGGCCCCATCCGTCCGGGCGTGTCTTCCTGGCGACAGGCGGCGACGGCCGGGGGGCGGCGCAGGCCGGTATCCTGCGGGGCATGTCCGCGCCTGCCCCGACCGTCCCGACCGCATCCGGCGCCGGCAGCCGGCCGATTCCCCGACCGGTCGCCGTCGCCGTCCTGCTGCTCATCGCCGTGGCGCTGGGCGCCAACCACGTCGCTGCGCGGCTCGCGTTCGACCACGGCGCCAACGTCGCGACCGCCGTCGTGCTGCGCTCGCTCGGCACGGCCGTCGCCATCGGGCTGCTGCTGCGGGCGACCGGCGTGCCGATGCGACTGCCCCCACCGACCGCACGCCGTGCGATCGTCGTGGGCCTGGGCGTCGCAACGCAGAGCCTGTGTCTGTACTCGGCCGTGGCCCGGCTGCCGGTGGCGCTCGCCCTGCTGGTGTTCAACACCTTCCCGCTGCTGCTGGCGCTGATCACGTGGCGCATCGACGGCCAGCGGCCCGATGCCCGCGTGCTGATCGCGATGCTGATCGCGCTGGTCGGGCTGACGCTCGCGCTGGACGTGCCGGGTCGCCTGGCCGGTGCACGCGCGGCCGGTCAGCCCCTGCCGATGGCCGGCGTCGCGTTCGCCTTCGCGGCGGCCGTCGCCTTCTCGACCGCCCTGTTCCTCACGACCCGCTGGCTGGGCGGCGTCGACGGGCGGGTGCGCACGCTCTGGACGATGGGGGTGGTGCTGACGGTGGCGGTCGTCGTCGGCGGCAGCACGATCGGATTCGCGCTGCCGGTCGACGCGACCGGCTGGCTCGGCCTGGGCCTGCTGACGGTGCTGTACGGCGCGGCGATCACTGGCGTGTTCGTGCTGCTGCCGCGGCTGGGCGCGGTGAACAACGCGGCCCTGCTCAACTTCGAGCCGATCGCCGCCATGGCGCTCGGCTGGCTGGTCCTCGACCAGCGCATGGCGCCGGTGCAGGTGGCCGGCGCCCTCATCGTCGTGGTCGCGATCGTGATGCTGAGCACCGGGCGGCGCTGAACGGGGCCAGGGCCCCCGAAGCGCCTGGTCCCCGAAGCGCGTGGAGGGAACGCCCCGGGCAGACGGCCGCTACAGCACGAGGCCGTCGCCGGCAGACTGCGATGCCGCCCAGGCCGGATCCAGCGACAGGAACGCGAACCCGTCGTCGCGCCAGCCGCCGCCGGCCAGGACCGCCGCGCGTTCGTCGGTGTCGGCCGTGTACAGGTAGGCGCCGTTGCTCAGGTTGGCGAGGCGATACACCGCCTCGACCCCCTCGCCCCACGCGTTGGGCGCGAAGAAGGTGGCGCTGTCGTACCGGAGGTAGGTGTAGTCGCTGAGCACGATGTCGCGCTCGACCGGATTGATCGTGTAGAAGTAGCCGCCGGTCAGCAGGTTGGCGAACCGGTACACGGGGAGATAGCCGTCGATCCAGTTGTCCTGCGCGGCGAACGCCTCGCCTTCGAAGCGCAGCTGCGGGAAATTGGCCGGGATGTACGCCCGCTCCTGCTCGCTGGCGGTGTAGAAGTACTGCGCGTTGTCGGTGTTGAAGTAGCGGTAGACGTGCGCGTAGGTGCGGTCGACCGCGACGGTGGACCCCAGCACCAGGTCGAGCAGACTGACGGTGCGATCGTCGAAGCGCAGGTTCTCGATGCTGCGCAGGGTGTCGACGCCGCTGTCCGACTGGCCCGGGTAGGGCGCGATGTACCAGTCGGTGCCGGTCCAGCCGATCGCGTGCGCGGCGAACGTCCCGGAGATGACCGCCGTGTCCAGCCCGATGCCGCCGTCGAGCACGTCGTTGCCCGGTCCGCCGTCGAGCACGTCGTTGCCGACCCCGCCCGTCAGCCGGTCGTCGCCGGCACGCCCCGTCAGCATGTTCGGACGGTCGTTGCCGACGAGCGTGTCGGCCGCGTCCCCACCGGTCGCATTCTCGATCGACGTGCCGAATGCAATGCCGACCGACAGATCGTCGGTCCAGGAGCGCGAGAACGCGAAATCCCAGTACACCAGCGCGTTGCCGAGATCGCTGACCGCCCCCTCGCGCAGATCGATCGTCGCCGACTCGCTCGAACCCTCCCACACGATCGTGTCGTTGCCGCCCGCATCCCAGAGCGTCTGGAGGTACGACTGCCCCTGAACGAACACGTACGTGTCGTCGCCGGTGCGCCAGGCATTGTTCGCGCCGTAGATCGCCTGCAGCGCGAGGATGTCGTAGAGCATCGGCGTGGTCGGCTCGAACTCCGCCCATGAACCGGGCGACACCACCGACGCGTTGTACGTCATCAGCGTGTTGACGTACGCGTCATGTTGCTCCGGCAGCACGGTCGCACCCTCGAACGGATGCTTGAGGCCCAGCGCATGTCCGATCTCGTGGAGCAGCGTCGAGTACCCGTACGTGCCGGGTGCCGCACCGTCCCCCCAGGGCGCGAGCGCGTTCAGCCAGACGTCGCCCGCCTTGGCCGTGGCCGCAGGCTCGAATGCACGGGACTGATCGTCGGGATCGAGCGCGGTCCAGGCGAACCGCAGCTCCCCCACGTCGGTCGCCGTCTCGGTCACCTCCACGAACCGCACGTTCGCCACGGCGGCCCAGGAGGCAAGCGCCGCGCGCACGGCATCGCGCATCACGGGATCGAGCGCGAACACGCCGCTGCCCGGATCCACGTTGGAGGTGCCCGGCGCGTAGTCGGCCGCGGCCAGGGACCAGACGCTGGTGGTGTCGGCGAAGCTGAAGCTCAACTCGACCGGTGACGGGGAGGTGCCCGCGCCCCAGCGCAGCGGGCCCAGCAGCGCGTCGATCCGCACGTCCCCGACGGTCGGAATCTGCGACACGGGGACGGCATTGGTGAAAGGTGTCGCCATGAGATGGAATCCGCGTTCGGCCGAAGGAATCACCGGCCAGGGGCCGAATTCTGCCCTACTCCAGCGGATCGACCGTGACCGCCACCGACAGCACGTGCTCGCCCCCGCCGCGCACCACGCCGCGCAGCGGCGCGACGTCGCCATACTCGCGTCCCCAGGCGAGGGTCACGAACTCGGTGTCGGCGAGTTTCCCGTTGGTGGGATCGACGTCGACCCATCCCAGCCCCGGGCACCAGGCCGACACCCAGGCGTGCGACGCGTCCGCGCCCACCAGGCGCGGCTGGCCTGCGGGCGGATGCGTGAGCAGGTAGCCGCTGACGTAGCGCGCCGGCAGGCCGATCGAGCGCAGGCCGGCCACCATCAGGTGCGCGAAGTCCTGGCACACGCCACGCCCCAGACGCAGCACCTCGTCCAGCGGCGTGGCCACCGTCGTGGCCGAGGGATCGAACTCGAACTCGCGGTGGATGCGCCGGGCGAGGCCCGAGAGCGCGTCCAGCCAGCGCCGCCCCGGCGTGAACTCGGCGGCACCGAGCCGGGCGCATGCGCCGGAGCGCGGAACCGCCGGCGACGACAAGACGAACTGGGCGAGCTCGAATCGGGTCGCCGCCCCCGCGGAGACGGCCGCCTCCCGGACGTCCTCCCAGCCGGGCGAGGGCGCGTCGGGCGGCGGTCCGTGCGGATCGACCTCGACGATCGATTCGGCGTGCACGCTCGACGCCGTGTGCGGACGGGCCAGTGCGAAGTGCTCGACCGGGTTGCCGAAGAAGTCCTGGTCGCTGCGGCGCTCGGTCGGTTCGGGCGTGATCGTCAGCGCGTGCTGCAGCAGCCGCTGGTAGGGCGCCGACCGCGGACGCAGGTGCGCACGCTGCCAGGCATGCTCGGCCGTGTGCGCGTACCGGTACGCTGTCTCGTGCCGGACCCGGTAGCGGACCGTGGCCGCTGTCGTCGCCGCGCTCATGCGCCGTCCGCGTTCATGCGTTGACCGCGCTCAGGCGCTCGGCATTGCCATGGCTGAACACCTGCAGCGACAGCCGGTCGCTCACCGCGAAGGCGGCGGCACGCAAGGCATCGAGCGCGGTCCGCAGCCGGGGGCTCTCGGGATTCAGGTCACGTGCCGGGTCGAGTGCGGCGGCCAGCCGGATCGGTGCCTCGATCAGTGCGCCGCCGCAGTCGCCGAGCACCGGCTCGAGACGCTGCAGGAAGTCGGCGATGCCGGAGGCCTGATAGAGCACCGAGCGCGGATTCGCGCGGTCGAGCACGAGCAGGTCGAGCACCGGCAGCCACTCGGGTGCGCTCGTGTAGCGCGCCCGGTAGGTGATGATCGAATCGGCGAGCTCCAGCAGCCAGCCGAGTCCGGCGGCGCGTCCTTCGTCGACGGCGGTCTGCAGCGCCAGGCAGGTGAACGCCAGGCGCTCGACCCGTCGCCCGATCGACAGCAGGCGCCAGCCGGCGTCGCGCGTCATCCCGTCGAGGGCGAACCCCGACAGCGTCATGACGCCGGCGATCGCGCGATCGAGCCACGCCAGCGCATCGATCAGCGACAGCGGCCGGTCGAAGGCGGGATCCTGCGTCAGGCCGTTGAGGGTGCGCCAGTTGTCCATCGACAGGCGGTCGCGCAGCGTGAAGGCCACGCGCGCGAGCTGGCGCAGATTGCCGGCGAGGCCCAGCGCACGCCGCTCCAGCGACGCGGACGCGAGCAGCCCGGCGTCGATGTCCTCGTCGTCCGGCTGCAGCAGACCGAACCGGCGCGACAGGGCCACGAGGGCATCGGTCGCGACGCGGTCCTCGTCGGCGGCGGTGAGCCGGTACGACAGGGTCAGGCGCAACAGGCGCGCCGCGTCGTCGCAGCGCTCGGCATAGCGGCCGAACCAGAACAGGTTCTCGGCGATCCGCGTGGGCAGCGCGGCCCCCGCACGGACGAGTTCGCCGGCCGACACGGTGGAGCGCAGCAGCGAGAAGGACGCGTTCACCGGCCGCTGCGACAGCACCCAGGTGTCCTTGGAGGCGCCCCCCCGCTGCATCGACACGACGCGCGCCTCGTTGCTGGCCGCGACCCGTGTCAGCCCGCCCGGCATCACCACGTACCCGCCGGGCGTGGCGACCGCGAACACCCGCATGCCGATCGCGCGTGCGCCCACGCCCCCGCGCGCCGCGCCCGTGAGCACCGGCGCCTGCGACAGGCGCACCAGTTCCTGGGCGATGTACCGCCCGGGATGGCGCATCACGCGCCGGCGCAGTGCGCGCGCCGCGTCGGCGTCCAGATCCTGCCCGAACACCGGCTCGAACGGATGCGCCGGATCGGCCGGCTTGAACACCAGCGCGTCCATCCGCGCGAACGCGTCCTCGCGCGCGGCGCGCTCGCCGCACCACCAGGTGCCGACCGACGGCATCTTCAGAGGCTCGCCGAGCAGACGCTGGGCGAGCGCGGGCAGGAACCCGAGCATCGCACCGGACTCGAGCACCCCCGAACCCAGCGCGTTGGCGATCAGGACCGAGCCGGTGCGCATGCAGTCGGTGAGTCCGGGCACGCCGAGCGCGGAGTCGGGGCGCAGCTCGAGCGGGTCGCAATACCCGTCGTCCAGCCGGCGCAGGATCGCGTGCACCCGCTGCAGTCCGTCCAGCGTCTTCAGCCACACCCGCCCGTCGCGCACGGTGAGGTCGCCGCCCTCCACCAGCGGGAACCCCAGGTAGCGCGCCAGCATGGCGTGCTCGAAATACGTCTCGTTGTAGGGGCCGGGCGTGAGCAGCACCGTGCGCACCGGCCCGTCGTCGCGCGGCGCGTAGTGCGCGAGCGCGTCGCGCAGCGTCGCGAAGAACGCGGCCAGGTGCTCGACCCGCAGGTCACGGTACAGCTCGGGAAACACCCGCGACACGATCAGCCGGTTCTCCAGCGCATAGCCGGCACCGGACGGGGCCTGCGTGCGGTCGGCCAGCACCCACCAGCGGCCGTCGGGCGCGCGCGCGAGGTCGGCCGCATACACGTGCAGATGCATGCCGGACGCCAGACGTGCGCCGTGCGCGGCGCGCACGAACCCGCCGTGCCCGAACACGAGCTCGGGCGGCACGCATCCCTCGCGCATCAGCGTCTGCGGCCCGTACAGGTCGGCGAGGATCAGGTTCAGCAGACGGGCGCGCTGCGCGATCGCGACCTCGATCTCGTGCCACTCCTGCTGCGGGATCAGCAGCGGCAGCACGTCGAGCTCCCAGGGGCGGTCGAGGCCCTGGGGGTCGGCGTACACGTTGTACGTGATGCCGTGCTCGCGGATCTGCCGCTCGGCCGACTGCAGGCGCTCGCCGATCTGGCGGGCGCCCACCGACGCCATCCGCGCGATCATCGTCGACCAGTGCGCGCGCGGGCGCAGCGGCGCCTCGAACAGCTCGTCGAACCGGTCCCGCGCGGGCGGATAGGCGGCCAGCAGGTCAGCGTGCTTCGTCAAACAGGGCGCCTCAGATCGAGCGTGAACGGATGGTCGGGATTGCGCGGTTCGTCGACGACGCGGACCGCGCCGGGCGAGTGCCCGATCCGGAAGAAGCGCGCCAGCCGCCTCGCCTCGGCCTCGTACGCGTTGACCGGAAACGTGTCGTGGTTGCGCCCCCCGGGGTGGGCGACATGATACTGGCAGCCGCCCATCGAACGCCCCATCCAGCGGTCGACGAGGTCGAAGGTGAGCGGCGCGTGCACGCCGATCGTCGGATGCAGGCCCGACGGCGGCGACCACGCCCGGTAGCGCACGCCGGCGACGAACTCGCCGACCCGGCCGGTGCGCTGCAGGGGCACCGGCCGCCCGTTGCAGGTCAGCACGTGCCGGTCGTCGACCAGCCCGCGCACCGCCACCTGCACGCGCTCCAGCGACGAATCGACGTAGCGCACCGTGCCGCCCGCGGCGCCCTCCTCGCCCAGCACGTGCCAGGGCTCCAGCGCCAGCCGCAGCTCCACCTCGACGCCGCGGGCCGCGAAGTCGCCCAGTCTGGGGAAGCGGAACTCGAAATGCGGCGCGAACCATTCGGGCTTCAGCACATAGCCGGCCGCGGCGAGTTCGTCGAGCACGTCGGTGAAGTCCTCCCACACGAAGTGGGGCAGCATGAAGCGGTCGTGAAGTTCCGTGCCCCAGCGGCGCAGCCGTGCAGGCCGGTAGGGCGCGCGCCAGAAGCGCATCACGAGCGCGCGCATCAGCACCTGCTGCGCCAGGCTCATGCGCGCGTGCGGCGGCATCTCGAACGCGCGCATCTCGAGCAGCCCCAGGCGGCCGGCGGGCCCGTCGGGCGAATGGAGCTTGTCGATGCAGAACTCGGCGCGGTGGGTGTTGCCCGTGACGTCGGTCAGCAGGTTGCGCAGGATGCGGTCGACGGTCCAGGGCGGGATCCCGCCGGGCGGCCGGTCGCTCAGCCGGGCGATCTCGGCGAAGGCGATCTCGAGCTCGTGCACCGCGTCGCTGCGCGCCTCGTCGATGCGCGGCGCCTGGCTGGTCGGTCCGACGAACAGCCCGGAGAACAGGTACGACAGCGACGGATGGTTCAGCCAGTAGCCGACCATGCTGGCGAGCAGGTCCGGCCGGCGCAGGAACGGCGAATCGAGGACGCGCTCGGCGCCCAGCACGAAGTGGTTGCCCCCGCCGGTGCCGGTGTGACGCCCGTCGAGCATGAACTTCTCGGTCGACAGGCGCGAGGCATGCGCGGCCTCGTACAGGAACGTCGTCTGCTCGACCAGTTCGGACCAGGAGGCGGCCGGCTGCACATTGACCTCGATCACGCCGGGGTCGGGCGTCACCCGCAGGTGCGTGATGCGGGGGTCGCGCGGCGGCTCGTAGCCTTCGAGCACCACCGGCACGCGCAGATCGGCCGCGGTCGCCTCGATCGCCGCCACCAGTTCCAGGTAGTCGTCGAGCGCGGCACACGGCGGCAGGAACAGATGCAGCCGACCGTCGCGCGGCTCCGCGCACAGGGCGGTGCGCGTGATCCAGGACGCCGATTCGAACAGACCCGGCGCCCGGGATGCCCCGGCGTCGGCCGAGCCCGGGGCCTGCGGCGCGTCGCACGCATCCGCCACGCCCGCCACGCCCGCCACGCCCGCCACGCCCGTCACGCCCGTCACGCCCGCCACGCCCGGCAACTGCTGCCGGATCTGCTGATAGGGCGGCAACGGCGGGAACCCCTGCGACTGGTCGGGCACCTGCACCCAGGACCGGTCCGCAGGCGCCGCCCACGGCTGCGCGTCGAGCGGCAGCCGGAACCCCATCGGCGAGTCGCCGGGCACCAGGTAGCAGCGCTGCGCGCGCAGGAACCACGGGCCGCTGCGCCAGCGCGCGCCGGGACCCTCGTTGCGGGCGATCGGCAGCACGTGCCCCACCGTGCGGTCGAGCCCCTGCTCGAACACCTTGCGCAGGCGCGCCCGCTCGAGCGGGTCGTCGAGCCGCGCGTCGAACGGATCGACGTTCGACGGCAGCCGGCGCTCGCGCCACAGGTAGTACCAGGTGTCCTCGTACGCCGGGAACACGCA
>JAKOZZ010000147.1 GCA_029779755.1 Pseudomonadota bacterium
CAACCTCGACGAGGCGGCGCAGGACCTCCACCGTCAGGGACAGGTGCTGCGCGACCTGCAGCAGAACCTGATGCGGGTGCGCATGGTGCAGTTCGGCTCGATCGGCGACCGCCTCTACCGCGTCGTGCGACAGGCCGCGAAGGCGCTCGACAAGCGTGTGCACCTGAACATCCGCGGCTCGGGCGTCGAGGTCGACCGCGGTGTGCTCGAACAGATGGCCGGGCCGATCGAGCATCTGCTGCGCAACGCGGTCGCGCATGGCGTCGAGCCGCGCGATCGCCGCGTCGCCGCGGGCAAGTCCGAGACCGGCGAGGTCACCGTCGAGGTCCGTCAGGAGGGCCGCGAGATCGTGCTGTCGCTGGCCGACGATGGCGGCGGCCTCGACTACGAGCGCATCCGCGCCCGCGCCGTCGCGCTGGGGCTGATCGCCGAACAGTCGTCGCCCACGCCGCGCGAGCTGGCCGACCTGATCTTCGCGCCCGGATTCACCACCGCCTCGTCCGTCACCGAGATCAGCGGTCGCGGCGTCGGCATGGACGTCGTGCGCTCCGAAGTCGTCACGCTGGGCGGTCGGATCGAGACCGAGTCCACGCCGGGGCAGGGGACGCGCTTCACCATCCACCTGCCGTTGACGCTCGCGGTGTCGCAGGTCGTGCTGGTGGCCGCCGGCAAGGTGCGTTTTGCGGTGCCGTCGTCGAGCGTCGAGCAGGTGCTGCAGCTCAAGCCGCAGGCGCTGGCAGCGGCCTACGAAGACCACTTCGTCGAATGGCAGGGCGCGCGCGTGCCGCTTTTCTACCTCGGCACCCTGGTCGAGCAGCCCGACCTCAGCCCGGTCGCGCAGCATTATTCGCCGGTCGTGATCGTGCGCTCCGGCCACCAGCGGATCGCGCTGCATTGCGACGACGTGACGCGCAACCAGGAGGTCGTCGTCAAGAACGTGGGGCCGCAGGTCGCGCGCGTGCGCGGCGTCTCGGGCGCCACCGTGCTGGGCAACGGCGAGATCGTGCTGATCGTGAATCCGGTGGCGCTGGCGCAGGTCGCCGCCGGCGAGGTGCTCGACCGCGTGGTGCAGACGCCGTCGATCAGCGCCGTGATGGCGCAGCCGCTGCCGGCGGTCGTGATGGTCGTCGACGATTCGCTGACGGTGCGCAAGGTCACCCAGCGCCTGCTGGTGCGCGAAGGCTATCAGGTGCTGCTGGCCAAGGACGGTGTCGACGCGCTCCGGCAGATGCAGGAGACGGTGCCGGACGTGATGCTCGTCGACATCGAGATGCCGCGCATGGACGGCTTCGACCTCACGCGCAACATCCGCTCGGACGAACGCTTCAAGCACATCCCGATCGTGATGATCACCTCGCGCACGGCCGACAAGCACCGCAACTTCGCGCTGTCGCTCGGCGTCAACGCCTACCTGGGCAAGCCGTACTCCGAGGACGAGCTGCTGGGCCTGGTGGCCAGTCTGTCGGCGGAGCGGCAGACGGCGGCCGCAGCTTCGTGACGGCGTGACGCGGCCGCGGCCCGGGCACCGCCCGGGCCGTGCCTGGGTCACGGTCCGGGTGCCGCGTCTAATCCCTAGTGATTAGAAATTCTGTTGCCGTGCACAATTTCACGGCATAATCATCTCCTTTCGGATAGTGGCACGGCGGCGGGGCTCGGGATACTCTTGCCGGCGTGTTTGGGGCGGAGCCTTCCCCCCGACCGGCCCGGTACCCCATCAGTGCAACCACACACCTCCTCGTCCCTGTTCCATGACCTGCCCGCGGATCCCGCCGGGCAGCGCCGTGCGCCCGCGCGCCGGGTCGTGCCGGACGCGGAAGCGGCCATGCGCCGGCTGGCGGGGTTCGGCATGGTCGTGCTGGTGGCGCTCTCGCTCGTCGGGTTGGGATTCGACGTGGCGATGGCGCGGCTCGGGGTCGAGACGGTCACCTCGGCCGAAGCCCCCGCGCCTTCGGTCGCACGCGGTCCTGGGCCCGAGCGCGTTTCCGTGCGGCCCGAGCATGCCGTCGTGCGATCCGAGCCCGCCCCTTCCATGCATGCGCCGATCGCGCCGGTCGTGTCGGCGTCGTCCCGTGCCCTCCGGGTGCCGCGTCCGCGTCCGGTGATGTGAGGCGTCACGCGTGTCCGACCGGAACGCGCTGATCCGCGCAGGTCTGCCGGTGGCCTCGGGCAAGGGGCTCGAGATCGGCCCGCTGTGCAGCCCCATCGTGCGCCGCGACGAAGGCGCGATCCTCTACGCCGATTTCCTGTCCACCGAAGCGCTGCGCCGCCAGCATGCCGAGAATCCGGCGATCGACAAGGCCGCGATCGTCGACGTCGACGTGGTCCTCGCCGGCAAGCCGCTCGACGAGGCGCTGGCGCCGTTCGCGCCGCTCGACTACGTGATCGCATCCCACGTGTTC
>JAKOZZ010000159.1 GCA_029779755.1 Pseudomonadota bacterium
GACGCGACAGGATCGCCGTCGGCACGAAGTTCAGGCTGATCTGCCGCATCTGTTCGCCGAAGCCGGGCATCTCGCGGTCGCCGATCGCGAGCGTGGCTTCCGGCGTGACGTCACGGATCGCCGGCCCCGTGCCGCCGGTGGTCAGCACCAGCGCGCAGCCTTCCTGGTCGACGAGTTCGATCAGGGTGCGTTCGATCACCGGACGCTCGTCCGGGATCAGTCGCGTCACCGGTGTCCACGGCGTGATCAGCGCCGACGCCAGCCACTGCTCGAGCGCCGGAAGCCCCTGATCCTGATAGACGCCCTGCGAGGCGCGATCGCTGATCGAGACCAGTCCGATACGGACCGGCGGGCGGGCGGTGTCAC
Source organism: Pseudomonadota bacterium (assembly GCA_029779755.1). Lineage (GTDB taxonomy): Bacteria > Pseudomonadota > Gammaproteobacteria > Burkholderiales > Burkholderiaceae_E > Quisquiliibacterium. The sequence continues at coordinate 367 of JAKOZZ010000159.1, forward strand.
TGGTCATCGTCGTCTCGTGCGGGTTCGTCCCCGAGGGCGGCCGCCTTGCGGCGTGCGCGCCCGCGTCGCGCAGGCATGGGCGGTCCGTCGTCGGCGTCCGGCAGGTCTGCGGTGGCGTCGGTGGCATGGGCGGGATGAGCGCCGCCGCTGCCGGCGGTGCTGCCGGATTCGGCTTCGAGCACGCGATACAGCAGGCGGTACAGGTCGCGGTAGCTGCGTCCGGGCTGGTCGCGCGACTTCTCCTGGCGCGCAGCCTCGATCAGCGCAGTCCAGTCGACCGGGGCGTCGGTGCCGGTCCCGCTGGTCCCGGACCCGGTGGTGCCGGGCCCGGTCGCGCCGGACACGGCAGCGCCCGGATGCTCGGCCAGGAACTGCGCCAGCGCATCGGGGGCGGCGAGCATGCGATCGCGCCAGTGCTCGGCGGTGTGCATGCGCGCCACCTCGCTGCGGTGGCGGGTGCCGTCCACGCTGAGTGCGTCGCGGATCGGCTGCGCATCGACATCGCGCATCAGGCGGCCGATGTACTGACGCTGCCGGCGCAGCCCCTCGCGCGAGGTGATGCGCTGCGCCAGTTCGATCGCGTCGACCAGGTCGGGCGGCAGCGGCAGGCGCTTCAGCTTCGAGGGCTGCAGGCGCAGCAGTGCCTCGCCGAGTTCCTGCAGCGCGGTCATGTCGCGCTTGAGCTGCGACTTGCTGGGCTTGCGGTAGGGGGAAGGCGCGTCGGCGTCATGCGCCGGCGCCTCGCCGTGCGGGCGGTCCTTGTGTTTCACGCTGCTATGATACTTGGCTCGATACACCCCATGGCAGCGGCGCCCGTTTCCGGTCCGCGGCGCGCACCGGAGTCACGATGTTCGACTACTCGAATGAACGGCTGCACCAGATCGCGGCAGAGGTGCTGCAGACCGCGCGCCGGCTCGGCGCCAGCGACGCCGCGGTGGACGCCTCCGAGTCGACCGGGCTGACGGTGAACGTGCGCCGCGGCAAGGTCGAGACGATCGAGCAGACGCGCGACAAGGGGGTGGGCGTCACCGTCTACATCGGTCGTCGCCGCGGGCACGCCAGCACCAGCGACTTCTCCGCGCGCGCGCTGCACGACACGGTCGATGCCGCCTACCAGATCGCACGCTTCACCGGCGAGGACGATTGCGCCGGCCTGCCCGACCCCGACACGCTCGCCACCGCACAGCCCGACCTGGACCTCTTCCACCCCTGGGACCTGGGCGTCGATCAGGCGATCGACCTGGCCTGCCGGATCGAGGCGGCGGCCTTCGCCGCCAGCCCGCTCATCCGCAACTCCGATGGCGCATCGGTCAACGTCAGCCACGGCCACTTCGTCACCGCGAACTCTCAAGGGTTCGCCGGCGGCTATCCCTACAGTCGCCATGCGATCACCTGCGCGCCCATCGCCGAGCGCCGCGGCGCCATGCAGCGCGACGACTGGTACAGCGCCTCGGCCGTGCCGTCCCGCCTGGCCGATCCCGAGAAGCTCGGGCGCTACGCCGCCGAACGCGCGCTGTCCCGGCTGGGCGCACGTCGTCTGTCGACGCGCAAGGTGCCGGTGCTGTTCGAGTCGCCGCTGGCCTGCGGGCTGCTCGGCCACTTCGTGCAGGCGGTGAGCGGCGGCGCCCTGTACCGGCGCACCAGCTTCCTGGTCGATGCGCTCGGCAAGGACGTGTTCGCGCCCCACATCGACATCGTCGAAGACCCGACCATCCCGGCCGAACTGGGCAGCGCGGCCTTCGACAGCGAAGGCGTCGCCACCACGCGTCGCCAGGTCGTCAGCGGCGGCCGCCTCGACGGGTACTTCCTGTCCACCTACTCGGCGCGCAAGCTCGGCATGAAGACCACCGGCAACGCCGGTGGGGCGCACAACCTGGCGCTGACCAGTCGGCTGACCCGTCAGCTCGACGATCTGCCGGCGATGCTCGAACGTCTGGGCACGGGGCTGTTCGTGACCGACCTGATGGGGCAGGGCGTCAACTACGTGACCGGCGACTACTCGCGCGGCGTCGGCGGATTCTGGGTCGAAGGCGGAAAGATCCGCCATCCGGTCGAGGAGATCACCATCGCCGGCAACCTGCGCGACATGTTCCACGGCATCGTCGCCGTGGGCAGCGACGTGATCCAGCGCGGCGGCCGCCGTACGGGCTCGATCCTGATCGATCAGATGTCCGTGGCGGGCGGGTGAGCGGTTCGTCGGGGTCGCTCCGCCCGCATGTACCCGCGCAGGATCGTCCGCCACTCTGTGATGGCGCCGAGGTCCGTGCTGCTCAGTTCGGCATGGGGCATCCGCTCCCTGCAGGCGTCGAGCGCATCGACGAGCTGATCGAGCAGCGCGGTCGCCGCGGCCGGCACGTCCTCGACGGTCGGGGTGTCCGATGTGGCGTACTCGAGCAGCCACAGGGCGTGTTCGGTCAGCGCCTCGGCATGGGCGAGCGGATCGTCCGCAGGCGTGTGCGTTCCGGAGGCCCGGAAGGGAAGGTCGGCAGGGTTCATCGATGCGCGTGCTCGGAGACGCGTCCATGCTGCACGCATCTGCGTTCGACGAAGAGGAACTAGTTCCGCCATGAACAAGGCATTCGTGCGTGAGACCGACGGGGACGGCGACGAGGACGACCTGCCGCCCGAGCCCGCGGGGCCCGATGCGCCGAAGAACTACATCACCCCGGCCGGGCATGCGCGCATCCGCGCCGAGCTGCTGCAACTGATCGACGTCGAGCGGCCGGAGGTCGTGCGCACCGTCTCCTGGGCCGCGTCCAATGGCGACCGCTCCGAGAACGGAGACTATATTTACGGCAAGCGCCGTCTACGGGAGATCGACCGGCGGATCCGATTCCTGACCAGACGGCTGGATGCCGCCGTCGTCGTCGATCCGGGGCAGCAGCAGAGCCGCGACCAGGCGTTCTTCGGTGCCACCGTCACCTACCTGCGCAACGGCGCCAGCGAGGAGACGGTCACCATCGTGGGGATCGACGAGGTCGATCCGCTGGCGGGGCGCATCAGCTGGATCGCCCCGGTGGCCAAGGCGCTGCTGAAGGCCCGGGAGGGCGACGTCGTCAGCCTGCGCACGCCGGCGGGCGTCGACGAGCTCGAGGTGCTGGAGATCCGGTACCCGGACCCGGACTGATCCTCAGGATCGGCTGATGCGGGTGACTTCCGCCAGCCGGCGCAGGTTGCGGATCACCTGCGCGAGATGCACGCGGTCGCGCACCTGCAGCGCGAACCGCAGCTGCGCGGTCTGGCCGGCGTCGCCGTCCATCGACACGTGCAGGATGTTGGCTTCCGAGGCGGCGATCTCGGCCGCGACCTTGCCCAGCACGCCGCGGTCGTCGGTGACCAGCAGTTCGATCCCGCAGCGGAACGTGCCCTTGATGTCTTCCGCCCACTGCACGTCGATCCAGCGCTCGGCATCCTTGACGCGCTGGCGCTCGGCATTGGCGCAGTCGGCGCGGTGCAGCTGCAGCCCGTGGCCGCCGCGCAGGTGCCCGATGATCGGGTCGCCGGGCAGCGGGAAGCAGCAGGGCGAGTACTGCACCGCCGAGCCCTCGGTGCCGTTGACGAAGATCGGCGCCGGCCGCGGCACGATCAGCGCAGCCGCCGGCTTGCCGGAGAACTGCAGTGCGATCGAGCGCGCGACGATCGGCGCCAGCCGCTTGCCGAGCCCGATGTCGGCGAACAGTTCCTCGGGAGAGCGCGCCCCCTGATCGCGGGCGCCGCGCTCGAAGGCCGCCGGGTCGATCGCGGCCGCATCGATGCGCAGCGCCGCGAGCGCCTGTTCGAGCAGGCGCTTGCCGAGTCCGATCGACTCGGTCAGGTTCATCGTCTTCAGGAAGTGGCGGATCTCGGCGCGTGCCTTGCCGGTGCGCACGAACCCCAGCCAGGCCGGGTTCGGCTTGGAGTTGGGGTCGGTGATGATCTCGACCACGTCGCCGTTCTGCAGCACGGTGCGCAGCGGCACCTGTTCCTGGTTGACGCGCGCGGCCACCGCCTGGTCGCCCACGTCGGTGTGCACGCTGTAGGCGAAGTCGACGACGGTGGCGCCCCGCGGCAGCGCACGGATGCGGCCCTTGGGCGTGAACACGTAGACGGCGTCCGGGAACAGGTCGACCTTCACGTGCTCGATGAACTCGAGCGAGTCGCCGGTCTGGCTCTGGATGTCGAGCAGCGACTGCAGCCACTGGTGCGTGCGCTTCTGCAGGTCGGAGAAGCTGTCTTCCGCGGCCTTGTACAGCCAGTGCGCGGCGACGCCCGATTCGGCCACGCGCTGCATGTCGCGCGTGCGGATCTGGAACTCGACCGGGGTGCCGAACGGACCGACCAGCGTGGTGTGCAGCGACTGGTAGCCGTTGACCTTGGGGATCGCGATGTAGTCCTTGAAGCGCCCGGGCACCGGCTTGAACGTCGCGTGCAGCGCACCCAGGGCCAGGTAGCACTGCGCGACGGTGTCGACGACGACGCGGAAGCCGTAGATGTCGAGCACCTTCGAGAACGGCAGGTGCTTGTCGACCATCTTGCGGTAGATGCCGTAGAGCGCCTTCTCCCGGCCATACACCTCGGCGGGCACGCCGGCTTCGGGCAGGCTCTTCTGCACCGCTTCGAGGATGCGGCCCAGCACTTCGCGCCGATTGCCGCGGGCCGCCAGCATCGCCTTGCGCAGCACGCGGTAGCGGTTGGGGTAGGTGGCCTTGAACGAGAGGTCGAGCAGCTCGAGGAACAGCCTGCGCAGGCCCAGCCGGTTGGCGATCGGCGCGTAGATGTCGAGCGTCTCGCGGGCGATGCGCCTGCGCTTGGTCGGGTCGACGGCGTCGAG
>JAKOZZ010000163.1 GCA_029779755.1 Pseudomonadota bacterium
GAGCAGCGGCATCGCCTTGTCGGAGATGCGCAGGTCGTTCAGTTCGTCCTGCGGGTTCAGACCGAACCCAAGGGCCTTGCTTTGTTGGGTACTCATCGTGTAGCCTCCTCCTGGAGGGTGATGGGGATAATACGAGATCGCGGGGCGAGTGAACGCTCGTTCGCTTTATGAAATCAGGCCCTGCGCGCGTGCCGCCTCCACGCGCAGCCGTTCCGGGGTGCCCAGCATCTGGCGGTCGAAGCCGATGCGCTTGAACCAGTAGTGCAGGCCGACCAGGTCGGTGAAGCCCATGCCGCCGTGCACTTCGGTGGCTGCCTTGGCCACGAAGCGGCCGACCTCCGACAGGTGCGCCTTGAGCTGGCAGACGGTGACGTGCGCGTCCTGCGGCTTCTCGCCGAGCTGGTGCCCGGCATACCAGACGAACGCGCGCGTCGGCTCCAGGTGCGCGGCCATCTCGGCGCACAGGTGCTTGACCGCCTGGAACGAGCCGATCACGCGGCCGAACTGTTCGCGCTGCTTCGCGTAGGCCACCGCCTGGTCGAGCATGCACTGCGCGGCGCCCAGCGTGTCGGCGGCCAGCATCGCGCGGCCCAGGTCGATCACCTGCCGGCACACGTCGGCAGTGGCCCCGGGCAGGCGCTCGGCCGGCGTGCGCGCGAACACCAGCTCGCCGATCGGGCGGGTGGCGTCGACGGTCTCGAGCGTGCGGCGGGTGATGCCGGGCGCGTCGGCCGCGACCAGGTGCAGCCCGCCCGCGGTGTCGCCCACCAGCCAGGCGTCGGCCCTGTAGTCGAGCACGAACAGCGCGCGCCCGTCGAGCCGGCCGTCGGTGGCGGTGACGCCCGCGTCCATGCGGGCGCCGGTGTGCTCGGCCATCGCCGCGCCGATCACGGTCTGGCCGGCCGCGAGGCGCGGCAGCCACTCCAGCCGCTGCGCGTCGCTGCCCGCCAGCCGCAGCGCGGTGGGCACCATCACCGACGACGCGGTGAACGCCACCGGCGTCACGTGATAGCCCAGGGTCTCGGCGACCACGCAGGCGTCCAGCGGGGTGAGTCCGACGCCGCCGTGCGCTTCCGGGATCAGCAGGGCGGGGATGCCGAGCTCGGCCAGGCCGGCGGTGATGTCGTCGGCGCGGGTTGGGGCTGAGGTTGCGGCATTGGCCGCGCTCTCGGCCGCGAAGCGGCGCACCCGCGCCAGCGGCGCGCGGTCGGCGAGGAACTGCGCGAGGCTGTCGCGCAGCAGGGTCTGTTCGTGCGAGAGTCCGAATTCCATCACGCGCCTTTCGCCGAGGGTTCGCGGGGCAGGCCGAGGCCGCGCTCGCCGATGATGTTCTTCTGGATCTGGTTGGTGCCGCCACCGATGATCAGGCCCAGGTAGTACATGTAGAAGTGCTGCCAGGTGCCGTTGTCGCGCAGGTAGGGGTTGCTGCCGAAGGACAGCCCGCGCTCGCCCATCGCGTCGATCGCCAGCGCCTCGAGTTCGTGGCGCAGCTCGGTGCCCTGCAGCTTCACGATCAGGCGCGCCAGGTCGGCGTCCTGGCCCGGATTGAGCTTGCTGGAGAGCACGCGCAGGTCGTTGTACTGCATGGCCATCGCGCGGCCCTGGATGCGCATCAGCCGGTCGAGGAAGACCGGGTCGTCGATCACGCGCGTGCCGTCGACGGTCTCGCTCTTCATCACCTCGATCAGGCCGTTCAGGCGGGCCTGCGTGACGTTCGGGTCGGCCAGCGAGTCGCGCTCGTTGCCGAGGATCACGTTGGCCACGCGCCAGCCGTCGCCGCGCCGGCTGACGATCTGGTGCGCGGGCACGCGCACGTCGGTGAAGAAGACCTCGTTGAAGTTGGCCTTCATCGTCATGTCGACCAGCGGGCGCACCTCGATGCCGGGCGTGTCCATGCGGAACAGCAGGAAGCTGATGCCGCGGTGCTTGGGCGCGTCGGGCTCGGTGCGCACCAGGCAGAACATCCAGTCGGCGGTGAGCGCGGTGCTGGTCCAGATCTTCTGGCCGTTGATCACCCAGGTGTCCCCGTCGAGGACGGCCGAGGTGCGCAGGCTGGCCAGGTCGCTGCCGGCGCCGGGCTCGGAGTAGCCCTGGCACCAGGTGATCTCGCCGGCCAGCGTGGGCGGGATGAACTGGCGCTTCTGCGCGTCGCTGCCCAGCTCGAGCAGCGTGGGCACCAGCATCGAGATGCCCTGGCCGCCCAGGCCCGGACTGACGCGCGCGCGGGCGAACTCCTCGGCCAGGATGCGCGACTTCAGCAGGTCGGCCGGCAGGCCGGCGCCACCGTATTCGCGCGGGATGGTGCGGGCGGTGTAGCCGCGCTGCAGCAGCAGGCGCTGCCAGGCGCGGGCCTTCTTGTCGCGCGGCGAACCGGCGGGCGGGGCGACATCGGCGTGCTCGGCGAGGAAGGTGCGCACCTCCTCGCGGAACGCCTGGTACTCGGGGCCGTCGTTCAGATCCACGGTGGGGTCTCCGGTGCGCCGGTCCGCGGAGGCGGCCGGCGGTGGTCGATGGGGATGGGCCTCAGCGCTGCCCGAAGGTCGTCTCGCCGAACACGTTGCGCGACAGCGCCGACTGCGAGCGCCAGTACTGCCGCGGGCCCTGCACCGTGGCGCCCAGCGCGGCGGCGGCGCGCCAGGCCCAGCGCGGATCGAGCAGCAGCCCGCGCGCCAGCGCGACCAGGTCGGCCTTGCCCTGCGCGACGATGTCCTCGGCCTGCTGCGGTTCGGTGATCAGGCCCACGGCCATCACCGGCATCTTCACGGTGGCGCGGATCGCCTCGGCGAACGGCACCTGGTAGCCCGGCCCGATCGCGATCTTCTGGCGCGGGCTGACGCCGCCGCTGGACACGTCGATCCAGTCGCAGCCCAGCCGCTCGAGCGCGGCGGCCAGCGCCTTGCTGCCGTCGAGATCCCAGCCGCCGTCGACCCAGTCGGTGGCGCTGATGCGCACGCCCAGCGGTTTGTGCACGGGCCACGCCGCACGCACCGCCGCGAACACTTCCAGCGGGAAGCGCATGCGGTTCTCGAGGCTGCCGCCATAGGCGTCGGTGCGCTGGTTGGCCAGCGGGCTGAGGAACTGGTGCAGCAGGTAGCCGTGCGCCGCGTGCAGCTCGAGCGCATCGAAGCCGGCGCGGTCGGCGCGCAGCGTGGTGTCGACGAAGCGCGCGCGCAGGGCGGCGAGGTCGTCTGCCGTCAGCGCATGCGGCGGCGTTTCGCTCTCCAGGTGCGGCAGCGCCGACGGGCCGACCGGGCGCCAGCCGCCGGCGGTCTCGGGGATCAGCTGCCCGCCGTCCCAGGGGCGGCCGCTGGAGCCCTTGCGGCCGGCGTGCCCGATCTGCAGCGCCAGCGGCGTGGGCGACACCTGGCGCAGCGTGCGCACCAGCTCGGCCATCGCCCGCTCGGTGGCGTCGTCGTACAGCCCCAGGCAGCCGGGCGTGATGCGGCCCACCGGCTCGACGGCCGTGGCCTCGACGATCAGCAGGCCGGTGCCGCCCAGGGCGAGCTGGCCCAGGTGCACCGTGTGCCAGGGCTGTGCGCAGCCGTCCACGGCCGAGTACTGGCACATGGGGGAGACGACGACGCGGTTGGGCAGCGTGAGCGCGCGCAGGCGCAGGGGGGAGAACAGGGCGGACATCGGCGGTGGATTCCTGGTGCGGAGGCGGCGGCGCCGGGCACGAACGGCGCGCCCGGCCGCCCCGTGGAGGGTCCCTTGAAATATAAGCGACCGCCCCGAATTCGAGCGTATCCCTACGCCTTACGTGGAATCCGACGCCCATGCGACTCGACAAGCTCACCACGCAGTTCCAGCAGGCTCTCGGCGAGGCCCAGAGCCTGGCGCTGGCCAACGACCACCAGTACATCGACCCCGTCCACCTGCTGCTGGCCGTGATCGCGCAGCCCGACGGCTCCGGCCGTGCGCTGCTCGAGCGGGCCGGCGTGCGCGTGCCCTCGCTGAAGACGGCGCTCGAAGGCGCGCTCAAGCGCCTGCCGCAGGTCAGCGGCACGGGCGGCGAGGTGCAGGTCGGACGGGAGCTGGTGAACCTGCTGAACCTGTCCGACAAGGAGTCGATGAAGCGCGGCGACCAGTTCATCGCCACCGAGATGTTCCTGCTGGCGCTGGCCGACGACAAGGGCGAGGCCGGGCGCGCGGCGCGCGAGGCCGGCCTGACGCGGGCCGCCATCGAGGCCGCGATCGACGCCGTGCGCGGCGGCCAGTCGGTGGGCAGCGCCGAGGCCGAAGGCCAGCGCGAGGCGCTGAAGAAGTACTGCATCGACCTCACCGAACGGGCCCGCCAGGGCAAGCTCGACCCGGTGATCGGCCGCGACGACGAGATCCGCCGCGCCATCCAGATCCTGCAGCGCCGCACCAAGAACAACCCGGTGCTGATCGGCGAGCCCGGCGTGGGCAAGACCGCCATCGTCGAAGGGCTGGCGCAGCGCATCGTCAACGGCGAGGTGCCCGACACCCTGAAGAACAAGCGCGTGCAGGTGCTGGACATGGCCGCGCTGCTGGCGGGCGCCAAGTTCCGCGGCGAGTTCGAGGAGCGTCTGAAGGCCGTGCTCAAGGAGATCGCGGCCGACGAGGGCCAGACCATCGTCTTCATCGACGAGATCCACACCATGGTGGGTGCCGGCAAGGCCGAAGGCGCGATCGACGCGGGCAACATGCTCAAGCCGGCGCTGGCGCGCGGCGAGCTGCACTGCATCGGCGCGACCACGCTCGACGAGTACCGCAAGTACATCGAGAAGGACGCCGCGCTCGAGCGCCGCTTCCAGAAGGTGCTGGTGGGCGAGCCGACCGTCGAGGCCACCATCGCCATCCTGCGCGGGCTGCAGGAGAAGTACGAGCTGCACCACGGCGTGGACATCACCGACCCGGCGATCGTCGCCGCGGCCGAGCTGTCCAACCGCTACATCACCGACCGCTTCCTGCCCGACAAGGCGATCGACCTGATCGACGAGGCGGCCGCGCGCATCAAGATGGAGATCGACTCCAAGCCCGAGTCGATGGACAAGCTCGACCGCCGCATCATCCAGCTCAAGATCGAGCGCGAGGCGGTGCGCAAGGAGACCGACGAGGCCTCCATGAAGCGCCTCGAGCTGATCGAGGACGAGATCGAGAAGCTCGAGAAGGAGTACGCCGACCTCGACGAGCTGCTGCGTGCCGAGAAGGCCGCGGTGCAGGGCTCGGCGCAGATCAAGGCCGAGATCGACCAGCTGCGCGCGCAGATGGCCGAGCTGCAGCGCAAGGGCCAGTTCGACAAGCTCGCCGAGATCCAGTACGGCAAGCTGCCCGAGCTCGAAGGCCGCCTGAAGGCCGCCAGCGAGGCCGAGTCGGGCAAGGCCGCGGCGGGCGAGGGCGGGCGGCCGAAGCTGCTGCGCACCCAGGTCGGCGCCGAGGAGATCGCCGAGGTCGTGTCGCGCGCCACCGGCATCCCGGTCAGCAAGATGATGCAGGGCGAGCGCGACAAGCTGCTGAAGATGGAAGAGAAGCTGCACGAGCGTGTGGTCGGTCAGGACGAGGCGGTGCGCCTGGTGTCGGACGCGATCCGCCGCTCGCGCGCCGGCCTGGCCGACCCGAACCGGCCGTACGGCTCGTTCCTGTTCCTGGGGCCGACGGGCGTGGGCAAGACCGAGCTGTGCAAGACGCTGGCCGGCTTCATGTTCGACTCCGAGGACCACCTGATCCGCATCGACATGAGCGAGTTCATGGAGAAGCACTCGGTGGCCCGCCTGATCGGCGCGCCCCCGGGCTACGTCGGCTACGAGGAGGGCGGCTACCTGACCGAGGCGGTGCGCCGCAAGCCGTACAGCGTGATCCTGTTCGACGAGATCGAGAAGGCGCACCCGGATGTGTTCAACGTGCTGCTGCAGGTGCTCGACGACGGCCGCATGACCGACGGGCAGGGCCGCACGGTGGACTTCAAGAACACCGTGATCGTGATGACCTCGAACATCGGCAGCCACGAGATCCAGCGCCTGTCGTCCGACCCGAAGACCAACGACGGCGAGCTGATCAAGCTGGCCGTGATGGACGAGGTGAAGAAGGCGTTCCGGCCCGAGTTCATCAACCGGATCGACGAGATCGTCGTGTTCCACGGTCTGGACGCGAAGCACATCGCCTCGATCGCGAAGATCCAGCTGCGCAACCTCGAGAAGCGCCTGGCCGCGCACGACATGGCGCTGACGGTGTCCGACGCCGCGCTCGAGGAGATCGCCAAGGCGGGCTTCGATCCGGTGTACGGCGCGCGGCCGCTGAAGCGTGCGATCCAGCAGTCGATCGAGAACCCGATCGCGCGGCTGGTGCTCGAAGGCAAGTTCGGTCCGAAGGACGTGATCCCGGTGGACTACCGCGACGGGAAGTTCGCGTTCGAGCGCGTGGTGCACTGATCGATGCGCCTCCCCGGCGGGTCGGGTTCTGCCTCGACCCGCCCGGGGCGGTGTCATGTGTCAGCGCGCGACGGCCGTCACTTGGCTGCGATGCGCGCGCCGTCATAATGCGGTCTTTGCCGCGCGCGCCAGCCCCATCTCGAGCCGGCACGCCCCTCAATCGCCCGCCCGGCCCAGATCGCGAGCTGCCCCATGAAATTCCGCTTCCCCGTAATCATCATCGACGAGGACTGGAAGTCCGAGTCGTCCAGCGGCCTCGGCATCCGCGCGCTCGCCAAGGCGATCGAGGACCAGGGCATCGAGGTGGTGGGCGGGTTCACGTACATCGACGTGACGATGGTCGCCAACCAGGCCGCGCGCGCGTCGGCCTTCGTGGTGTCGATCGACGACGAGGAGATCGGCGAGGAGGGCGAGGAGAGCTCCGCGATCCGCGAGCTGAAGAAGTTCATCACCGAGACGCGGCGGCGCAACGCCGACATCCCGATCTTCCTGTTCGGCGAGACGCGCACCTCGCAGCACATCCCGAACGAGATCCTGAAGGAGCTGCACGGCTTCATCCACATGTTCGAGGACACGCCGGAGTTCGTCGCCCGGTACATCATCCGCGAAGCCACCAACTACCTGAACTCGCTGGCGCCGCCGTTCTTCAAGGCGCTGGTGCACTACGCCAACGACGGCTCGTACTCGTGGCACTGCCCGGGCCACTCGGGCGGGGTCGCGTTCCTGAAGAGCCCGGTCGGGCAGATGTTCCACCAGTTCTTCGGCGAGAACATGCTGCGCGCCGACGTCTGCAACGCGGTCGACGAGCTCGGCCAGCTGCTCGACCACACCGGACCGGTGGCGGCGTCCGAGCGCAACGCCGCGCGCATCTTCGGCTCGGACCACCTGTTCTTCGTGACGAACGGCACGTCGACGTCGAACAAGATCGTCTGGCACTCGGCGGTGGGCACCGACGACGTCGTGCTCGTCGACCGCAACTGCCACAAGTCGATCCTGCACGCGATCATGATGACCGGCACGGTGCCGATCTTCCTGCAGCCCACGCGCAACCACCTCGGCATCATCGGCCCGATTCCCGAGTCGGAGTTCGCGCCCGACAGCATCCGCCGCAAGATCGAGGCGAACCCGCTGGTACGCGACAAGTCGGTCAAGCCGCGGGTGATGACGATCACGCAGTCGACCTACGACGGCGTCCTCTACAACGTCGAGACGATCAAGCGGCTGCTCGGCGGGCACGTCGAGAACCTGCACTTCGACGAGGCCTGGCTGCCGCACGCGGTGTTCCACCCGTTCTATCACGAGTTCCACGCGATCGGCCCCGACCGCCCGCGCTGCAAGGACTCGATGATCTTCTCCACCCAGTCCACCCACAAGCTGCTGGCCGGGCTGTCGCAGGCCTCGCAGATCCTGATCCAGGACTCGGAGACGCGGCAGCTCGACCACTACCGCTTCAACGAGTCGTTCCTGATGCACACGTCCACCAGCCCGCAATACGCGATCATCGCGTCGTGCGACGTGGCCGCCGCGATGATGGAGCCGCCCGGCGGACAGGCGCTGGTGGAGGAGTCGATCTTCGAGTCGCTGGAGTTCCGCCGCGCGATGCGCAAGGTCGACGCCGAGTTCGGCAAGGACTGGTGGTTCCACGTCTGGGGCCCGCAGGAGCTGGCCGAGGGCGGCATCGGCGAGCGCAACAGCTGGTGCCTGCGCTCGGGCGACGACTGGCACGGCTTCGGCGCGCTGGCCGACGGCTTCAACATGCTGGACCCGATCAAGGCCACGCTCGTCACGCCGGGCCTGGACATCAACGGCAAGTTCGCCGACTGGGGCATTCCGGCGGCGATCGTCACCAAGTACCTGGCCGAGCACGGCGTGGTCGTCGAGAAGACCGGGCTCTATTCGTTCTTCGTGATGTTCACGATCGGCATCACCAAGGGCCGCTGGAACACGCTGGTCACCGAGCTGCAGCAGTTCAAGGCCGACTACGACAGCAACCAGCCGCTGTGGCGCGTGATGCCGGAGTTCGTGCAGGCGCATCCGCAGTACGAGCGCACCGGCCTGCGCGACCTGGCCCAGCAGATCCACGAGGAGTACCGCAAGCACGACGTCGCGCGTGTGACCACCGAGATGTACCTGTCGGACATGGTGCCGGTGATGAAGCCGTCCGACGCCTACCAGTGCCTGGCGCACCGCGAGGTCGACCGGGTGCCGATCGACGACCTCGAGGGCCGCATCACGACGATGCTGGTGACGCCGTATCCGCCGGGCATCCCGCTGCTGATCCCGGGCGAGCGCTTCAACCGCGCGATCGTCGAGTACCTGAAGTTCGCGCGCTCGTTCAACCAGCGCTTCCCCGGCTTCACCACCGACGTGCACGGCCTGGTGGTCGAGCGCGACCCGCGCGGCGACCGCTACTTCGTGGACTGCGTGCGGGCCTGAGCGCCCGAAGCCCGGGCGCCCGGCCTCCGGCTCAGCGCTTCGGGGGGAGGGCGTCGTGCACCAGCCGGGTGCCGGCGATGCGGTCGTACGGCGCCTGCTGCTCGCGGTCGAACAGGGCCCAGGCCGGCGAGGCCAGCAGCAGCACCCACAGCGACCAGTGCACGTAGGTGCCGGCGGCGGCGGCCGCCACCAGGATGGCCAGCGCCACGAGGAAGCGGCCGACGGCACGCGCGCGCCCGACGGCCGCACCCTCGCGGGTGACGAGCCTCAGTTGCATCGTCTTCATCGGCAGCGTGCGCCGGCCGTCGCTCCACTGCCCCGCGAAATACGCGCCCAGCACGAGGACGTTGAACGCCTGGAACGCCCAGTGCATGGGGCCGGGCTGCCCCTTGTACTGGGTCAGCGCCGAGAAGGCGTAATTGAAGAAGAACAGCACGCCGAAGAGCAGCACGCACTCGTACGTGATGCTCATGAAGCGCCGCCACAGGCCCGCGGCGGGCAGGTTCGCAGCGCCGGTCATCAGCGGGCGCCCGACGGCTGCGGGGAACGGCGTGCGGCGTCACCCGCCGGCGCGGGGGCCGGCGGCACGGTGTTGGCGAGCGGGCGCGCCGCTTCCTTGGCGAGGCCGGTGGGGGCGCCGGCGTGGCGCGCCGCCGTGTTGCTCGTCCAGCCGCTGGAGCGCAGCACCGCCTGCTGCTCGGGCGTCAGCTGCTGGTACTGCTCCCACTGCTGCACGCGCGTGTCCTTGGGCAGTGTCTTGGCCAGGCGGTAGTTGTTGCGCGCCTGCGCCCGTTCCTCGGGTGTGAGCGTCGCCCACTCCTGGATGCGCTGCAGCGCGCGCGCGCGCTCGTCCGGGCCCATGCGGGGGATCCGGTCGGCGAGCTTCAGCCACACGCGCTTGCGCGCCAGCGGCATCACGTTCCACTTGGGCTCGAGCGGGGCGAGCACTTCGCGCTGCGCCGGCGTGAGCTCGGACCACAGCGGCTGCGCCAGCGCGACGAGCGAGCGCGGCGGCGCCGGGGGGGCGACGACCGGACGCGGCGTGGCGCCGGAGGTGGCCCCGGCGGCCGCGGACCCGGCGGCGGGGGCGGCACCTGCGGCAGCGGGGGCTCCGGGGGCGGGTGTTGCGGAAGACGGTGCGCCGGCGTCCGTCGCCGGGGCCTGCGACGCCGACAGGGCCGGCGGCGTCGCGGCGGCAGACCCGGCCGCGGTCGCCGAGCCGGTTGGTTCGTCGGCCACGGCGGCCGGCAGCCCCCAGGCCAGGCACAGCGCGGCGATGGCCGCGCGCGCGCCCAAGCGGCGCAGCGGCCACCGTGCGCGGTTCGGGGCGGCTGCGCTCATTGCCCCGTGTTCTTGATGAACACACCGAAGCCACGGTCCGCGTAGGCGGACAGCGGCACGTCGTCCTCGAGCATGGCCGCGTCGATGTCGGCGGTCTCGTCGGCCTGCTCCATGTCGCTCCACTCGGCGATGGCGATCAGGCCGGCGACGAGGATCAGCAGCGGCAGCGCGCTCAGCAGCGCCTTCTTCCAGAGCGACGGGCCGTCGTGGCCGGAGCCCGAGAGCGACAGCGCGCCCGACGGGGCGGCGGACAGGACGGTCTGCTCGGCCGGCACGCGCGCGAGCGCGGCCGTACGCGCCTGCTCGAGGCGGTGGGTGACCTTGTACGGAAGACGCTCGGTGGACGCTTCCAGATGCCGACGGACCTGACGGGTGAATTCGAGTTCGTTCATAGGGTGATCCCTCTGGCCTTCAGCGCGGCGGCCAAAGCGTGATTTGCACGGGAACAGTGCGTTTTCACACTGCCTTCCGAGCAACCCATGGCGGCGGCGGTCTCCGCCACGTCCATGTCCTCCCAGTAACGCATCAGGAACGCCTCGCGTTGACGGGCGGGCAGCTTGCGGATCTCAGCCTCGATGATCGCCATGATCTGGCCGCGCTCGGCCTGATCGGCGGCGCTTTCCGCCGCCTCGCCGGTGCCCTGGGCGTCGAGCGTCTCCAGCGGATCGCGGTCGGAGTCCTCGTCCGACTCGGGCAGCAGGGAGGACAGCAGCGTCGTCCAGAGGTTGCGGACCTTCTGGCGGCGGAAGTGGTCGGTGATCAGGTTGCGCAGGATGCGCTGGAACAGCAACGGCAGCTCGGCCGCCGGCTTGTCGGCGTACTTCTCGGCCAGCTTGAACATCGCGTCCTGGACGAGATCGAGTGCGGCCTCGTCGTCGCGGACGGCAAAGACGGCATGCTTGAACGCACGGCGTTCGGCCGACGCGAGGAATTCGGAAAGTTCGGCCCGGGTCGCCATGGGCTCGGATGCTAGCAGATCGTCACCGGGGCGGCCTTGACCGGCTCTGTTGCGGCGCAGTATGATCGCCGACCCCCGGCTCCTGCAAAGGCCGAACAGGTCTGTCGACAGGGGCCGTTGTCTTTCCTGCGCCTGCTTCACCAGGCCGGCGCGGGCCAAGGCCCGTTTCGCTCAGCGTCGCCTCACGAGGGCGTTCGAAGGGCGTCCGATCAATCTCGCAGGCCCCGTGCCAAGGTCTGCGTCGAGGCGGCAATCCTGCCGCGTTGGCGCCGGCGGGCGGGCTCCCTGGACCTTGAAAGGAAGGTTATGGAACTCACAGGCGCAGAAATCGTCGTGCGTTGTCTCCAGGAAGAAGGCGTCGAGCACATCTTCGGTTATCCGGGCGGCGCAGTCCTCTACATCTACGACGCGATCTACACGCAGGACAAGGTGCAGCACATCCTCGTGCGGCACGAGCAGGCGGCCGTCCATGCGGCAGACGCGTATTCCCGCTCGACCGAGAAGGTCGGGGTCTGTCTGGTCACCAGCGGACCCGGGGTCACCAACGCGGTCACCGGCATCGCCACCGCGTACATGGACTCGATCCCGATGGTCGTGATCACGGGCCAGGTCCCGACGCACGCCATCGGCGAAGACGCCTTCCAGGAGTGCGACACGGTCGGCATCACGCGGCCGTGCGTGAAGCACAACTTCCTGGTCAAGGACGTCAAGCACCTGGCCGAGACGATGAAAAAGGCGTTCCACATCGCCAGCACCGGCCGTCCCGGCCCGGTGCTCGTCGACATCCCCAAGGACGTGACGCGCGACAAGTGCCGCTTCGACTATCCGAAGTCGGTCTCGATGCGCTCGTACAACCCGGTCGTCAAGGGGCACCAGGGCCAGATCAAGAAGGCGCTGCAGCTGCTGATGTCGGCCGAGCGGCCGATGATCTACACCGGCGGCGGCGTGATCCTGGGCAACGCCGCGCCCGAGCTGTCGCGGCTGGTCGATGCGCTCGGCTTCCCGTGCACCAACACGCTGATGGGGCTGGGCGGCTACCGCGCGAGCGACCCCAAGTTCGTCGGCATGCTGGGGATGCACGGCACGTTCGAGGCCAACATGGCCATGCAGCACTGCGACGTGCTGATCGCCATCGGCGCGCGCTTCGACGACCGCGTGATCGGCAACCCCAAGCACTTCGCGCAGAACCCGCGCAAGATCATCCACGTCGACGTCGACCCGTCGTCGATCTCCAAGCGCGTGAAGGTCGACGTGCCGATCGTGGGCGACGTGCGCGAGACGCTCAACGACCTGATCGCCCTGGTCGAGGAGGCGCAGGCCGCCGGCCAGAAGGTCAACGTCAAGGCGCTCGAGAACTGGTGGAAGCAGATCAACGAGTGGCGCAAGCGCGACTGCCTGAAGTACGACCGCTCGGCCGCCAGCATCAAGCCGCAGTTCGCCGTCGAGAAGCTCTGGGAGGTCACCGGCGGTGACGCGTTCGTCACGTCCGACGTCGGCCAGCACCAGATGTTCGCCGCGCAGTTCTACCGCTTCGACAAGCCGCGCCGCTGGATCAACTCCGGCGGCCTGGGCACGATGGGCGTGGGCCTGCCGTACGCGATGGGCGTGAAGCTCGCGCATCCGGACGCGATGGTCGCCTGCGTGACCGGCGAAGGCTCGATCCAGATGTGCATCCAGGAGCTCTCCACCTGCAAGCAGTACGACCTGCCGGTGAAGATCGTCAACCTGAACAACCGCTACCTGGGCATGGTGCGCCAGTGGCAGGAGATCGAGTACGGCAGCCGCTACTCCGAGTCGTACATGGACGCGCTGCCCGACTTCGTGCGGCTCGCCGAAGCGTACGGCCACGTCGGCATCCGCGTCGACAAGCCCGAGGACGTCGAGCCGGCCCTGCGCGAGGCCTTCCACGGCAAGTGGAAGGACCGCCTCGTGTTCCTCGACATCATCACCGACCAGACCGAGAACGTGTGGCCGATGGTGCAGGGGGGCAAGGGCCTGACCGAGATGCTGCTCGGATCGGAGGACCTGTGATGCGACACATCGTTTCCATCCTGCTGGAGAACGAGGCGGGCGCGCTGTCGCGTGTGGTCGGGCTGTTCTCCGCGCGCGGCTAC
The DNA here is from genome assembly GCA_029779755.1 of Pseudomonadota bacterium. Lineage (GTDB taxonomy): Bacteria > Pseudomonadota > Gammaproteobacteria > Burkholderiales > Burkholderiaceae_E > Quisquiliibacterium. The sequence continues at coordinate 13,242 of JAKOZZ010000163.1, forward strand.
AACATCGAGTCGCTGACGGTCGCGCCCACCGAGGACAAGTCGCTGTCGCGCATGACCATCGTCACGAGCGGCTCCGACGACGTGATCGAGCAGATCACCAAGCACCTGAACCGCCTGATCGAGGTGGTCAAGGTGGTCGACCTCACCGAGAGCCCCTGCATCGAGCGCGAGCTGATGCTGATCAAGGTGCGCGCGGTGGGCAAGGAGCGCGACGAGATGAAGCGCATGGCCGACATCTTCCGCGGCCGTGTCATCGACGTCACCGACAAGACCTACACGATCGAGCTGACCGGCGACGCCGCCAAGCTCGACGCGTTCATCGAGGCGCTCGATCGTGCCGCGATCCTCGAGACCGTGCGCACCGGGTCGTCGGGCATCGCACGCGGCGAACGCGTGCTCAAGGTCTGACCCCGAACCGAACTCAACCGAGGAGAGAACTCAATGAAGGTCTTCTACGACAAGGACTGTGACCTCAAGCTGATCAAGGGCAAGAAGGTCGCGATCATCGGCTACGGCTCGCAGGGGCATGCGCACGCGCAGAACCTGAACGACTCCGGCGTCAAGGTCACCGTCGGCGTGCGCAAGGGCGGCCCGTCGTGGGACAAGGTCAAGAAGGCGGGCCTGAAGGTCGCCGAGATCGCCGACGCCGTGAAGGGCGCCGACTTCGTCATGCTGCTGATGCCCGACGAGCACATCGGCGACGTGTACCGCACCGAGATCGAGCCGAACATCAAGAAGGGCGCCACGCTGGCGTTCGCGCACGGCTTCAACGTGCACTACGGCCAGGTCGTGCCGCGCGAGGACCTCGACGTCGTGATGATCGCCCCGAAGGCGCCGGGTCACACCGTGCGCAGCACGTACGCGGCGGGCGGCGGCGTGCCCACGCTGGTGGCGGTGCATCAGGACAAGAGCGGTGTCGCGCGCGACATGGCGCTGTCGTATGCGTGCGCCAACGGCGGCGGCCGTGCCGGCATCATCGAGACCAACTTCCGCGAAGAGACCGAGACCGACCTGTTCGGCGAGCAGACCGTGCTGTGCGGCGGCGCCGTCGAGCTGATCAAGACCGGTTTCGAGGTGCTGGTCGAAGCCGGCTACGCGCCGGAGATGGCCTACTTCGAGTGCCTGCACGAGCTGAAGCTGATCGTCGACCTGATCTACGAAGGCGGCATCGCGAACATGAACTACTCGATCTCGAACAACGCCGAGTTCGGCGAGTACGTGACCGGGCCGAAGGTCGTGACCGCGCAGACCAAGCAGGCGATGCGCGAAGCCCTGCTCAATATCCAGACCGGCGAGTACGCCAAGCAGTTCATCCTGGAGAACAAGGCCGGGGCGCCGACGCTGCTGTCGCGTCGCCGCATGATGGCCGAGCACGAGATCGAGGTCGTCGGCGAGAAGCTGCGCGCGATGATGCCCTGGATCAAGGCGAACAAGCTGGTCGACAAGAGCCGCAACTGATCTTCGCTGCCGCCACGGGCACGCGGCATGCGCCGGGTGCCCGTGGCGAGCGCCGCCCATGCGGGTGGCGTGCAGCGAACTGCGCACGGGCGGTCCCTCGGGGCCGCCCGTGTGCTTTCCGGGAGGCGGGGTCGGTCGCCCTTATACTTCGCCCCATGAGCGTCGCCGTCTCCACTCCACCGCCCCCGCGTCTGTCGCCCGACTGGCAGGACTGGCTGGCCGGCAACGTCGTGCGCGGCTGCAGCGATGCCGACATGCTCGCGGCGATGCGTGCGGCCGGGTTCGACGAGCAGTACGCGCGTGTGGCGATCACGGTGGTGCGCTCGATGACCGAGCGGGTGCAGGCGCAGGCGCCGTCCATGCTCGTCGACTACCAGGCCGATCCGCTGCGCATCGCGCAGGGCAACCGCATCCGTGCGGCCGACCGGGACGTGTCCGTGTCGTTCACGCGCTTCAGCCCGAACGTCGCGCTGTTCGCGAACCTGCTGTCCGAGCAGGAGTGCGACAAGCTGATCCAGCTGTCGGCCGGCAAGCTGCGGCGCTCCGAGGTGGTCGACCGTGCCGGTGGCGGCGTGCAGGTCAGCGGCGTGCGCACCAGCGAAGGCACGTACTTCCAGCGCGGCGAGAACGCCGTCGTGCAGCGTCTCGAGCAGCGCATCGCGGCCCTCACCGGGATTCCGGTCGAGCAGGGCGAGCCGCTGCAGATCCTGCACTACGGCGTCGGCGGCGAGTACCTGCCGCATCACGACTATTTCGACCCGGCGGATCCGGGCAGTGCCGAACACCTGCAGTGGGGCGGTCAGCGCATCGCCACGCTGGTGATGTACCTCAACGACGTCGACGCGGGCGGGCAGACCCGCTTCCCCGACATCGATCTCGAAGTGATGCCGCAGCGGGGCAGTGCGGTGTACTTCGAATATTTCAACCAGGCGGGCGAAGTCGATCCCCGTTGTCTGCATGCGGGCATGCCCGTGCTGCGCGGCGAGAAGTGGATCGCGACCAAGTGGATGCGTGCGCATCCGTACCACCGTTAGTCCAGGCAGAACCATGAACAACCCCAAGCGCCGTCGCTTCCGCCCCCTGCGACCGCTGCGCGGCGCCGGGCCCGCGGCCGGTGTCGATGCCCCGTCGGTCCCGGATCCGGTCAAGCGCCGCCGCGGCATCTACATCCTCCCCAACCTGTTCACCACCGCGTCGCTGTTCTGCGGCTTCTATTCGATCGTGCAGGCGATGAACGGGCGCTTCGAGGCGGCCGCGATCGCCACCTTCCTGGCGATGGTGCTCGACAGCCTCGACGGCCGCGTCGCGCGCCTCACCAACACGCAGAGCGCGTTCGGCGAGCAGTTCGACAGCCTGTCCGACATGGTGTCCTTCGGGGCGGCGCCCGCGCTGGTCATCTACGAGTGGTCGCTGCACGGCCTCGGCAAGTGGGGCTGGATCGCGTCGTTCATCTATTGCGCCGGCGCCGCGCTGCGGCTGGCGCGCTTCAACACCAACATCGGGGTGGTCGACAAGCGCTACTTCCAGGGCCTGCCCAGCCCGGCGGCGGCGGCGCTGGTGATGGGGCTGGTGTGGGTGGTGACCGACCTGCGCGAGACCCGCTGGATCTCGTATGCGCCGTCTGACTTCGCGTGGCTGGCGTGGGTGTTCACCGTGTATGCGGGGCTGACGATGGTATCCAACGCGCCGTTCTACAGCTTCAAGGACATCAACCTGCGCCGCAGCGTCCCGTTCATCGCGGTGCTGGGCGTGGTGCTGGTGTTCGCGCTGATCTCCAGCGATCCCCCGCTGGTGCTGTTCGCGCTGTTCGTGCTGTACGGCCTGTCGGGATGGGCGGTGTGGCTGTGGCGGCTGCGCAGCGGACGCGCCGCGCCCTGGCGCGAGGCCCAGCAGGCGGCCGACGCGTCGAAGGACGCGCCGCCGCCGTCCAATTGACCCGTTGCAGTCTGGCAACGTACAATCTTGGGTTTCCTTGGTGAAGCCTGATCTCGATGACGCAGCGCAAACCCCTGGTGGTCGGCAACTGGAAGATGAACGGCGACATCGTCGCGAACGATCATCTTCTTTCCGCGCTCCGTGCCGGATTCGAGCAGCCGCTGCTCGCGCAGGTCGAGGTCGCCGTGTGCCCGCCGTACCCGTACCTGGGGCAGGCTGCGGCCTGGCTGGGGGATACGGCGATCGCATGGGGTGCGCAGGACGTCGCCGCGTTCGACAACGGCGCCTTCACCGGTGAGGTGTCGGCGGCCATGCTGACCGACCTGGGCTGCAAGTGGGCGATCGTCGGGCACTCCGAGCGCCGCACGCTGCTGAACGAGACCGACGCGGTGCTGGTCGACAAGGCCGAGCGTGCGCTGGCAAGGGGTCTGGGCGTGATCTTCTGTGTCGGCGAGACGCTCGAGCAGCGCGAGCAGGACCGCACCGAGCAGGTGCTGGGCGTGCAGGTGGACGCGCTCGCGCGCATCGCCGCCCAGCTCGGCGCCGCCCGCTTCGTGCTGGCCTACGAGCCGGTGTGGGCGATCGGCACCGGCCGCACCGCCACGCCCGAGCAGGCGCAGGCCGTGCACGCATTCCTGCGCGGGCGCCTGGCGTCGATCGGCGCGACCGAGTCGGGTGCGGTGCGCATCCTCTACGGCGGCAGCGTCAAGCCGTCCAATGCCGCCAGCCTGTTCCGCATGCCCGACATCGACGGCGGGCTGATCGGCGGCGCGGCGCTGGCGGCCGAAGATTTCGTTGCGATCGCGCGCGCGGCCGCGCTCGCCTGAGGTGGATCGATGAACATCCTGCTGTCGCTCATTCTCGTTGCCCAGGTGCTGAGCGCGCTGGGTGTGATCGTGCTGGTCCTGCTGCAGCACGGCAAGGGCGCGGACATGGGCGCCGCGTTCGGCTCCGGCGCATCGGGCAGCCTGTTCGGCGCCACGGGGTCGGCGAACTTCCTGAGCCGCTCGACGGGCGTGCTCGCCGCCGTGTTCTTTGCGAGCACGCTTGCGATCTCGATCATCTCGTCGAAGACCGGCACGGTCGCCGCGCCCAAGAGCGTGATGGACCAGGTGCCGGCGGCGGGTGCGCCGGCGGGGGCTGCGGCGATCCCGGGGGCGACGCCCGCGCCGGCCGACTCCGTGCCCTCGGCTGCCGGGGCCGCTGCGCCCGCGGCCGGTGCGTCCGGAGATGCCGCATCGCAAAAAGCGACCCAATCGAACGAGATTCCGAAGTGAATTCGAAGTAGAATACTTTGCTGAGCGGACCTCGGCTCAGACGGTTTGTGCAATACGGGTTTTCTGCAGTGCCGACGTGGTGAAATTGGTAGACACGCTATCTTGAGGGGGTAGTGGCGAAAGCTGTGCGAGTTCGAGTCTCGCCGTCGGCACCAACAAAACAACAAGCAGCATCAAGCGGGTGAAACGTCCGCCGAGGAGACGGCGTGTCCGGGCGGGCGAACTTTGACCAGGATCCGACGTGAACCTCGAACAATATCTGCCGGTCTTGCTCTTCATCCTGGTCGGCACCGCCGTCGGATTTGCGCCGATGGCCATCGGCAAGCTGCTCGGCCCCAGCCGGCCCGATCCCGAAAAGCTCTCCCCGTACGAGTGCGGCTTCGAAGCCTTCGAAGACGCGCGCATGAAGTTCGACGTGCGCTATTACCTCGTCGCCATTCTCTTCATCCTGTTCGACCTCGAGATCGCGTTCCTGTTCCCGTGGGCCGTGTCGCTCGACGCCATCGGCTTCTTCGGCTTCATGGCGATGATGGTCTTCCTCGGCATTCTCGTCGTCGGGTTCGTGTACGAATGGATGAAGGGCGCGCTCGACTGGGAATGACCCCGGTTCGTCTGCTGCTGAACTACCCCGGAGTGGTTGTCGATGAGCATTGAAGGTGTTCTGAGCGAAGGGTTCGTCACGACCCAGCTCGACAAGCTGGTCAACTGGACGCGCACGGGCTCGATGTGGCCCATGACCTTCGGGCTGGCCTGCTGCGCGGTCGAGATGATGCACGCCGGCGCGTCGCGCTACGACATGGACCGCTTCGGCGTGATGTTCCGTCCGAGCCCGCGCCAGTCCGACGTGATGATCGTGGCCGGCACGCTGTGCAACAAGATGGCGCCCGCGCTGCGCAAGGTCTACGACCAGATGGCCGAGCCGCGCTGGGTGATCTCCATGGGGTCGTGCGCCAACGGCGGCGGCTACTACCACTACTCGTACTCGGTGGTGCGGGGCTGCGACCGCATCGTGCCGGTCGACGTCTACGTGCCGGGCTGCCCGCCCACCGCCGAGGCGCTGCTCTACGGCATCCTGCAGCTGCAGAACAAGATCCGTCGCACCAGCACCATCGCGCGCTGATCGCGTCCCGTTCGCCTCCCGTCCGCGGCCCATTCGATGACCCGACTCGACACCCTCAAGACCAGTCTGCAGCAGGCGTTCGGCGACGAGCTCGCGCCAACCGAGCAGTTCGGTGAACTCACGCTGGTCGTGCCGGCCGGCCGCCTGCTCGAGGTGATGCAGCGGCTGCGCGACGACCGCGCGCTCGCCTTCGACACGCTCATCGACGTCTGCGGCCTCGACTACTCCGGCTACGGCGACGGCGCCTGGTCGGGCAACCGGTTCGCGGCGGTCTGGCATCTGCTGTCGGTCGAGAACAACCAGCGGCTGCGCGTGCGCGCGTTCTGTCCCGACGACGACTTCCCCGTCATGCCCTCCGTGGTCGACCTGTGGACGTCGGCCGGCTGGTACGAGCGCGAGGCGTTCGACCTCTACGGCATCGTCTTCGAAGGTAACCCCGACCTGCGCCGCATCCTCACCGACTACGGCTTCGTCGGGCATCCGTTCCGCAAGGACTTCCCCATCTCCGGCTTCGTCGAGATGCGCTACGACCCCGACGAGCGCCGCGTCGTCTATCAGCCCGTCACGATCGAGCCGCGCGAGAACGTGCCGCGCGTGATCCGCGAAGACGGCTACGGCGCAGGGCGCTAGGCGCAAGGGCGACAGGGCAGGCGGACTTTAACGGCCGGAAACCATGGCAGACATCAAGAACTACACGCTGAACTTCGGGCCGCAGCACCCTGCGGCGCACGGAGTGCTGCGCCTCGTGCTCGAGCTCGACGGCGAGGTCGTGCAGCGCGCCGACCCGCACATCGGGCTGCTGCATCGCGGCACCGAGAAGCTCGCCGAGACGCGCACGTTCCTGCAGAGCGTGCCCTACATGGATCGCCTCGACTACGTGTCGATGATGTGCAACGAGCACGCGTACGTGATGGCGATCGAGAAGCTGCTGGGCATCGAGGTGCCGCTGCGCGCGCAGTACATCCGCGTGATGTTCGACGAGATCACCCGCATCCTGAACCACCTGCTGTGGATCGGTGCGCACGGTCTCGACGTGGGCGCGATGGCGGTGCTGCTCTACGCGTTCCGCGAGCGCGAAGACCTGATGGACTGCTACGAGGCGGTGTCGGGCGCGCGCATGCACGCGGCGTACTACCGTCCGGGCGGCGTCTATCGCGACCTGCCCGACCAGATGCCCCAGCATCGCGTGTCGAGCATCCGCAGCGACGCCGTCACGCGCGAACTCAACCGCGACCGCCAGGGCTCGCTGCTCGACTTCGTCGAGGCGTTCACCAACCGCTTCCCCGGGTACGTGGACGAGTACGAGACGCTGCTCACCGACAACCGCATCTGGAAGCAGCGTCTGGTCGGTGTGGGTGTCGTGTCGCCCGAGCGCGCCAAGGCGATGGGCTTCACCGGCGCCATGCTGCGCGGTTCGGGCGTGGCCTGGGATCTGCGCAAGACCCAGCCCTACGAGGTCTACGACCTGCTCGACTTCGACATCCCGGTCGGCAAGAACGGCGACTGCTACGACCGCTACCTCGTCCGGGTGGCCGAGATGCGGCAGAGCAACCGCATCATCCGCCAGTGCGTCGAGTGGCTGCGCAACAATCCGGGCCCGGTGATCAGCGACAACCACAAGGTTGCGCCGCCGTCGCGCGTCGACATGAAGTCCAACATGGAAGAGCTGATCCACCACTTCAAGCTCTTCACCGAAGGCTTCCACGTGCCGCCGGGCGAGTGCTATGCCGCCGTCGAGCACCCGAAAGGCGAGTTCGGCATCTATCTGGTGTCCGACGGCGCCAACAAGCCGTACCGACTGAAGATCCGCGCGCCCGGCTTCGCGCACCTGCAAGGGCTGGACGAGATGTCGCGCGGGCACATGATCGCCGACGTGGTGACCATCATCGGCACGCAGGACATCGTTTTCGGAGAGATCGACCGGTGAGCGCAGTCCCCCAAACCACGCGCCTGCTGTCGCAGCAGGCCTACGCGCTGATCGACCGCGAGGTCGCCAAGTATCCGGCCGACCAGAAGCAGTCGGCCGTGATGGCGGCGCTCGCCATCGCGCAGGACGAGCAGGGCTGGGTGTCGCCCGAGGTGATCGACGACGTCGCACGCTACCTGGGCATGCCGCCGATCGCCGTGCACGAGGTCGCCACGTTCTACAACATGTACGACACGCAGAAGGTGGGCCGCTTCAAGCTGGCCGTGTGCACCTGTCTGCCGTGCGCACTGCGCGACGGCGCCAAGGCCGGCGAGTACCTGAAGGACAAGCTCGGCATCGACTACAACGAGACGACCGCGGACGGCCTGTTCACGCTGAAGGAAAGCGAGTGCCAGGGCGCGTGCGGCGATGCGCCGGTGCTGATCGTCAACAACAAGCGCATGTGCAGTTTCATGAGCGCCGACAAGCTCGACGCTCTGATCGACGAACTCCGATCCAAGGCGTGAACCTCATGGGTGTCAGTGATCTTCGTGCCCACCTTGCCGATGTCCGCGCATCGGAGACGTGTTTCCACGGCCGACACATCAATCCTCAGATCCTGGCGGGGCTGACGTCTCCGGACGGCTGGCACCTGAAGGACTACGAGGCTCGGGACGGCTACAAAGCCCTCCGTCGCATCATCGAGGAGAAGCTGACGCCCGAGCAGGTGATCGCCGAAGTCAAGGCGTCGGCACTGCGCGGCCGCGGTGGCGCGGGCTTCCCCACCGGCCTGAAGTGGAGCTTCATGCCGCGGCAGTTCCCGGGGCAGAAGTTCCTGGTGTGCAACTCCGACGAGGGCGAGCCGGGCACGTTCAAGGACCGCGACATCCTGCGGTACAACCCGCACATCGTGATCGAGGGCATGACCATCGCCGCCTACGCGATGGGCATCACCACCGGCTACAACTACATCCACGGCGAGATCTTCGAGACGTACCAGCGCTTCGAGGCGGCCCTGGAGGAAGCGCGTGCGGCCGGCCTGCTGGGCAACAACATCCTGGGCTCGGACTTCTCCTTCCAGCTGCACGCGTTCCACGGGTACGGCGCGTACATCTGCGGCGAAGAGACCGCGCTGCTCGAGTCGCTCGAAGGCAAGAAGGGCCAGCCGCGCTTCAAGCCGCCGTTCCCGGCGAGCTTCGGCCTGTACGGCAAGCCCACCACGATCAACAACACCGAGACCTTCGCCGCGGTGCCCTGGATCATCCGCAACGGCGGCCAGGCCTACCTCGAGGCGGGCAAGCCGAACAACGGCGGCACCAAGGTGTTCTCGATCTCCGGTGACGTCGAGCGCCCGGGCAACTACGAGATCCCCCTTGGCACGCCGTTCGCGAAGCTGCTCGAGCTCGCGGGCGGGGTGCGCGGCGGGCGCAAGCTGAAGATGGTGATCCCGGGCGGCTCGTCGATGCCGGTGCTGCCCGCCGACATCATGATGCAGACCGACATGGACTACGACTCCATCGCCAAGGCGGGGTCGATGCTCGGATCGGGAGCCGTGATCGTGATGGACGAGACGCGCTGCGCGGTGAAGTCGCTGCTGCGCCTGTCGTACTTCTATTACGAGGAGAGCTGCGGCCAGTGCACGCCGTGCCGCGAGGGCACCGGCTGGCTGTACCGCATGGTGCACCGGATCGAGCACGGCGAAGGGCGCATGGAAGACCTCGACCGCCTGAACCAGGTCGCCGACAACATCCAGGGCCGCACGATCTGCGCGCTGGGCGACGCCGCGGCCATGCCCGTGCGCGCCTTCCTGAAACACTACTGGGACGAGTTCGTCCACCACGTCGAGCACAAGAAGTGCGTGGTGCCGGCGTACGTCTGACACAACCCTCTCGCAACTCGAGACACTACGGATCGACCGGGCCAGCAGATGCTTGAACTCGAAATCGACGGCAAGAAGGTGGAGGTGCCCGAGGGCAGCATGGTCATGCATGCGGCCACGAAGCTCGGCATCTACGTCCCGCACTTCTGCTATCACAAGAAGCTGTCCATCGCGGCCAACTGCCGCATGTGCCTGGTCGACGTCGAGAAGGCGCCCAAGCCGCTGCCCGCCTGCGCCACGCCGGTCACCAACGGCATGAAGGTGTGGACGGCCTCCGAGCGGGCGGTGAACGCCCAGAAGGGGGTGATGGAGTTCCTGCTCATCAACCACCCGCTCGACTGCCCGATCTGCGATCAGGGCGGCGAGTGCGACTTGCAGGACCAGTCGGTCGCCTATGGCCGCGGCGCGACGCGCTATGACGAGAACAAGCGCGCCGTCACCGAGAAATACATGGGCCCGATCGTCAAGACGGTGATGACCCGCTGCATCCAGTGCACCCGCTGCGTCCGCTTTGCGGAGGAAGTCGCGGGCGTCGAAGACATCGGCGCGATCTATCGCGGCGAGAATATGCAGATCACCTCGTACCTCGAACATGCGGTCGCGAGCGAGCTGTCGGGCAATATCGTCGATCTGTGCCCGGTCGGCGCGCTGACCTCGAAGCCCTATGCCTTCGAAGCGCGCCCGTGGGAGCTGACCAAGACGCTGGGCATCGACATGATGGACGCG
>JAKOZZ010000190.1 GCA_029779755.1 Pseudomonadota bacterium
CTTGCCCGAGCCGGACACGCCGGTGATCACCGTGAACGCGTCGCGCGGGATGTCGACGTCGACGTTCTGCAGATTGTGCTCGCGGGCGTTGTGCACGAAGATCGATCGGCGCGCGCGCTCGCGCCACGCCGACTGCAGTGCCGCACCGGCGTCGGCGGCCACCAGCGCACCGGCCGTTCCGGTGCCGGCGATGACGGGTGCCGCTTCGGTGGCCGGGTGCGCGGCCGGGACGTCCGCCGCGGTCGCGCCGGAGGCGGACGCGCCGCCGATCGCACGCGCGGTGAGCGCGTCGCGATAGTCGCGCAGCGCGCGCCCGGTGTGCGACGCGTTCACCTCCATCAGCGTCGTCGGCGTGGTGGCGGCGACCAGCGTGCCGCCGGCATCGCCGCCTTCCGGACCGAGGTCGATCACCCAGTCGGCCGCGCGGATCACGTCGAGGTTGTGCTCGATCACCAGCAGCGAGTGACCGGCGACCAGCAGCTTGCGCAGCGACTTCAGCAGCTTGGCGACGTCGTCGAAGTGCAGGCCGGTCGTCGGCTCGTCGAACATGAACAGCGTGCCCTTGCGTCCGCCGCGGCGCTGCGCGAAACCCGGCGCCGACGCATCGGTGAGGCCGGCGCTGGCCGCCTCCGCAAGGAAGCCGGCCAGCTTGAGGCGCTGCGCCTCGCCGCCCGACAGCGTGGGCACCGGCTGGCCCAGCCGCAGGTAGTCCAGACCCACGTCCGCCAGCGGCTGCAGCTTCTGGCGCACGTCGGGCTCGCCGGCGAAGAAGGCGAGCGCCTCGTTGACGGTGAGGTCCAGCACCTCGGCGATGCTCAGCGCACCGAACGCCGTGCCGTCGCGCCGACGCGCGCCGGCTGCGCCCTCCACCGTGACCTCGATCGTCTCGGGCCGGTAGCGGCGTCCGTCGCAGTCCGGGCAGCGCAGGTACACGTCGGACAGGAACTGCATCTCGACGTGCTCGAAGCCGTTGCCGCCGCAGGTGGGGCAGCGGCCGTCGCCGGAGTTGAAGCTGAAGGTGCCGGCGGTGTAGCCACGCTCGCGCGCCAGCGGCGCCGCGGCGAAGCGCTTGCGGATCACGTCGAACGCGCCGACGTAGCTGACCGGATTGCTGCGCGCCGTCTTGCCGATCGGCGTCTGGTCGACGAACACCGCATCGTCGATCCAGTCGTCGCCCAGCAGGCGGTCGAACGCACCGGGCGCCTCGGTGGGCTTGCCCTTGGCGCGCAGGAGCGCCGGGAACAGCACGTTCTGCACCAGCGTCGACTTGCCGCTGCCCGACACGCCGGTCACGCACACCAGACGCTGGAGCGGGATCTCGACGTCGACGGACTTCAGGTTGTGCTCGCGCGCGCCCTCCAGCAGCAGCCGCGGCGTGGACGCCTCGACCGCGCGCGGGCGACCGGTGTCGACGTGCAGCCGACCATGCAGGTAGTCGGCCGTGAGCGTGCGCGCGGACTGCAGCGCCTCGGGCGTGTCGTGGAACACGATCTCGCCGCCGCGCTCCCCCGGCCCGGGGCCGATCTCGAGCATGCGGTCGGCGGCCAGCATCACCAGCGGGTCGTGCTCGACCACGACCAGCGAGTTGCCGGCCTCGCGCAGGCGCTGCATCACGCCGATCACACGGTTCATGTCGCGCGGGTGCAGGCCGATCGACGGCTCGTCGAGCACGAACAGGGTGTTGACCAGCGAGGTGCCCAGCGCCGTGGTGAGGTTGATGCGCTGCACCTCCCCGCCTGACAGCGTGCGCGACTGCCGGTCCAGCGTCAGGTAGTCGAGGCCGACGTCACCGAGGAACTTCAGCCGTGACCGGATCTCGGTCAGCAGCAGGTCGGCCGCCTGGTCCAGCGGCGCCGGCAGGCGCAGCGTGTCGAAGAAATGCCGCAGCCGCTCGATCGGCAGCAGCATCAGGTCGTGCAGGGACAGGCCCGCCATCGCGTCGAGCTGCGCGCGTCCCCAGGCGCTGCCGACCGGCAGGAAGCGGCGGTAGGTGCCACTGGGTGCGGGGCCTGTGTCGGGCGCGTCGGCACCCATGGGACCCATCAGCGCGGCGTCGGCCTCCGCCCGGGCGCCGACGCGCCACAGCAGGGCGTCGGGCTTCAGGCGCGCCCCGCCGCAGGTCGCGCACGGCGTGTACGCGCGGTACCGCGACAGCAGCACGCGGATGTGCATCTTGTAGGCCTTGCTCTCCAGCCAGTCGAAGAAGCGCTTCACGCCGTACCACTGCCTGGTCCAGCTGCCTTTCCAGTCGCTGCCCCCGTCGATCACCCACGCGCGGTGGGCCGCCGACAGCGACGACCAGGGCACGTCGGTGGGAATGCCGGCGGCGCGCGCGTGACGCATCATGTCCGCCTGGCATTCCTTGAAGCTCTCGGTCTGCCAGGGCTTCACCACTCCGCCCGCGAGCGTCTTCGAGGCGTCGGGCAGCACCAGTCCGAGGTCGATGCCGATCACGCGTCCGAAGCCGCGGCAGTCGGGGCAGGCGCCGAGCGGCGAATTGAACGAGAACAGGCTGGGCACCGGATCGGCGTAGTCGATGCCGCAGTCGGCGCAGGCCAGCGCGCTGCTGTAGCGCCAGATCTCGGCGTCGTTGCCGTCGTCGTCGAGCCGATGCACCGCCAGGTGGCCGTGGCCACGCCGCAGCGCCGACTCGATCGCGTCGGCGACACGCGCCGGGTCGGCGCCCGCCAGCCGCAGGCGGTCCTGCACCACCGACAACACGAGCGCCGCGGCCTGCACGGCGCCACCCCGGGCGCCGGTCTGTGCCCCCGGCGTCGCGGCCTTCGCGTCCGGCGGCACGGCCTGCGCATCCGGCGGCACGGCCTGCGCATCCGGCGGCACGGCCTGCGCATCCGGCGTCGCCGCCTGCGCACCTTCGCGCCGGTGCACTCGCGTGTAGCCCTGCGCCAGCAGGTGCGCCTGCACCTCCTCCTCGCTGAAGTTCGACGGCACCGCCACCGGGAACGTGATCACCAGCCGCGGGTCGCCGGCGGCCTGCGCGCGCAGCCGCAGATCGTCGGCGATGCTGCCCGCCGAGTCGCGACGCACCGGCCGCGCGCACGCACGGCAGTGCAGCACGGCGGCCCGTGCGAACAGCAGCTTCAGGTGGTCGTTGAGCTCGGTCATCGTGCCGACCGTCGAGCGCGACGTGCGCACCGGATTCGTCTGGTCGATGGCGATCGCGGGCGGGACGCCCTCGATGCGCTCGACCTGGGGCTTGTCCATGCGGTCGAGGAACTGGCGCGCATACGCCGAGAACGTCTCGACGTAGCGGCGCTGGCCCTCCGCGTACAGCGTGTCGAAGACCAGCGAGCTCTTGCCCGAGCCCGACACGCCGGTGACCACCAGCAGCTCGTTGGTGGCGATGTCGAGGTCGAGGTTCTTGAGGTTGTTCTGACGCGCGCCGCGGATGCGGATCGCGCCGTGTCCGTGCTTCACGACGGGATCGGGCATGGAGGAACTCTGGGCCGCGGGGAGGGGGCCGCCAGTCTAGCGCAGCCGATCCGGGCGCGTGCTCAGGCCGGCCGCGTGCTCAGGCCGGCCGCGCGCTCAGGTCGGCCGCGTGATCAGGCCGGCCGCACGCGCACCAGCGGGGCCTCGCGGATCGGCAGATGCACGAGCGCCGCACCGACGGCCAGGGCGATGTCGGCGTACCACATCCACTCGTACCCGCCGGTGAGGGCGAACGCCTGCCCGCCCAGCCAGGCGCCGAGGAAGCCGCCGACCTGGTGGGACAGCATCACGATGCCGAACAGGGTGGCCATGTTCTGCGGGCCGTAGAACTTCGCCACCAGGCCCGCCGTGGGCGGCACGGTCGACAGGTAGGTGACGCCGATGACCGCCGCGAACAGCGCGAAGGTGAGCTCGGTCTTCGGTGCGAGCAGGAAGCACAGCACCGCGACGGCGCGTGTGGCGTAGATGACCGACAGCAGCGACTTCGAGCGCCAGCGGCCGACGGCCCAGCCGATGCCGAAG
>JAKOZZ010000194.1 GCA_029779755.1 Pseudomonadota bacterium
GGCGCCGTGTGCGCGAGCACCCGCATCATGTCCTCCTTGGGCTCGCCCACCGACAGTCCGCCGATCGCGTAGCCGTGGAAGCCGATGTCGACGAGCCCGGCGAGCGATTCGTCGCGCAGGTCCTCGAACATGCCGCCCTGGACGATGCCGAACAGGGCGTTGGGGTTCTCGAGCCGGTCGAACTCGGCGCGCGAGCGCTGCGCCCAGCGCAGCGACAGCCGCATCGAATCGGCCGCCTGGGCGTGCGTCGTCGCGACGCCGCCGATCTCGTAGGGCGTGCACTCGTCGAAGATCATCGCGATGTCGGAGTTCAGCCCGCGCTGGATCCGCATCGACTCTTCAGGGGTGAGCATCAGCCGGTCGCCGTTGATCGGCGACGCGAAGCGCACGCCCTCCTCGCTGATCTTGCGCAGGTCGCCCAGGCTGAACACCTGGAAGCCGCCGGAGTCGGTGAGGATGGGCTTGTGCCAGCCGTTGAACCCGTGCAGCCCGCCGAACCGGCTCAGGACCTCCAGCCCTGGGCGCAGCCACAGGTGGAAGGTGTTGCCGAGGATGATCTGCGCGCCGATGTCGTCGAGCTCGCGTGGCGACATCGCCTTGACCGCGCCGTAGGTGCCCACCGGCATGAAGATCGGCGTGTCGACCTCGCCGTGGTTCAGCCGCATGCGGCCGCGGCGCGCCCCAGCGTCCGTGGCGAGGACCTCGAAGTTCAGCATGCGATCGCCTCCCCGGCGCAGCGGTGCAGCAGCATCGCGTCGCCGTAGCTGAAGAACCGGTAGTCGTTGTCGATCGCATGGCGGTAGGCGCGGCGGATGCGCGCCACGCCCGCGAACGCCGACACCAGCATCAGCAGCGTCGACTTCGGCAGGTGGAAATTGGTGATCAGCGCGTCGACCACGCGGAACCGGTAGCCGGGCGTGATGAACAGCCGCGTCTCGCCGCTGCCCGCATCGACACCGCCGTCGTCGCGCGCGCAGGATTCGAGCGTGCGCAGCGCGGTCGTGCCCACGGCCACCACGCGCCCGCCCGCCGCACGCGTGGCGGCGATGGCCTCGGCCGTCTCCGGCGGCAGCACGTAGCGCTCGCTGTGCATCACGTGCTGCGCCACGTCCTCGACGCGCACCGGCTGGAACGTGCCCGCGCCGACGTGCAGCGTGACGTGCGCGATCCCCACGCCGCGGGCGCGCACGCGCGCCAGCAGCGCCTCGTCGAAATGCAGGCCGGCGGTCGGTGCGGCCACCGCACCGGGCGTGCGGGCGTAGACGGTCTGGTAGCGCGCGTCGTCTTCGCGGTCCGGCGCATGCGTGATGTACGGCGGCAGCGGCGTGTGCCCCTCGCGCTCGAGGGCTTCCAGCACGGGCTCGTCGAAACGCAGCGTGAAGAACGCGTCGGCGCGGCCGGTGACGGTGGCGCGCGCGCGGCCGAACGCCAGCACCGTCCCCGGGCGCGGGGTCTTGCTCGCGCGCAGCATCACGACCGCGTCGTGCTCGCCGTCGATCCGCTCGATCAGCGCCTCGACCTGTCCGCCCGTGTCCGCCTTCACGCCGAGCAGGCGTGCGCGGATCACGCGGGTGTCGTTCATCACCAGCAGGTCGCCGGCGCGCAGCAGCTCGGGCAGGGCGGTGAAGCGCAGGTCGTCGAGCGCATCCTCGTGCACGTGCAGCAGGCGCGAGCCGCTGCGGTCGGCGAGGGGGTGCTGCGCGATCAGGCGCGGCGGCAGGTCGAAGTCGAAGTCGGAGAGGCGCATCGGGCCGACATGATACCGATGCCCCCGCCGGGGACGCCGCGCGGGCCGGGGTGTGCGCATAATCGGCGTGCACTTCAGCGCTGGAGCGCCCACCCCCACACGAGGAGACATCCGATGACCTTCCAGACCATCCTGTGCGAGATCGCCGACGGGATCGCCACCGTCCGCCTCAACCGGCCCGACCGCCTGAACGCCTGGACCCGCGAGATGCATCACGAGCTGCGCCGGGCGATGCACGAGCTGGCCGTCGATCCGGCCGTGCGCGCGATCATCCTGACGGGTGCCGGCCGCGGGTTCTGCGCCGGTGCCGACATGAACATGCTCAGTTCCCTGTCCGGCGCCGGCGCGGCGGCGCCCGCCGCCGCGGCCGAGGCGCCGTCGTCCTACGCGGTGCCGAAGCACGGCAGCACCCGTGCCGACTTCCGCATGACCTACTCGTACTTCCCGTCGATCCCCAAGCCGATCGTTGCTGCGATCAACGGTCCGTGCGCCGGGCTCGGGCTGGTCATCTCGCTGTACTGCGACATGCGCTTCGCCGGTCAGAGTGCGGTCTTCACCACCGCGTTCGCGCAGCGCGGACTGATCGCCGAGCACGGCATCAGCTGGCTGCTGCCGCGGCTGGTGGGCCTGCCCAACGCCGCCGATCTGCTCTACTCGGCCCGCAAGTTCGGCGCCGACGAGGCCGGCCGGCTCGGGCTGGTGCAGCGCGTGGTGCCGGACGCCGAACTGCTCGACGCCGCACGCGGCTACCTGAAGGCGATGGTCGACAGCGTGTCGCCGCGCTCGGTGGCGGTGATGAAGCGCCAGATCTGGGACGGC
>JAKOZZ010000196.1 GCA_029779755.1 Pseudomonadota bacterium
GGTCGGCGGACGGGTCGGCGGACTGGTCGGCGGACGGGTCGGCAGATGGGTCGGCAGATCGCACGGCAGACGATGCGGCGCGTCGAGCGCCGGACAGCGCGCCGATCAGCACCCCCACGGCCATGGCCGCCGAGATCGCCAGATAGATGGCGCTGTGGTTCACGTGTCCCACCGAGTGGAGCTCCAGCATCGCCCACGGCGGCGCGCGCTGCAGTTCGACCAGCCCCCACAGCAGAGCCGACACGGCCCCGGCCAGTGCCGCGCACAGTGCCGTCACCGACTGCCGCAGGGTGAACGGTGCACGCGCGATCAGCCACGCGGTCGCGAACGTGCGCACCGGATCCGCCGCCTCGCGCAGCCCCTCGATCCAGGCGCCGGCGCCCCGGCCGAGCCCGGCGACCACGGTGGCGGCGATCGCCGCCGCGAACACCCAGTCGATCCCGCCCCAGGCGCCGGCCCGGCCCGTCCCGGGCCCCCGTGCCCGCCACCACAGCACCAGGTACGCGGCCCAGAGCAGGTGCTTGGGCACTTCGAACAGCGGCAGCACGAACAGGAACGCGCACAGCACGACCCGTTCGGCCCGGGACACACGATCGGCCGACGTCGGCAGCGCCGGCATGTCAGGCGTGCGGACGCTTGACCACGCGCAGCACGAACTCCAGCGTCGACGCGCGGAACATGAAGCACCAGGTGCGCTCGTAGGCCAGCGGGCTGACGAGGAAGATCAGCCGCCCGATGTTGCCCATCAGGCCGCCGAACGACAGCCTGCGCGATACGATCTCGAAGGCGTGGCCCTGCGAGGTGTAGTGCGCGACCTGCGCGCGCGTGAAGTGGTCGAGCGAGAAGTACGACAGGTGATGCAGGTGCGTCGGATCGCGCCAGGACGACAGGCTGGTGAAGTGCGGCGTGCGGATCACGATGCGCGCGCCGTCACGCGCGACGCGGTGCATCTCCTGCATCAGCGGCGGGATCTGCGGCATGTGCTCGATCACGTTGTCGAGCATGATCTCGTCGACGGTCGAATCGGCGAACGGCAGCGGTCGGGTCAGGTCGGCGCGCACGTCGACGGCCGGTGCCGGGTACCGGTCGACACCGATGAAGCCCTGCAGGCGCTTGCCGCCGCAGCCGAGGTTGAGACGCAGCGGTTCGGTCACGCGTCGGTGCTCCTTCGGGCGATGCGGCGGGGTGGAAACGGGAGGACGCGCATCGACGGGCTCAGCGCGCACGCACCGCGTGGCGCTGCGCCAGCGAACGGAACAGCGCCTCCATGCGGTCCAGCATCGCGTTGCGATCGAAGCCGGCGACGCGCCGCGCGCGTGCGTTGCGCCCCAGGCGCGCGCGCAGCGCGTCGTCGGCGAGCACCCGGCGCAGGGCGGCGGTGAGCGCATCGACATCGTCCGGCGTCACGAACACCGCGCTCTCGCCGTCGTCGGCGAGCTCGGGGATGCCGCCCACGGGCGTGGTCACGCAGCACAAGCCGACCGACATCGCCTGCGTCAGCGCCTGCGGCACGCCTTCGTGCAGCGTCGGCAGCACGAACACGTCGAGGGCACGCAGCCAGGGCAGCACGTCGGTCTGGTTGCCGGCAAAGCGCACGCGTGCCCGCAGTCCGAGGCGGTCGACCTGCTCCTCGAGCATCGGGCGCTGCGGACCGTCGCCGACGATCAGCAGGTCGGGCGCATCGTCTCCCATCGCGGCGAGCGACGCCAGCAGCAGATGATGGCCCTTGGCCTTGCGCAGGGTGGCGACGATGCCGATCACGCGGCCGTCGACGCGCAGTCCCAGCGCGGCACGCGCTTCGGCCGGGTCGCCGGGCGAATAGAGCGCCGTGTCGATGCCCGTCGGCACCGACTCGATGCGCGCGCCGTCGAACCCGTACTCGTCGATCAGCGAACGGCGCATCGCCTCGCCGGTGGTGACGATGCGGGCCGTCGCCCGTCCGTACAGCCAGCGGTTCGCCCGCGTGCGGGGGATCGGCGTCGAGATGTGGCGCGTGCGCACCAGCGGCGGCGCGTCGGACAGGCTCGCGCACGACAGCGCCACCAGCCAGGTGTCGGTGGAGCTGTGGGTGTTGATCACGTCGAAGCGACGCCGGCGCAGCAGCGCGCGCATCGCGAACAGGCCGGGCAGCCGCTTCTTCTCGATCGGCAGGGCGATCACCTCGATGCCCTGCTCGAGCGCCGCCAGGGCGATCGGCGCATGCGCCGGGCAGGCGATCGCGACCTCGTGCCCGCGTGCGATGAGCCCGCTCGCCTCGCTCAGGATGCGGATCTCCTGCCCGCCCCAGCCACAGGACGCTTCGGTGTGCAGGATGCGCAGATGCCCGGCCATCGCGGTCAGTCCGCCCCGGCGCCGACCGACGCGTACTGGATGCGGTGCAGCTGCGCGTAGATCCCGCCGCGCGCGAGCAGTTCGTCGTGCCGGCCCTGCTCGACGATGCGCCCGCCTTCCAGCACGACGATCCGGTCGGCCCGCTCGATCGTCGACAGGCGATGGGCGATCACGAGCGTGGTGCGCCCGGTCATCGAGCGCTCCAGCGCCATCTGCACGTCGCGCTCGGTCTGCGAGTCGAGCGCGGACGTCGCTTCGTCGAGCAGCAGCACCGGCGCGTTCTTCAGCAGCGCCCGCGCGATCGCCAGGCGCTGGCGCTGTCCCCCGGAAAACTTCGCGCCGCGTTCGCCGACCGGCGCATCCAGCCCGCCCGGCAGTGCGCGCACGTGCGCGTCGAGTGCCGCGTCGGACAGCGCCCGCCAGATGTCCTCGTCGGTGACGGCGCGCGAGACGCCGAACGCCACGTTGGCGCGGACGGTGTCGTTGAACAGCACGATGTCCTGGCTGACCAGCGCGAGCTGATCGCGCAGACTGGCCAGGGTGAGATCGGCGATCGGCACGCCGTCCAGCAGGATGCGGCCGTGGGTGGGCGCGAAGAAGCGCGGCACCAGGTTGACCAGGGTGGTCTTGCCGCCGCCCGATGCGCCGACCAGCGCCACCAGTTCGCCGGCCCGGATGTCGAGGTCGATGCCGGCGAGCGCATCGCGCTCGGCGCCGGGATACCGGAACGCGACCGCCTCGAAGCGCAGTGCGCCGTCGGCCCGCGCCAGCGTGCGGGTGCCGGTGTCGGCCTCGGCCACGTGATCGAGCAGCTCGAACACGCTCTCGGCGGCCGCCAGCCCGCGCTGCAGCGGACCGTTGATGTCGGCGAGGTGCTTGAGGGGCGCCAGCAGCATCAGCATGCCGGTCACGAAGGACACGAATCCGCCCACCGTGGTCTGGTTCTCGAGCGACTGCATCAGGGCGATCGACACCACCACGGCCACGGCCACGGCCGCACACAGCTGGGTGATCGGCACCGTCGCGCCGCTGGCCACCGCGTGGCGCATCGCGAAGCCCCGCAGGCGCTCGACCGTGCGCCCGAACAGCGCGGACTCGCGCCCGTAGGCACCGAACACCTTGATCACCTTGTAGCCGTGCACCGCCTCCTCGACCACCCGGGTCAGCTCGCCCGTGTGCTCGAGACTCTGGCGGTTGAGGCTGCGCATGCGCTTGCTGAAGACGGCGACGACGATCGCGATCACCGGGATCAGCGCCAGCGCCACCATCGTGAGCTTCCAGTTCAGGTAGAGCAGCCAGCTCAGCAGGCCCACGATGACGAGGCTGTCGCGCACCACCGTCGTGAGCACGCGCGTGGCGGCGACCGTCACGTTGTTGACCTCGAAGACGATCTTGGAGATCAGCAGGCCGGACGCCTCGCGCTCGAAGTCGGACGCGGGCAGCCGCAGCATGTGGGCGAACATCTCGCGGCGCATGTCGGCCAGCACCTTGTTGGCGACCCACGACAGCGCATAGTTGCTGGTGAAGGTGGCGATGCCGCGCACCACGAAGATGCCGATGATCGCGGCCGGCACGTACCACAGCTGGATGCCGGACTTCTCGACGAAGCCCTGGTCGAGCAGCGGCTTCATCAGCGCCGGGAACATCGGCTCGGTGGCGGCGGCCACCACCATGCCGAGCAGCGCCAGCCCGAATCCGCGCAGATACGGGCGTGTGTAGCCCATCAGGCGGCGATAGATGGAGAGGCTGTGCTTCACGGCGGGCCGGATTCTATCAGCCGGCGGTACAGCGCGATCAGGGCGGCGCCCATCGCGTCCAGCGAGCAGGGCTCGGCGCTGCGCCGCGCCTGCTGCGACATCGCCGCCCGGCGCGCCGGGTCAGTCAGCGCCGCCATCGCCCGCGCGATCGCATCGACGTCGAGCGCGTCGGTCACGTAGCCGTTGACGCCCTCGTGCAGCAGCTCGGAGGCGCCGCTGCCGGTCGAGCCGATCACCGGCAGACCGCAGGCCAGCGCTTCCAGCACCGCATTGGGAAACGGGTCGTACAGCGTCGGCAGCACGAAGGCGTCGCTGGCCCACAGCACCGGGCGCACGTCGTCGACGCCGCCGAGGAAGCGGATGCGGTCGGCCGCCGGGCCGCGCGCGGCGCGCGCCCGGTACGCGCGCGCACGGCGGTCCGTGCCGGCCACCAGCAGGAGCGCGTCGGCACCCGCCGGCAGGCGCCCCAGCGCATCGATCGCCGCGGCCAGTCCCTTGCGCTCGAAGCCCGAGCCGACGAACGCGAACACCGGCACGTCGGCGGCGACGCCCAGCGCGCTGCGAGCCTGCGCACGCTCGTCGGCGCCCGGCGGGCGGAACCGCACGAGATCGACGCCGTTGCGGATCAGCAGCAGCTTGTCGTCGGCCACGCCGAAGCGCTGACGGATCTGCGCACGCACCATGTCGGAGTTGCAGATCACCGCCTTCAGCGCCGGGTGGCGGAACATCGCCCGCTCGGCCGCCAGCGTGTAGGCGTGATACGGATTGGCGTAGAGCATCGCCGCGCGCCACGCCGGCAGCGCACGCCGGCGCTGCGCGAGGAAGTCCGCGTGCACGCCGTCGCCGGCACGGAACACGGGCAGGCCCGGAATGCGCTCGTGGCTCTGGATCAGGTGGTAGCGGCCGCCGCGCAGGGCCGCGCGCACCCCGCGGGCGAACGACCAGTCGCGCCAGACACTGCCGAGGTAGAACGGGTCGACGCGCAGGAACCGCAGCGGCACCGCGCCGGCGAGATCGCGTCCCGACTGCGTCTCCTGGGTGCCGCGCGGCCAGTCGCGTGCGACGATGGTGAGCTCGACGCCCTGCGCCGCCAGCGCCGCGAACGCGCGCTGCACGAAGCGCTCGGCCCCGCCGTAGGGGTTGTAGCGCGCCCGCACGACGGCGATCGACACGGGCGTGCCGGATCCGGTCACGGTGCGTCAGTACTCGATCGCAACCGACTGCGGATGCAGACGCTCGCGTACCTGGGCGAGCAGGTCGTCCTGAGGGCGCACGCGCCAGGTCCGGCCCAGCTCGACCGCACAGCGCGCATGCGCGTTGCCGTACTCGACGACCACCTGCATCGCCGGCGGCGGCGCGGGGTCGGACGACGGCGGCGGCAGGTAGGGCTTGATCACGTCGCGCAGCACCCCCGCCTCGGCGAAGCCGTTGAGCCGGATCAGCAGACGCTTGCCGAACTCCTGCCGGGCGCCGGTCAGGTCGAGCACGCGGTCGGCGGTGACGCGCTGCCCGCCGCTGTAGTCGTCCTTGCTGACCTTGGCGTGGATCACCAGCAGCTCGTCGTCGCGGATCAGCGCGCGATGCCGCTCGAACACCTCGTTGAACACCGTGACCTCGAGCGCCGCGCTGCCGTCGTCGAGCACCACGACGCTCATCTTGCCGCGCCGGGTCATCTGCGTGCGCTGCGACGCGACGATGCCGGCGATCCAGATCGGCTGCTGCGCAGGCTGCAGGTCGGCGAGCCGCGTGCGCGCGAAGCGGCGCACCTCGGCCTCGAAGCCCTTGAACAGGTGGCCCGTCAGGAAGAACCCGAGGGCGCTCTTCTCCTCCTGCAGGCGCTGGCGCTCGCTCCATACCGGCACGCTGATCCAGGCGATCGGCGCGCCGCCCTCGTCGTCATCGCCGCCGAACAGGCTCACCTGGTTGATCGACGCATCGCGCGCCTCGGCCGCCTCCATCGCCTGCGACACGTTGGCAAGCTGGCGCGCACGGTCCGGATCGATGGAGTCGAACGCCCCGGCGCGCACCAGCGCCTCGATCGTGCGGCGGTTCACCACCTTGCGGTCGATGCGCGCGCAGAAGTCGAAGAGGTCCTTGAAGGGGCCGTCGGCGCGGCACTTCAGGATGTTCAGCACCGCCGACTCGCCGGTGCCCTTGATGGCGCCGAGCCCGTAGCGGATGGCCTTGTCCGACACCGGCTCGAAGCGGAAGTTCGAGCTGTTGATGTCGGGCTGCAGCACCGCGACGTCGTTGAACTTGGCATCGGCGACGAGCACCTGGAGCTTGTCGGTGTCGCCCATCTCGGAGGACATCGTCGCGGCGAGGAACTCGGCCGCGTAGTGCGCCTTCAGCCAGGCGGTGTGATAGGTGACGACCGCATAGGCCGCCGTGTGCGACTTGTTGAAGCCGTACTCGGCGAACATCGCCATCAGGTCGAACAGCTTGTTGGCGAGTTCCTCCGGATAGCCCTTCTTGCGCGCGCCGTCGACGAACAGGCCGCGGTGCTCGGCCATCTCCTCGGGTTTCTTCTTGCCCATCGCGCGCCGCAGCAGGTCGGCGCCACCGAGCGTGTAGCCGCCGATGATCTGCGCGATCTGCATCACCTGTTCCTGGTACACGATCACGCCGTAGGTCGGCTCCAGGCACGCGGTGAGGTCGGGATGGAAATAGTCGATCTTCTGCTGGCCCTTCTTGCGCAGGATGAAGTCGTCGACCATGCCCGAGCCCAGCGGGCCCGGACGGTAGAGCGCGAGCACCGCGATGATGTCCTCGAAGCGGTCCGGCTGGAGCTTCTTGAGAAGCTTCTTCATGCCGTCGCCTTCCACCTGGAAGATCGCGGTGGTGTTCGCGTCCTTCAGCACCTGGTAGGCGGCCGGATCGTCGAACGACAGCTGCGTGAGGTCGAGCCCGAGCTCCGGATGGCGCCGGTTGATGAACTCGACGGCCATCTGGATGATGGTCAGGTTGCGCAGGCCGAGGAAGTCGAACTTCACCAGGCCCACCGCCTCGACGTCGTCCTTGTCGTACTGGCTGACGACCGAATCGGTGCCCGGGGCCTTGTACAGCGGGCAGAAGTCGGTGAGCTTGCCGGGCGCGATCAGCACGCCGCCCGCGTGCATGCCCACGTTGCGGGTCAGGTCCTCGAGCGGACCGGCCAGCGCGAGCAGCTCGCGCACCTCGTCCTCGCGCTCCTCGCGCTCCTTCAGCTGGGGCTCGGCCTCGCGCGCCTTGTCGAGCGACAGCGGCTTGTTCTGCACGACCGGGATCAGCTTGGAGAGCTGATCGCAGAAGTTGTAGCCCATGTCGAGCACGCGGCCCGCGTCGCGGATCACCGCCTTCGAGGCCATCGTGCCGAACGTGGCGATCTGCGACACCGCGTCCTCGCCGTACTTGCCGCGCACGTACTCGATCACCCGCCAGCGGTTGTCCTGGCAGAAGTCGATGTCGAAGTCGGGCATCGACACGCGCTCGGGGTTCAGGAAGCGCTCGAACAGCAGCGCGTACGGGATCGGGTCGAGGTCGGTGATGCCCAGCGCGAACGCCACCAGCGACCCCGCGCCCGAGCCGCGGCCCGGCCCGACCGGAACGTCGTTCTCCTTGGCCCAGTTGATGAAGTCCGCCACGATCAGGAAGTAGCCGGAGAACCCCATCTGCACGATCGTGTCGCACTCGTAGTCGAGGCGCTTGCGGTACGACTCGAGGCGCGCTGCGCGCTCCTCGGGGTGCGGGAACAGCTTCTCCATGCGCCCCAGCAGCCCCGCGTGCGCCTGCTGGCGCATGAAGTCGTCGAGCGTGATGCCGTCGGGCGTCGGGAACAGCGGCAGGCGCGGCTTTCCAAGGGTCATCGGCAGGCTGCACCGGCGCGCGATCTCGACGCTGTTGGCCAGCGCGGCCGGCAGATCGGCGAACAGCGCCGCCATCTGCTGCTGCGACTTGAAGTACTGCTGGTCGGTGAAGCGCCGCGGCCGCCGCGGGTTGGCGAGGATCTCGCCCTCGGCGATGCACACGCGCGCCTCGTGGGCGCGGAACTCCTCGGGCGCGATGAACTGCACCGGATGGGTGGCCACCAGCGGCAGGCCGAGCTGGGCGGCGAGGCGCGCCGCGGCACGCGTCTGGCTTTCGGCGTCGGGCGCGCCGGTACGCTGCACCTCGAGGTAGTAGGCACCGGGGAACCGCCCGGACCAGGTGTCGGCCAGCTGCGCGGCCGCCTCGGTGTTGCCCGCGAGCAGCGCCTGACCGACGTCTCCGCCCTGCGCCCCGGACAGCATGATCAGTCCGTCGTTGTCCTGCTCGTCGAACCACTCGACGCGCAGCTCGCCACGGCCGCGGTACTCGTTCTGCAGCCAGGCGCGCGACAGCAGCTCGCACAGCCGCGTGTAGCCGGCGGGGTTGCGCGCCAGGAACAGCATGCGGAACGGCCGGTCGCGCTCGGCGTCGTTGGACACGAAGCAGTCGGCGCCCAGCACGGGCTTGACGCCCTTGGCGCGCGCCGCCTTGTACATCTTGATCCAGCCGAACAGGTTGCCGAGGTCGGTGATCGCGACGGCGGGCTGCCGGTCGGCGGCGGCGGCGTCGACCAGCGCGTCGACCCGGACGATCGAGTCGCTGATCGAGTATTCGGTGTGGACGCGGAGATGGACGAAGGTCGGCGGCTGCATCGGTACAATTTTAGCGATGAAACTGAATGTCGCCGTCTATCGATTCGTCGATCTCGATCGCCTGGAAGCCCTGCGGACCCGCATCGACGCGGCCGGCCGCGCGCTGGGCCTGCGCGGGACCGTGCTCCTGGCCCCGGAGGGCATCAACCTGTTCGCCTCGGGCGCGCCCGAGGCCATCGAGGCCTTCCTCGAGCACCTGGCCGAGGACGACCGCCTGCGCGACCTGCCGGTCAAGCGCAGCTGGTCGCAGGCGGTGGCGTTCGACCGCTGGCGCGTGCGGCTGAAGAAGGAGATCGTCACTCTGCGCCAGCCGGGCATCCGGCCGCGCGACGGCCGTGCCGACAGCGTAGCCCCCGAAACCCTCGACCGCTGGCTTCAGGCCGGCCACGACGACGACGGTCGCCCGCTGGCGATCGTCGACACGCGCAACCGGTTCGAATTCGAGATCGGCAGCTTCGCCGATGCGATCGACCCGGGGATCACCGCGTTCTCGCAGCTGCCGCAGGCGCTCGAGCCGCTGCGCCCCGCACTGGCCGGCAAGCGCGTCGTGACGTTCTGCACCGGCGGCATCCGCTGCGAGAAGGCCGTGCTGTACATGGCGCGCGCCGGCTTCGAGCACGTGGTGCAGCTCGACGGCGGCGTGCTCGCGTGGTTCGAGCGCATCGGCGCGCGCCACTGGCGCGGCGACCTGTTCGTGTTCGACAAGCGGGTCGCGCTCGATGCGACGCTCAGCCCCGAAGTCGACGCCGATCTCGGTGCCGAGGTCGGCCCCGGGATCGACGCCGAGGCGGCGACGGCATGAGCGGCGGCCGCACGCGGTCGGCGTCCGCGCCGTCCCGCATCCCTACGGCCGTACGCGCCGCGGCCGCCACGGCGCAGGGGGACGCCCACGCCGGGCTGGGCCACCGCGGCGCGATCCTGCTGCTGTGCTTCTGCGCGGTGTGCTGGAGCATCGCCGGCGTGTTCACGCGGCTGCTGGAGCGCGCCGAGGGCTTCGAGGTCACGTTCTGGCGCAGCCTGTTCTGCATGATCGGCGTGACCATCGCGCTGGTCTGGCAGGAGCGCGGCAACCCGCTGCGCCCGGTGCTCGCGATGGGACGCGCCGGGCTCATCTCCGGCGTGATGTGGGCGGTGATGTTCACCTGCTTCATGCTCGCCCTGGCCCGCACCAGCACGGCCAACACGCTGCTGGTGTCGAGCATCTCGCCGCTGCTGGCGGCGCTGCTCGGCTGGATCGTGCTCAAGCAGCGGGTGCCGGGCGGCACCTGGGTCGCCATCGCGGTGGCGCTCGTCGGCATCTGGTGGATGGTGCGCGACGGCGTGTCGGCGCAGGGCCTGTCGGGCATGCTGATCGCGCTCGGTGTGCCGATCGCCTCGGCGGTCAACCTGGTGGTGCTGAAGAAGATGCATGCCCAGGTGAACCTCGCGCCCGCGGTGCTGATCGGTGCCGTGCTGTCGTGCATCGCCACGCTGCCGCTCGCCTGGCCGCTGACGGCGACGTCGAACGACCTGGCGATCCTCGCACTGCTGGGCCTGGTCCAGCTCGCGCTGCCGTGCATGCTGATGGTGCGCGTCGCGCGCTACCTGGCGCCCCACGAGATCGCCCTGATCTGCCTGCTCGAGGTCGTGCTCGGACCGCTCTGGGCCTGGCTCGGCGCCGGCGAAGCGATGGGCGCGGCCACCATGCAGGGCGGACTGCTGGTGCTGGCCGCGCTGGCCGGCAACGAGCTCTTCGCGTGGCGGATGCGACCGGCCGCGACAGTGCGCTGACGCGATGTCGAACACTGCCCCGCCGCGCCCGCTGTCGGCATTCGACGCGCGCGGACTGCGCGGCGTGCTCACCGACATCGACGACACGCTCACCACCGACGGACGACTCGAACCCGACGCCTACGCCGCGCTGTGGGCGCTGCACCGCGCCGGACTCCACGTCGTGCCCGTCACCGGCCGGTCCGCCGGCTGGGCGCACATGATCCTGAAGACCTGGCCGGTCGGCGCCGTCGTCGCCGAGAGCGGCGGCCTCTACCTGTGGCGCGACGGCGCCACGGGCCGCGTGGAGCAGGTGTTCCACGACGATCCGGCCCGCGTCGCCGCCGACCGCGCGCGGCTGGCGGACTGCGCCGCCGCCGTGCTGCAGGCGGTGCCCGGCCTGGCACCGGCCAGCGACAACGCCTTCCGGCGGGTCGACCTGGCGCTCGACTACTGCGAAGAGGTGCCCCGCGTGGCGCCCGATGCGGTGGCCCGGGCGGAAGCCCTGTTCCGCGCGGCCGGCTTCAGCGCCCGCAGCAGCAGCGTGCACGTCAATGCCTGGGCGGGCCGCTTCGACAAGGCGCCGATGGCGCTGCGCTGCCTGGCCGAGCGCTTCGCGCACTGCGCAGACCCGTCGTCCTGGGCCTTCATCGGCGACGCGCCGAACGACGCGTCGATGTTCGCCGCGTTCGTGCACGGCGTCGGCGTGGCCAACGTGCTCGATCACGGCGCGGCGCTGACGCCCCCGCCCCGCTACGTGACGGCCGCACGCAGCGGCGCCGGCTTCGCCGAGTTCGCACGCCACGTGCTGGCCGCGCGCTGAAGGGCGCGCGCAGACGAGCGCACGCTGAACACTACGGCGCGGGAGGGCAGCGCCGCGCACCCCGGCGTCACCCGCGCAGGGCCCGCGCCTTCTCGGCAATGCGCTGGCCGTAGCCGTGCGCCGAGTCGACGTCGCCCTGGGGCGGGCTCTGCTCGGGCGGCACGTTGTCGGCCTGCGCCATCACGCCGATCCAGCCGCCGAGGCGGTTGATCGCGTCCGGAGCGCCCGGCTGCTGCGCCGGCATCGTGCCGGTGCCGACCCAGATCATGCCGTGCTGCATCGCCAGCGTGGTCATGTACATCAGCGACGAGTACTTGTCGCCGCTCATCGACATCGAGCAGGTGAAGCCGCCGGCGACCTTGTCCTTCCACTGGCCGCTGAACCAGGCCTTCGCCGACGCGTCGGCGAACGTCTTGAAGGGCGCCGACACGCCGCCCATGTAGGTCGGCGCGCCGAACACGATCGCGTCGGCGGCGGCCAGGTCGGCCCAGCCGGCGTCGTCGATCTTCGACACGTCGAGCAGCTTCGCGGCGACGCCGGCGACCGATGCGGCACCCGCGTGGACGGCGTCGGCGATCTTCTTCGTATGGCCGTAGCCGGAGTGGTAGGCGATGACGACGGAGGTCATGGGAGGCTCCTTGGGGTTCGGATGAAGGGTGAAAGGGGTTCTCGGTTGCATCCGGGGCCGCGCGACGGGGGGCGCAAGACGGGGGGGGCGCGCGGCGGGGGGGCGCAAGACGGGGGGGGCCGCGCGACGGCGCCGGGCGATGCCGGACGCCGTCCGCCCGCCCCGCTCAGGGCAGGTCGAACACCAGCACCTCGGCCTGCACGCCGGCGTCGATCCGGATCGACGTCTGCTCGGTGATCTTGGCCGCGTCCCCGGCATCGAGACGCTGACCGTCCACCTGCACG
Source organism: Pseudomonadota bacterium (assembly GCA_029779755.1). Taxonomy (GTDB): domain Bacteria; phylum Pseudomonadota; class Gammaproteobacteria; order Burkholderiales; family Burkholderiaceae_E; genus Quisquiliibacterium. The sequence goes on from JAKOZZ010000196.1 coordinate 12,231, forward strand.
GACCCGCGCGCGACGTGCACGTAGATGCGCCGGCCGGCCGCCACCTGCAGCGTCGCCGCTTCGTCGCCGTCGAACAGACCGGCGTACACCGAGGCGTTCTGATGGATCCGCACCGATCCGTCGCGGCCGTCGGACGAGGCGACCAGGCGCAGCCGGCCGCGCTTGGCGGAGGCGTCGAAGTGCTTCTCCTCGTAGCCGGGATCGATGCCGCGCACCGCCGGTTCGATCCAGATCTGCAGGAAGTGCGTCTCGCCCTGCTGCTCGTGGTTGAACTCGGAGTGCTGCACGCCGCGGCCCGCGCTCATGCGCTGCACGTCGCCCGGCCGGATCACCGACCCGTTGCCCATGCTGTCGCGATGCGCGAGCGCGCCGTCCAGCACGTAGCTGACGATCTCCATGTCACGGTGACCGTGGGTGCCGAACCCGGTGCCGGGCGCGATCCGGTCCTCGTTGATGACGATCAGCGGTCCGAAGCCCATGTGGGCCGGATCGCGGTAGCCGGCGAACGAAAACGAGTGAAAGGATTTGAGCCATCCGTGGTCCGCATATCCGCGGTCCGACCCCCTGCGCATTTCGATCATGGCTGCTCCTCGTGGTTTGATGACGCATTGTCGATCGCCGGAACGTCGAAACCGACGCTAGAATTGCATCGGTCCGTTCGAATTTTTTGAACATGGCACTGACGCTCGACGCGCTCGCGGTCCTCGACACCATCGCCCGACGCGGCAGCTTCGCCGCGGCGGCGGTCGAGCTCGGCAAGGTGCCTTCGGCACTGAGCTACACCGTGCGCCGGCTCGAGGAAGACCTCGACGTGCTGCTGTTCGACCGGCGCGGCAAGCACGCCCGCCTGACCGCCGCCGGGCTCGAGCTGCTCGACCAGGGCCGCGTGCTGCTGCAGGCGGCCGACGAGCTCGCCTGCCGGGTGCGCGAAGTCGCCAGCGGCTGGGAGGTGGAGCTGCGCATCGCCGTCGACGCGGTCGTGTGCTTCGACCGGATGCTGCCGCTGATCCAAGACTTCGACCGGATCTCCGCGCCCACCCGGCTGCGCTTCTCGTACGAGGTGCTCGACGGCGCCTGGGACGCGCTGCTGTCCGGACGCGCCGACCTGGCCCTGGGGCTGTCGAGCGAGACCCCGCCGGCGGCGTTCGCCTCCGGGCTGTATTCGATGCGCCCGCTCGGCGATCTGCGGTTCGTCTTCTGCGTGGCGCCCCGTCATCCGCTCGCCGCAGCCCCCGAACCGCTCGAGTCCGACACCATCATCCGCCACCGCGCCATCGCCGTCGCCAGCACCGCGCACTCGCTGCCGTCGCGCTCGGTCGGCCTGCTCTCCGGTCAGGACACCCTCACCGTGGCCACCCTGGAGCAGAAGGTGGCGATGCAGGTCGCCGGCGCCGGCTGCGGCTGGCTGCCCGAATCCTTCGCCCGCCCGCACATCGCCGCCGGCCGCCTCGTCGAGAAGCGCACGCAGCAGGCGCGCCCGGTCGACCCGCTGCAGTACGGCTGGCGCCGGGCGCGCCGCGGCAAGGCGCTGAGCTGGTGGCTGTCGCGGCTGGAGGTCGCGCGCGTGCGCAAGCGGCTGCTGCTGGGGCCCGAGCATGCGCACTGATTCGCCGCCGAAGCCGGCGCCCGGCGACGGCCCGCCCGCCCCGGCAGCCCCGGCCACCCCGACCGCGCGGGCGGCACCCGCCACAGCCGATGCCCCCGCCGGCCGGTACGTCGGCCGCTTCGCCCCCTCGCCCACCGGGCCGCTGCACTTCGGTTCGCTGGTCGCGGCCCTCGCCAGCTGCCTGGACGCGCGCGCGCACGGCGGTCACTGGCTGCTGCGCATCGAGGACCTCGACCCGCCCCGGGAACAGCCGGGCGCCGCGCGGTCGATCGTCGACACGCTGGCCGCCTTCGGCTTCGAGCACGACGGCCCGATCGCGTACCAGAGCCGGCGGCACGCGCTGTACCAGCAGGCGTTCGACCGGCTGGTGGCGGCCGGCCACGTGTATCCCTGCGCGTGCACGCGCCGCGAGATCGCCGACTCCATCGTGCGGCAGGGGCAGGTGCTGCAGCGCCACGGCGAGCTGGTCTACCCGGGCACCTGCCGCGACGGCATCGCCGGCGGGCGCGCACCGCGCGCCTGGCGCGTGCGCGTCGGCGACGCGGTGATCGACTGGCAGGACCGCAACGGCCACCACGGGCACGAAGCACTGGCCACGGAGGTCGGCGACTTCGTGCTCAAGCGCGCCGACGGTCTGTGGGCCTACCAGCTGGCGGTGGTGGTGGACGACGCACAGCAGGGCGTCACCGACGTGGTGCGCGGCGCCGATCTGCTGGGGTCGACGTCACGCCAGATCTTCCTGCAGCGGCTGCTGGGCTGTCCGACCCTGCGTTACCTGCACCTGCCGCTGGTGCTCGACGCCCATGGCGAGAAGCTGTCGAAGCAGACGGGCGCGCAGGCGCTGGACGCGCGCGACGCCGCCGGCCTGCTGACGCGAGCGGCCCGGCACCTCGGCCTCGCGGTCGGCGACGCGCGGTCGGTGATCGGGTTCTGGCAGGCCGCAGTGCCCGCGTGGCGACGCACGCGCATCGATCCCCTCCTCGAACCGGATGCAGCGACATGACCACTTCCAGGCTTCCCACCTTCTTCATCTCCCACGGCGGCGGGCCCTGGCCCTGGATGCGGAGCGAGACGGGCGGACGGTACGACAAGCTGGCCCAGGCGCTGAGCGACATGCCCCGGCAGCTCGGCGCCACGCCGCAGGCCGTGCTGATGGTGTCGGCCCACTGGGAGGAACCGGTGTTCACGGCGATGACCCATCCGCAGCCGCCGATGCTGTACGACTATGGCGGCTTCCCCGAACACACCTACCGGATCACGTACCCGGCGCGCGGCGCGCCGCAGGTCGCACAGCGCGTGGGCGCGCTGCTCGACGCGGCCGGCATCGACCATGGTGTGGACGGTGACCGCGGGTTCGATCACGGCCTGTTCGTGCCGATGGCCGTGATGTATCCCGACGCCGACATGCCGGTGCTGCAGCTCTCGCTGAAGCGGGGGCTCGATCCGCACGACCACCTCGCACTGGGACGGGCGCTGGCGCCACTGCGCAGCGAGGGCGTGCTGATCGTCGGCAGCGGGCTGAGCTACCACAACCTGCGCAACTTCGGGCCGGGCGGCCGCGCGCCGTCGGCGGCGTTCGACGCTTGGCTGCACCAGGTGCTGTCCGACGGCGATCCGCCCCGGCGCGTGCGCGCACTCGAGGCCTGGGCGCAGGCCCCCTCGGCGCGGCAGGCGCATCCGCGCGAGGAACACCTGCTGCCGCTGATGGTGGCGGTCGGCGCCGCCGAACAGGAACCCGCGACGCGCGTCTATCACGAAGAAGACTTCGCAGGCGGCATCACCGTGTCGAGCTACCGGTTCGGCCGCGCCTGAGACGACGGGCCGTCAGGCCTTCTTCCCGCCCCCCAGCAGCGCCGCCAGCGGCCGCGCCGGCCGCTTGCGCACGCCGTGCGTCGGTGCCGACGCCGTGCCCGCGCCGCTCTCGGCACTGTCGGCAGGCGCCGACGGCTCGTAGGGCTTGAAGAAGAACGGATCGTTGGAGAACCCGGGCATGCTGGTGCGCGACGGGCGGCGGTCGGAGCGCTCGCCACGGTCGGCGTGCCGCGACTCGCGCGGCGGACGGCTGTCGCGTGCGCCACGGGCCTCGTCGCGTGCGGGACGCGGACGGTCGCGCCCGCCCTCGCGCGGCCAGTCGCGGGCCGCAGGGTCGCGCGGCGGGGCTTCGACGGCCAGCGTCTCGACCGGCAGCTGGCGCTTGATGAGCTTCTCGATCTCGTGCAGCAGGCGCTCGTCCTCGGCGGTCATCAGCGCGAGCGCGATGCCGCTGGCGCCCGCACGGCCGGTGCGGCCGATGCGGTGCACATAGTCTTCGGGCGAGTACGGCAGGTCGTAGTTGATGACGGCCGGCAGCTCGGCGATGTCGAGGCCGCGGGCCGCGACGTCGGTGGCCACCAGGATGGCGATCTCGCCCTTCTTGAAGCCTTCGAGGGTGGCCAGGCGTTCCTGCTGGCTCTTGTCGCCGTGGATGGCGCTGGCGTTCAGGCCTTCCTTCTCGAGCTGGCGGGCCAGGCGGCCGGCACCGATCTTCGTGTTGGTGAACACGATCACCTGCGACAGCGCGTTGTCCTTGACCAGCTTGGCCACCGCGGCGCGCTTGGCATCGGTGTTCGCGACGCGATAGACCTTCTGCTCGACGTTCTCGGCCGTGGCGTTGCGGCGCGCAACCTCGACCGAGACCGGGTCCTTCAGGAAGCTCTCGGCCAGCTTGCGGATGTCGCCCGAAAAGGTCGCCGAGAACATCAGGTTCTGGCGCTGCTTCGGCAGCAGGTTGATGATGCGCTGGATGTCGGGCAGGAAGCCCATGTCGAGCATGCGGTCGGCTTCGTCCATCACGAAGATCTCGACCTGCGACAGGTTCACGGTGCGCTGCTCGACGTGATCGAGCAGGCGCCCCGGCGTGGCGATCAGCACTTCGCACCCCGCGCGCATCGCGGCGATCTGGGGCTTGATGTCGACGCCGCCGAACACGACCGCGCTCTTCAGGTTGCTGTACTTGGCGTACGCGGCGACGTTTGCGTAGATCTGGTCGGCCAGTTCGCGGGTGGGCGCGATGATCAGCGCACGCACCGGGTGCCGCGCGGGCGACGCGCTGGCGTTGGCGTGCACCATCAGCTTCTGCAGGATGGGCAGCGCGAAGCCGGCGGTCTTGCCGGTGCCGGTCTGGGCGGCGCCCATCACGTCGCGCCCCTGCAGCACATGGGGGATGGCCTGCGCCTGGATCGGGGTGGGTTCCTTGTAGCCCAGCTCGCTGACGGCGCGGTAGATGGGCTCGGCGAAGCCGAATTCGGTGAACGAAGTGATCAAATCTTCTCGATGGCCGGCACGGGCCGGCGGGTAGGGACGACAAGGGCGACAGCGTCGCCAGGAGCGATACGGACATCCCGCTGCCGGGACGCCGCTCCGGCGGGTTGCGCCGACCGCCACACGGGCTGGCCGCCACCGCCCCCGCGGCGGAACAGGTTCGCGCCCTCGGTCGGGGCGGCACGCACCCCTGGCGGGGCCGCGAAAAGCCGTTATTTTCCGCCTTTCTGGCCACAACGCAACTTCGGGGGCACGGACGGACACCGCGCCCCGACCAAACGGAGCGGGAAGTGACCGATAATCCAGGCATGCCTCCGCTCCCCGCACGCCTGTCCGCCCGCTTCGTCCGGCCGTCCGTCGTCTGCGCGACGCTGCTCCTGGCGGCCTGTTCCAGCCTGCTGCCCGACACCTCGAGCCGCACCCAGACGGGCTGGGTCGACTACGACGACGCCCGCGTGTCCATCGAGCGCATCGTGCCGTACGAGACGCACAAGAGCACGCTGGATGCCGCGGGGCTGGAGCCCCGGTCCAATCCGGCGATCACCATCCTCACCTATTCCGACATCCTGCAGCGCTTCGCCGTGGGCTCGGTGGTGCGCTCCGAGGACCTCGACCGCGGCATCCGCGAATGCCTGACGGCCGGCAAGCGCTGCCACGGCTACTCGATCGTGGCGCGGCGGACCAAGCGCGACCGGATCGGCAACTTCTGGCTCGACTCGCTGGGCTTCCGCCGCGAAGTCGACGTCACCGGCTGGAGCTTCAATGCCCTGATCCTGTTCATCGACGACCTCGTCGTCTACACGGTGCATGGCGGGCAGCCGAACATCCGGGAACGCGAGCTGACCCGCAACCCGCTCGGCCCGCTGCAGTCCTGGGGAGAACAGGTCCCGACGATCATCCGCTGACCCGGCGCGGCCGCCCGGCCGCAGGCACCGCGCGACACCGGGCGCGCCGCGCACACCGCATGCGCACCCCACAGAACGACACCGGAGACACGATGAGCCACACGACGAACGCCGGCGTGCGACGCGCCGGCCAGAGCACGGTTGCGAGCCTGTTCCGCAACCGTGCGCGGCTGCACCCCAGCCTGCGCGCACTCGGCACCCCCGACGGACAGGGGCTCGACTACGGCACGCTCGCCATGCGCGTGAACCGGTCGGCGTCGCTGCTCGCCGGCATGGGCGTGGGACGCGGCGACCGTGTCGCCATCCTGTCGGAGAACCGCACGGAGTACGTCGAGCTGATGCTCGCGTGCGCCACGCTGGGCGCGATGCTGGCGTGCCAGAACTGGCGGCTGGCGCCGCCGGAGCTGAAGCACTGCATCGACCTCGTCGATCCGCGCGTCATCGTCGTGTCGGAACGGCACGCCGCGCTGCTCGGTCGCGCCGGTGCCCGCCAGCAGCAGGTGATCACGCTGGGAAGCGCCTACGCGTCGCTGCTCGCGGGCGCGTCGCCCGAGCCGCGCGAGATCGCGGCCGAGCCCGAAGACGGGCTTCTGATCCTGTACACCAGCGGCACGACGGGGCTGCCGAAGGGCGCGGTGATCTCGCACCGCGCGGAGATCGCCCGCGCCATGGTGGGCTTCGCCGATCTCGGCATCCGCCCCGGCGATGCCTGCGTGGCCTGGGCGCCGCTGTTCCACATGGCCGGCGCCGAGCCCGCGCTCGCCACGCTGATGACGGGCGGACCGGTCGTGGTCATCGACGGATTCAAGCCCGACGAGATCGCCACCATGGTGGCGTCCACACGCATCGGGCACCTGCTGCTGATGCCCGGCATGATCGAACCGCTGATCGAGGAGCTCGAGCGGCGCGCCATCCGGCCGGCCGGCATCACCGTCTGCGGCGCGATGGCCGACCTGGTGCCGGCGCATCAGCTCGCGCGCATCACGCGGCTGCTCGACGCCCCGTACATGAACAGCTTCGGCTCGACGGAAACGGGCGCCCCGCCCGCGTCGGGCAACCACATTCCGGTCGGCGAGGTCCCGACGAAGCTGTCGAAGCAGGAGAACCGCTTCTGCGAGATCCGCCTCGTCGACCCGCACGACCGGGACGTGCCCGACGGCACGCCGGGCGAGCTGCTGTTCCGCGGTCCGACCCTGTTCTCGGGCTACTGGAACGCCGAGGAGACCAACGCGCGCGATTTCCGCGACGGCTGGTTCCACATGGGGGACATGTTCGTGCGCAACGCGGACGGCTCGATGGACTTCGTCGACCGCGTGAAGTACATGATCAAGTCGGGCGGCGAGAACATCTACCCCGCCGAGATCGAACGCGTGCTGCTGTCCGAAGCCCGGGTCGCCGATGCCGTCGTGGTGCGTCGTCCCGATCCGCGCTGGGGCGAAGTGCCGGTCGCCGTGGTGGCGGCGCGTGACGATTCCCTGCGCGCCGAGGACCTCCACGCGCGCTGCCGCGCGCAGCTCGCCGGCTTCAAGCAGCCGAAGGACATCGTCTTCGTGCGCTTCGAGGAGCTGCCGCGCAGCACCACCGGCAAGATCCAGCGCCACGAGGTCGAGGCCTGGCTGAAGGCGCGCACCGCGACATGATCGAACCGGCGGCCGCACCGGCGACGACGCTGCGCCGTGCCCTGTCGGACTTCGGCCCGGCCTATGCCGCCAACGGCCTGATCGGCTTCGTGTTCGCGGCCACCGGGCCGGTGGCCGTGATCCTGTCGGTGGCCTCGCGCGGCGGGCTGTCGCAGGCCGAGATCGCCTCGTGGGTGTTCGGGTCCTTCTTCGTCAACGGCCTGCTCACGCTGATCGCGAGCTGGCGATACCGGTTGCCGCTGGCGTTCTTCTGGACGATCCCCGGCACGGTGCTGGTCGGTCCGGCCCTGACCCACCTGCGCTTCACGGAGGTGGTCGGCGCCTTCGTGGCCACCGGCCTGCTGATGCTGCTGCTCGGCGCCAGCGGCTGGGTGCGGCGCGCGATGCGGGCGGTGCCGATGCCGATCGTGATGGGCATGGTCGCCGCGGTGTTCCTGCGCTTCGGCGTCGACCTGGTGCGCGCCGTGCATCACGACGTGCCGATCGCGGTGCCGATGGTGCTGGCCTTCGTGCTGCTGCACGTGTGGCCCGCCGCGGGCCGGCGCATACCGCCGATGATCGGCACGCTGCTGGTCGGGGTGATCGCGGTGGCCGCGTCGGGACGCTTCGATGCGACCGGTCACGGCGGCGCGGTGTTCGCCCACCCCGTGCTGCAGGCGCCCGAGTGGTCGTGGCAGGCGATGGTCGAGCTGGTCGTGCCGCTGGCCATCACGGTGCTGGTCGTGCAGAACGGCCAGGGCGTGGCGGTGCTCAAGGCGGCCGGACACGACGCGCCGGTGAACGCGGTGACGATGGGCTGCGGCCTGTGGTCGATGCTCACCGCCTGCGTGGGCACGGTCTGCACCTGCCTCACCGGGCCGACCAACGCGATCCTGTCGTCGTCGGGCGAGCGGCACCGCCACTACACCGGCGCGCTGCTGGTGGGCGCGCTTGCGGTGGTGTTCGGCCTGATGTCGCCGCTGTTCACGCGCGCGATGCTCGCCGCCCCGCCTGCGTTCATCGCCACGCTGGCCGGCCTGGCGATGCTGCGCGTGCTGCAGGGCGCGTTCACGACCGCGTTCGGCGGCCGATTCAGCCTGGGCGCGCTGGTCACCTTCGTGGTGACCGTGGCCGACATCGCGCTGCTGAACATCGGCGCCGCCTTCTGGGGGCTGATCGCCGGGTTCGCCGTGTCGTGGCTGCTCGAGCGCGGAGACTTCGCGCACGCCGACCGCACGTGATCTGCAGCCGGGCGGCAGGCGGGCGCTGCCGCCCGCCCGCTCCGGGCCCCGAGGCTCAGCCGATCACGTCGCGCGCGATGATCTCGCGCTGGATCTCGGACGTGCCGCCGAAGATCGTGTACGCACGGGCGTTCAGGTAGCCCGGCACGACCGGACGCGCCACGTCGTCGAGCACGGCCTGGTCGTCGTGCAGATGCATCGGCCGCAGTTCCTCCCAGGCCAGCGCGTCCGCACCCAGCATGCGCACGCCGAGCTTGGTGATCGACTGATGGATCTCGCTCCAGCGCAGCTTGAGCAGCGACGACACGCTGCCCGGGTTCTGGCCGACGGACAGGGTCGACATCACCTTGAGCTCGGCCATCTCGAGCGCGCGGATGTCGATCTCGACGGCCGAGAACGCCAGCGCCAGGTCGGGATCGGCCGCGACGCGCGCGCCCGGCGATCCGCCGGCATCGGCCAGGCGGCGCACGCGTTCCAGGGCGGCCCGCAGCCGCCCCGCCGAGATCGCACCGCCACGCTCGAACTCCAGCAGGTACTTGGCGATCGTCCAGCCCTGCCCTTCGTCGCCGAGGCGGCACGACACCGGCACGCGCACGTCGTCGAAGAACACCTGATTGACCTCGTGGTCGCCGCTGACGCTGCGGATCGGCCGCACCGTGATGCCGGGCGTGGCCATGTCGATCAGCAGGAAGCTGATGCCTTCGTGCTTGCGGGTGTCCGCGCCGCCGGTGCGCACCAGCGCGAACATCCGGTTGGCATGGTGGGCATGGGTGGTCCAGATCTTGGAGCCATTGATCACGTACTGGTCGCCGTCCCGGACCGCCCGCGTCGCGAGCGATGCGAGGTCCGACCCCGAACCGGGCTCGGAGTAGCCCTGGCACCAGTAGTCGTCCCCCGACAGGATGCGCGGCAGGTAATGCGCCTTCTGCTCGGGGGTGCCGAACCGCATGATCACCGGTCCGGCCATGCGCAGGCCCAGGGGCGACAGCGCGGGCGCGCCGGCCACCGCGCACTCGGTCTCGAACACCCAGCGCTGCGCGAGCGACCAGCCGGTGCCGCCGTGTTCGACCGGCCACGACGGTGCGATCCAGCCGCGACGATGCAGCGCGCGGTGCCAGGGCATGCCGATCTCGGGCTCGGAGAACACCGACGGGTTCAGGCGCGCCGCACGCACCATCTCCGGCGTCAGCGCTTCGGCGAGGAACGCACGCACCTCGTCACGGAACGCGGTCAGCGCCGCGTCGTCGTCCTGCATCGCGGCCGGCCGGTCGCCGCCGGCGCGTGCGCGCTCGACGCTGAGGGTGGCGTGACGGCGCTGGTGCGCCTCGGCGCTGCCGAACATCGCTTCGAGCGCCACCTGGCGGCGCAGGTAGCGCCCGACGGTCAGCTCCTCGGTCACGCCCATGCCGCCGTGCAGCTGGATCCCCTCTTCGGCCACCCGGCGCGCCGCGGCGGCGACCTTCGCACGCGCGGCGGCCGCCGCCAGGCTGCGGGCATTCGAGTCGCCGTCCTGCTCGGCGGCCGCCACCAGCGCCACCGCACCCAGCGTCATCGCGCGGGCCTCCTCGCACAGCACCGACAGGTCGGCCATGCGATGGCGCAGCACCTGGTTGGCGGCGAGCGGCTTGCCGAACTGCTGGCGCGTGCGCGTGTACTCGACGGTCGCCTTCAGCACCGCCTGCATCGCCCCCACCGATTCGGCACACACGACCACGAGCGCATGATCGGTCGCACGCTGCAGGGCGTCGTCGGTGGCACCGGCCAGCAGCGCGTCGTCGGGCAGCACGGCCCCGTCGAACCGCAGCGCACAGGCGCCGGCACCGTCGACGGTGTCGAAGGCGCGCAGCGACACGCCCGGCGTGCCACGGGGCACGACGAAGCACCGCGCGGCGCCCGCCTCCCGGGCACGCACGAGCCAGGCCCCGGCGCGCTGGCCGGACGGCACCACGCCCCGGGCGCCGCTCAGGCGCCAGCCGCCGCCCACGCGTTCGGCGGTGACCGCATCGGCGTCGCCGCGCTCGAGCAGCGCGGGCGCCAGCAGCAGTTCGCCGGTGCCGATCGCCGGCAGCCAGCGCTGACGCTGCGCGTCGGAGCCGCAGGCCGCCACGAGACCGGCCGCCAGC
>JAKOZZ010000200.1 GCA_029779755.1 Pseudomonadota bacterium
GGCGATGGAGAACCCGGACGACGCGGCGATCGCCTGCGCCAGTCGCCGCGTGCCGCCGGCGAACTGGTCGAACTCGAACACGCCGACCGGGCCGTTCCAGACGATGGTGCCGGCGCCTTCGAGGATCTTCGCGAGCGCCTCCGCCGATGCCGGGCCGATGTCGAGAATCATGTCGTCGGCACCGACCGCATCGGCGGGGACATGCGCGCCTGCGCCTGCGCCGAGAACTCGCTCGCGACGACCACGTCGGTGGGCAGCGGCACACTGGCGCCGCGACGTGCCATGGCGTCGATGATCTCGCGCGCTTCGGCGACCAGGTCGGCTTCGGCCAGCGACTTGCCGATCGGCGTGCCCGCCGCCAGCAGGAAGGTGTTGGCGATGCCACCGCCGACGATCAGCTGGTCGACCTTGTCGGCGAGCGACTTCAGGATGGTGAGCTTGGTCGAGACCTTGGACCCGGCGACGATCGCCACCAGCGGACGGCGCGGTGCGTGCAGCGCCTTGCCCAGCGCATCGAGCTCGGCGGCCAGCAGCGGACCGGCGCAGGCGACCGGCGCGAACCGGGCGATGCCGTGCGTGGTGGCCTCGGCCCGGTGGGCGGTGCCGAAGGCGTCGTTCACGTAGATGTCGCACAGCGCAGCCATGCGACGTGCCAGCCCTTCGTCGTCCTTCTTCTCGCCCTTGTTGCAGCGGCAGTTCTCGAGCAGCACGACGCCACCGGGCTGCACCGGCACCGGGCCGTCGACCCAGTCGCGCACCAGCGGCACCTCGCGGCCCAGCAGCTGGCCGAGGCGGGCGGCGATCGGCGCCAGCGAATCCTCGTCGCGCAGCTGCCCCTCGGTGGGTCGGCCCAGGTGGGACGTGACCATCACTGCAGCCCCCGCCTGCAGGCAGTGGACGATCGCCGGGACCGACGCGCGGATCCGGGTGTCGTCGGTGATGGCCAGGGCGTCGTCCTGCGGCACGTTCAGGTCGGCACGGATGAAGACGCGCTTGCCGCGCAGGTCGAGGTCGGTCAGTCGTTTGAAGTTCATCGCGCACGAGGAGTGTTGGTGGACGGGGCGATTTTATCCGCACGGGCCACCGCCCGGATGTGCGATCCGACCGCTCGTCGGCAGGAGACGCCGACTGTGAGAAGTGTCCACCCTGCGCGCGCCGGAGCAAGGACACTGATCGGGAACCTGCGCGGTGCCGCATGGGCGACACGCCCGGAACCGCGCGACAGATCGTCCCTGACGGGCACCGGCCGACACGCACCGCCGGCCCCGGGGACCGGAAAGCCCATGGAAGTCCTGATCGTCGACGACAACCCGGTGAACCTGCTGCTGTTCGAGCGGCTGTGCCGGCGCCTGCCCGACTGCGCACCGCGTGCCGTCGACACCCCGCTGGGCGCGCTCCACCATTGCCGCAACGGGTCGCCCGACCTGATCGTCGTCGACTACATGATGCCGGCGATGGACGGCATCGAGTTCATCGAACACGTGCGCACGCTGCCGCACTGCGCCGACCTGCCGATCGTGATGGTCACGGCCGACCAGAATCGTGCGGTGCGCCAGCGGGCACTGGAGGTCGGCGCCACCGACTTCCTGACCAAACCGGTCGACGGGCAGGAGTTCACCGTGCGCGTGCGCAACATGCTGGCGCTGCGCGCGGCGCAGAAGCGGCTCGAGCAGCGCGCCGACCTGCTCGCCGAAGAGGTGGCACGCGCCACGGAGCGGGTGCGCGCCAACGAGCACGAGACGCTGCTGGCCCTGGCCCGGGCGGCGGAGTTCCGCGACCCGGAGACCGGCGCCCACGTGCTGCGGATGGCCCACTTCGCGCGCCTCGTGGCACGCGAGCTCGGCCTGCCGGCGCACGAGCAGGAGCTGCTGCTGCACGCGAGCCCGCTGCACGATCTCGGCAAGCTCGGCACGCCGGACAACATCCTGCTGAAGCCGGGCCGCCTCACGCCGGCCGAGTTCACGATCATGCAGCGCCATGCCCGGATCGGCTGGGAGATCCTGCGCCAGCACCAGTCGCCGATCCTCCAGGCGGGCGC
>JAKOZZ010000201.1 GCA_029779755.1 Pseudomonadota bacterium
GGTGCCGCCGAGCGCCCTGCTGTCGCCCAACGGATCCTTCCACGGCGCGTTCGTGCTCGGCCGCTGGCAGCGCGCGCTGTCGCTGTCGTCGGAGCTGTCGCTGCAGGCGTACCACGACCGTGCGGTGCGCAGCGACTACAACCGGATCGAGGAGCAGGTCACCGACTTCGAGCTCCAGCATCGGACCCGCAACGCGGAGCGCGGCGACTTCGTCTGGGGGCTGCACTGGCGGCAGCGCGCCGACCTCCTGCAGCATCCGAACACCGTCCTGATGGACCCCGAGGGCGTGCGCCAGTCGATGGCAGGCCTGTACGCGCAGCAGGAGCAGCGGTGGCTCGGCGGACGCCTCGTGACCACCGTCGGCGCCCGTCTCGAACACGGCTACTGGGGCACCCTCGACCTGCAGCCCAACCTGCGCGTGCTCGCGCATCTGGGTCCCGACACACGCGTGTGGGCGGCCATCTCCGGCGCGGCGCGTTCGCCTGCGCGCGCGGACGTCTCGCCGCGCGTCGATCTGCCGGGAAGCGGGCTGCTGCCCGGCATGTCGGTGCGGGGCGACCCCGAGTTCCAGTCCGAGCGGGTCACCACCGTGGAGCTGGGCTGGCGCCATCTGTTCGCCAAGTCCATCGCCGTGGACGCGACGGTGTACGCGAACCGTTATCACAAGCTGCTCAGCCGACGCACGCAGCTCACGTTCGCGCCGTTCCTGGCCAACGTGACGATGCTCAACGGCATGGAGGGCGATGCGCACGGCGCCGAAGTCTCGGCCACCTGGGCGGTGACCCCGCACTGGCGCCTGAACGGGCACCTGGCCGTGCAGCGCCTGTCGATGCACGACCTGGTCGATCCCGGCAGCGATTTCGAGCGCAGCGTCGAAGGCGCGTCGCCCCGCACCCAGGTGTCCGTCGCATCCCGCCATGAACTGGCCGAAAGCTGGTCCTTCGACGCCCGTGCGCGCTACGTGGGCGCACTGACCCGCCCGTACAACGACGCGCTGGCGCCCGAGCGCCGGGTGCCGAGCTACGTCGACCTGACGATGTACCTGGGCTGGCGGGTGAACAGGCAACTGGAACTCGCGCTGATCGGCCGCCGTCTGGCCGCGTCCAGCCGGCTGGAGTTCGTGCCCGAAAGCGGTCTGGGCGTGACCCGTCCCCAGCGCAGCGTGATGCTGCGGGGCACGGTGAAGTTCTAGGATGATCCGGGCGCGCCGACAACCGCACACCACGTCGCATGCGCGCCGCGCGACGGGCTGCGCGCTCGCACTCGCACTGGGCCTGCCCGCGGCCCCCGTGGTGCACGCCCAGGCCGACCTCGCCGAAACCGGGCTCGAGGAGCTGATGACGATGGGCGTGACGTCCGTGGCCCGGCGGCCGCAGGCGCTCCACGATGCCGCTGCGGCCATCCACGTGATCACCGCGGAAGACATCCGGCGTTCCGGCGCGACACGTCTGACGCAGGTGCTGGCGCTTGCACCCGGCGTCGAGGTGGCGCATGTCTCCGGTGCGATCACCGCAGTCACGGTGCGCGGCTTCAACCAGCAGATCGCCAACAAGCTGCTGGTGCTCGTCGACGGCAGGTCCGTCTACACCCAGGCGTTCTCGGGTGTCTACTGGGACATGCAGAACCTGATGCTCGAGGACATCGAGCGCATCGAGGTCATCCGCGGCCCCGGATCCACGCTGTGGGGTTCGAACGCGGTCAACGGTGTGATCAACATCATCACGCGGTCGGCCCGCGACACGATCGGCGGATTCGGCACCATCGCGACCGGCGTCGAGGAGCGCACCCACGCCGGCCTGCGCTACGGCTGGCGCATGGGCGAGTACGGCGCGATGCGGGTGTACGCGAAGCGTGAGGGCTACGACGCGTCCGTCACGCTGGACGGACGGGGCGCCGGCGATGCCTTCCGCAGCGAGCGCATCGGCCTGCGGGGCGACTGGGATCTGCCGCACGGCGACCGCATCACGCTGGCCGCCGACCACTATCGCGGCGGCGTCGGCGTCGCGTATCAGCCGACGCCGACCGTGCCCGCGAGCCGGCTGCTGTCGCCCTCCGGATCATTCCAGGGCGCGTTCGTGCTCGGCCGGTGGCAACGTGCGCTGTCGCTCGGCTCGGACGTCTCGGTGCAGCTCTACCACGAGACGTTCACGCGCGACGAATACAGCCGCATCGAGGACCGCACGACCGACATCGAGCTGCAGCACCGGACGCCCGTGGGCGACACCCAGGACCTCGTCTGGGGCGTGAACTGGCGGCATCGGGTGGACGCCAGCACGTCGAGCCGCTTCGACGTGTTCGCGCCCGCCACCGCCGACCAGTCGATGTTCAGCATCTACGGTCAGAACGAGACCCGCCTGCTCCAGGGCAAGGTCCGGCTGATCGTCGGCGCGCGCATCGAGAACAGCTACTGGAACCGCTGGGAACTGCAACCGACGCTCCGGGCGATCGGCGCGCCGGACGAGCGCACCCGGGTGTGGGCGTCGTACAGCCGCGCGGCACGCACGCCGTCGCGCCTGGACCGCGACGCCGCCGCCCGTCTGCCCGCACTCGGCGTGACGCCGGGCGTCGCGATCCACGGCAATCCGGAGTTCCGTTCGGAACGCGTCGACACCTTCGAGCTCGGCTGGCGCCGGCGCATCGGCAGCCAGCTCGGC
>JAKOZZ010000202.1 GCA_029779755.1 Pseudomonadota bacterium
GCCTCAGACTGCGCCCTCGGCCCGCAGCGCCGCGATCTCCGCCGCCCCGAGCCCCAGCTCCGACAGGATGGCGTCGGTGTGCTCGCCCAGCGCGGGCACCGCGTCCATGCGCGGGCCGTCGTCGGGTGCCGGGCCCCAGTTGCCCGGCGGCAGCAGCGCCGGAATCGGCCCCGCCGGCGACCCGACCGTGCGCCAGCGTCCGCGCGCGGCGAGCTGCGGGTGCTGCCAGAGGTCGGCCATCGTGTTGAGCTGGGCGTTGGCGATCTGCGCGTCGTCCAGGCGCGCGGCCACCTGCGCGGCGGTCATGCCGGCGAACACGTCGACGATGATCGCGCGCAGCGCGGCACGGGCCGTGTTGCGCCGCGAATTGCTCGAAAAGCGCTCGTCGGTCGCCAGGGCCGCGTTGCCCAGCACCTTGTCGCAGAACACCACCCACTCGCGCTCGTTCTGCAGGCCCAGCATCACCGTGTGGCCGTCGCCGGTGGGGAACGGGCCGTACGGGTAGATGGTCGCGTGGCTGGCGCCCGTGCGCGGCGGCGGCGGCGCCCCCTCGAACGCGTAGTACAGCGGGTAGCTCATCCACTCGGTGAGCGCCTCCAGCATCGACACCTCGACGTGCTGGCCGCGGCCGGACTGCGTGCGCTGCAGCAGCGCCGCCAGGATGTTGGAGTACGCGTACATGCCGGCGGCGATGTCGGCGATCGACGCGCCGCCCTTGCTTGGCTCGTCGGGCGTGCCCGTCACCGACAGGAAGCCGGCCTCGCTCTGGATCAGCAGGTCGTAGGCCTTCTTGTCGCGGTACGGTCCGTCGGCCCCGTAGCCCGAGATGTCGCACACGACGATGCCGGGCTTGACGGGCGCGAGCGCCGCGTAGGACACGCCCAGCCGCGCGGCGGCGCCGGGCGCGAGGTTCTGCACGACGACGTCGGCCTTCTCGCGGATCAGGCGCATCAGGAGTTGCGCGGCCTGCGGGTGCTTCATGTCGAGCGTGAGGCTCTCCTTGGAGCGGTTGGTCCACACGAAGTGCGACGCGAGCCCGCGCACGCGTTCGTCGTAGCCGCGCGCGAAGTCGCCCACGCCGGGACGCTCGATCTTGATCACGCGCGCGCCCAGGTCGGCGAGCTGGCGCGTGGCGAAGGGCGCCGCGATCGCGTGTTCCAGCGTCACGACGGTCATGCCTTTCAGCGGTTGCATGGGTTCCTGCCGGGAGAGTCCGTACCGAGCGTGGCAGTGTACTTGCGACGCCGGCGCGGCGGCGTGATGATGGCCGCAGGAGGTGACGTCATGCCCCGCACGCTCAGGATGGGTTCCACCGGCCCCGACGTGGCCGAACTGCAGAACGGTCTGAACCGGCTGCCCACGCAGCTGCCGGCGCTCGCGCCCGACGGCATCTTCGGCATGCGCACGCACGCCCGCGTGCAGGAGCTCCAGCGCACGCATCAGCTGACGTCCGACGGCATCGTCGGCCCGATGACCTGGGAGCTGTTCACGCGCCTGCTGGCCGCGATCCAGCAGGGCACGCTGCCGCCGGTGCCGGCCGGCACGTACGACCTGATGCGCCCGATCGTGCTGACGGTGGCCCAGCAGCACCTGGGCGTGGTGGACTTCTCGGTGATCCAGGGAGGCCGGCCGAAGGGGCTCGACTTCCTAGTCCAGCTGTTCCGCGAGTCGGCCAACGTGACGCTGACCGACGCCAACTTCCGCGACGAGAAAGGCGCGTGGATCTGGACCCCGTGGGTCGGCCTGAAGCACCAGCGCAAGAGCTGGTGCGGCATCTTCGCCGTCTGGTGCTACCGCAAGGCGGGCATCCCGGTGCGCTGGGACATCGGCATCGGCGGGCCGGTCGGCCCGCTGCGCCTCAGCGGGTTCTCGACACAGTTCGCCGCCAACATCCGGCCGGCCGACATCGGCTGCGTCGCCACGAAAAGCCACCACTTCCTGATCGAGAGCGTCGACGGCGGCGGACCGCTGCCGCGGCTCACGACGATCGACGCCAACACCACCTGGGGCCGCATCGTGCGCACGCCGGCATCGGCCGGCGATGCGCACAAGGTCGGCAAGGACAACTTCAACTACTACACGCTGGGCTGACCGGACCCGCGTGCAGCGCCGCCGGCTCAGGTGCCGACGCGGCCGCCGTCGTTCTTCGTGATGACGATCGTCGCCGAGCGCGGACGCCGGCCCGCGCCGTAGCCGGCGTTGCCCGGCCACTGGCTGGTGTACTTCGTCGGATCACCGATGCTGGCCATCGCCGTCGTCTCGCCCGGGTGCTGGATGTTCACGAACAGCGCCTTGCCGTCGGGCGTCTCGCACAGCCCCGTGATCTCGCACCCCACCGGGCCGACCAGGAAGCGCTTGAGCGTGTCGGCGGTCGCCGCCTTGCCGACGTAGGTGTCCACGTTCAGCGTCGTGCCCCCGGCGCGCGGGTAGCTGAGCGTCTTCTTCGCGCCGTCGCCCACCTGGCCCGGCACCGCGGCCAGCATCATGCAGTTGGTGACGTCGGTGTACGCACCGTCGTCGGTCTGGATCCAACAGATCCCCGTGCTCGGGCTGAACACCAGACCATCGGGGCTGGAGAAGTCCTGGTCGGCGGTGAGGCTCGACAGGTTCACGGTGCCGGCCGGCGCGCCGGACTCGGCGCCGAACAGGTACACGTCCCAGGTGAAGCCGAGCGCCGCCGCACCGCCGGTGCCTTCCTTCAAGCGCAGGATGTGTCCGTTGGGATTGCCCTGCTGGTTCGTCGTGCCCTTCACGTCGGTGTAGACGCGCGGGTTGGCGCTGTCGGGCACGAGCTGCGCGGCGTTCGACGGATCGACGCGGCGGTTGCTGTTGTTGGTCAGCGTGAAGTACACCTCGCCCGTGGTCGGATGCACGGCGCACCACTCGGGCCGGTCCATCTTCGTGGCGCCCACGGCATCGCCGGCGATGCGCGCGTTGACGAACACGTCGGCCTGGTTCGCAAACGGATAGGTCGCGTAGCCGGAGATGGCGGCGTTGGCCAGCGTCAGCTCCACCCACTGGCCGGTGCCGTCGGCGTTGAACTTCGCTGCGTAGAGTCGACCCGCGTTCAGGTACTTGTCGCCCACCGCCATGCGGTCGGCGGCGTTGGCATCGGCCGGATCCCAGTTCGCGCTCGACACGAACTTGTAGATGTATTCGTTGCGGGCATCGTCGCCCTGATAGACGGCCAGCGGCTGGCCGGCCACCGGGTTCGAGAACGCGGCGCTCTCGTGCGCGAAGCGGCCCAGCGCGGTGCGCTTGCGCGCCTTCTTCGACTTGTCGTACGCGTCGATCTCGACCACGTAGCCCATGCCGTTCATCTCGTTGCGATAGTCGTCGCTGCCGTCGGCCGAGGTGCCGGTGCGGGCGATGTTCCAGCGCTGGTACTTGTCGTCGGCACCGCCCGTCTCCCAGCCGTGACGCGAGGCCGAGCCTTCGGTCTTGCCGTAGCGCCTGAGCGACGTGACGCTCTTGTCGTTGCCGCGTGCGGCGTCGTCGCCGGTCGCACGGAAGAAGTAGCCGTTCCAGTTCTCCTCGCCGGTCAGCAGCGTGTTCCAGGGCGTCTTGCCGGTGCCGCAGTTGTTCAGCGTGCCGCGGGTCAGCGTGCCGTTCGGCGAGTACTTCGTGACCAGCAGGGCGTCGCCCCGGGCCGGGCCCGCGACTTCGACCTCGGTCAGTGCCGTGAGGCGGCGGTTGAACGCCGAATCCTTCACGTAGCCCCACTTGCCGGCCGCATCCTTCTTCATCTCGACGACCGACACGCCGTGGATGGCGACTTCCTTGTCGACCTCGGCGGCCGGCCGGGGCAGCGTCGACGTGCCCCCGTTGGCGTGCAGGAAGAACGAGCTGAGGCGCTCGTCGGTGGTCGCCTCGTGGTTCATGCCGATCAGGCCGCGATCGGTCGCCGTGTTCGACGGCGTGCCGGTGGCGGACAGGCCGAACCACTCCATGCCGTCGTGGTGGTCGCCGGCGCGGTTCTCGAAGTCGGTGTCGGTGCCGTCGTTCTTGTACGCCGGGGTGTTCGCGGTCAGCGGATCGCCCAGCGCGTACAGGATGCTGACGCTGTAGCCGGCCGGCACGGAGACCACATCGGCCAGGCTCTTGGGCACGGCCGTGAAGCCGAGCGCCTTCTCGGCAGGGGCCGCGTCGCCGTCACTGCCGCCGCCGCACGCGGCCAGGCCGAAGCTGCCGAACAGGGCGGTCGCAGCCGTGCCGACACCGCCGCGCAGCAGGCTGCGGCGGCTCAGCCGCGCGTCGAGCACCGACGCGAAGCTGGGATTGTTCGAGGTGTTGGAGTTCTCTTCGTCGCTGACGCGCGACAGGGGAAGGTCGACGGGCTTGTTCATCGGTGCGTCCTTGCGGGTTGGTTCAGACCCGCGAGGCTAGGGATCGCCGATGAAACGGCCGTGAAGCCGGCGCGACGGTTCGATGACGCGTAGGTGACGGTTCGATGACCGCCCTGCCGACGCGCGACGCGCGGTCACTGGCCGGCGAGTCGCTCCAGCAGGCGCAGCTGCGCCACGCGCGGCAGCCGACCGCGGGGCCGGCGCCGCTGGTAGTGGCCCTCGCTGTCCATGATCCACGCCGAGCTGTTGTCGCGCAGGTTCTCGACGATCGCCTCGTCGATCACGCGCTGCTTCAGCCTGCGGTCGCGGATCGGGCACGCCACCTCGACGCGGCGCAGCAGGTTGCGGTCCATCCAGTCGGCCGAAGCGATCCAGACGTCGCGCGCCCCGTCGTTCCAGAAGTGGTACACACGGCTGTGCTCGAGGAAGCGCCCCACCATCGAGCGCACCTGGATGTTCTCGGACAGGCCGGGCACGCCCGGGCGCAGCGCGCACACGCCGCGCACGATCAGGTCGATCTTCACGCCCGCGCTGCTCGCCGCGTACAGCGCGTCGATCACCGTCGGCTCGAGCAGCGCGTTCACCTTCGCGGCGAGATACCCCTTGCGGCCAGCACGGGCGTTCTCGGTCTCGCGGCGGATCGACGCGAGCACCATGCTGTGCAGATCGAACGGGCTCTGCACCAGCGCACGCAGGCTGCCCGTCTGGCCGAGTCCGGTGAGGCGGCGGAACATCTCGTGCACGTCCGCGCACAGGTCCTCGTCGGCGGTGAGCAGGCCGAAGTCCTCGTACAGACGCGCCGTGCGGGGATGGTAGTTGCCGGTGCCCAGATGCGCGTAGCGGCACAGGCGCCCGCCTTCGCGGCGCACGACCAGCGCCATCTTCGCGTGCGTCTTGTGCCCGACCACACCGTACGTGACGTGTGCGCCCACCCGCTCCAGGCGCTCGGCCCAGTTCATGTTCGCTTCCTCGTCGAAGCGCGCCATCAGCTCCAGCACCACCGTCACCTCCTTGCCGGCACGTGCCGCCGCCAGCAGCGCCTCCATCAGCACGGAGTCGGCGCCGGTGCGGTAGACGGTGAGCTTGATCGCGACCACGTCGGGATCGGTCGCGGCCGCGCTGAGGAAGTCGGTGACCGGATGGAAGGACTCGTAGGGATGGTGCAGCAGCACGTCGCCCTTGCGGATCGCGGTGAACAGCTCGCGCCCGCGCAGCGCGCGGGGCAGGCCGGGCTCGAAGACCGGGAACTTCAGGTCCGGCCGGTCGACCAGATCGAGCACCTGCGACAGCCGGTTCAGGTTCACCTGACCGTCGACACGGTAGCAGTCGTCCTCGCCGAGCTCGAACTCGCGCAGCAGCAGCGCCACGACCGACTCGGGGCAGTCGACCGCCACCTCCAGGCGCACCGCGTCGCCGTAGTGGCGCTGCGGCAGCTCGCCCTGCAGCGCGGCGCGCAGGTCGGTGATCTCCTCGTCGTCGACGAACAGCTCGCTGTTGCGGGTCACGCGGAACTGGTGCATGCCGCGCACCGACAGGCCGGGGAACAGCCGGTCGACGAAGCCGCGCACCACCGAGGTCAGCAGCATCAGGCCATGCGGATGGCCGGAGATCTCGCGCGGCACCCGCAACAGCCGCGGCAGCGCGCGCGGCGCCTGCAGCACGGCGATGCCGGCCTTGCGCCCGAACGCGTCGCGGCCGTCGAGCTCGATGACGAAGTTCAGGCTCTTGTTGAGGATGCGCGGGAACGGATGCGCCGGATCCAGCGCGATCG
Organism: Pseudomonadota bacterium; assembly: GCA_029779755.1. Classification (GTDB taxonomy): domain Bacteria; phylum Pseudomonadota; class Gammaproteobacteria; order Burkholderiales; family Burkholderiaceae_E; genus Quisquiliibacterium. The sequence goes on from JAKOZZ010000202.1 coordinate 6,118, forward strand.
GCGTGAGCAGCGGCTCGATCTCGGTAAGGAACACCTGCTCGGCCCACGCCCGCTGCGCGTCGGTCCAGTCGGCCACCAGGTGGAACACGATGCCCTCGGCGCGCATCGCCGGGATCAGCACCTCGTTGAGCACGCGGTACTTGCGCGTCACCAGTGCCCGCGCGCGCTGCGCGATCGCACGCAGGCTCTCGCGCGCCGCCGCGGCTTCGGGCCGGTCGAACTGTGCGATCTCGTGCAGCTCGGCCACGCGCACCTCGAAGAACTCGTCGAGATTGCCGGAGACGATGGTGACGAAGCGCAGGCGCTCCAGCAGCGGACGCGTGCCGTCCTCCGCCTGGAACAGCACGCGCTCGTTGAACGCCAGCATGCCGAGTTCACGGTTCAGCAGGCGTGCGGCCGCCTCGGGCCGTTGGTCGGGGCCGATTGTCATCCGGCGGAGTGTGGCGCGGTTCGGTGTCAATTTGATGACAGGGCGATTATTTGCCATCCTGCGCCCACCTGCGCACGCGCCGACGTCGCGCCGCACGCAGGACGGCCCCGATACCGACAACAAACGCCCTCCTCCAGAACGAAGATGCCCGGACCTCATCTGCTGGCCGCCGTCGATCTCGGCTCGAACAGCTTCAGACTGCTGATCGGTCGCGTCGAGACGTCCGCGCTCGGCCAGCAGGTCCTTCCGCTGGACAGCCTGAAGGAACCGGTGCGGCTGGCCGCCGGCCTCGACGCCCAGGGCAACATCGACGCCGACGCCCAGAAGCGCGCGCTCGGCGCGCTGCACCGCTTCGGCGAGCGTCTGCGCTCGTTCAGCCCCGACGCGGTGCGCGCGGTCGGCACGAACACGCTGCGCGTGGCCCGCAACGCCGCACGCTTCCTGGCGACGGCCGAGGCGGCACTCGGGTTTCCCATCGAGGTGATCGCGGGGCGCGAAGAGGCGCGGCTGATCTACACCGGCGCCGCGCATGCACTGCCCACCGACGGCAGCCACCGGCTCGTGGTCGACATCGGCGGCGGCTCGACCGAATGCATCGTGGGCGCCGACTACGACGCCGACCTGCTGGAGTCGGCGGGTGTCGGCTGCGTGTCGCTGTCGCGCCGCTTCTTCCCGGAAGGCGCGGTCGACCGCAACAGCTTCGACCACGCGTACTACGCCGCCCGCGACGTGCTCGCGCCGATCGCACTGGCCTACCGCAACCATGGCTGGAGCTACGCGGTCGGCACCTCGGGCACGGCCAAGGCGCTCGCCCAGCTGGCCGAGGCGAACTTCGGCAGCGACGGACTCGACCGCGCGGCGCTCGCCGCCATCGAGGGGGCGCTGCTGAAGGCAGGCCACGCCGATCGCCTGCGCCTCGAAGGTCTGAAAGCCGACCGGCGGCCGGTGCTGGCCGGCGGACTCGCGGTGATGTCGGCGGTGTTCGACGAGCTCGGCATCGACCGCATGCGGTACTGCCCGGCGGCGCTGCGCCAGGGTGTTCTGTACGACCTCCTGGGACGCAGCGGCGGGGCCGACGTGCGCGAGCTCACCGTCGCCCACATGGTGCGCCGCTACTCGGCCGACGCCGCGCAGGGCCAGCGGGTCGCCGACACCGCGCTGGCCCTGTTCGAGCAGGGCGCGCGCGCATCGGCCGAGGAGCTCGCCGCGCGCCGCGAGCTGCTGCGCTGGGCCGCCCGGCTGGCCGAGATCGGCGTGTCGATCGCGCACGAGGATTTCCACAAGCACTCGGCGTACATCCTGTCGCATGCCGACATGCCGGGGTTCTCGCAGCAGGAGCAGCGCCTGATGTCAACGCTCGCGCTCGGCCACGTGGGCGGGCTGCGCAAGCTGCGCGAGCTCGTGTCGAGCGACCTCGACTGGCTGATGGTGCTGTGCCTGCGGGTGTCGTCCATCCTGCACCGCCGTCGCGAGGCGCAGGAACTGCCGTTGCCGGCGCTGTTCTTCAAGCGCCGCCGTGTGCGGATCGAGGTGCCGCGCGGCTGGGCACGCAGCCATCCGCTCAGCGACGAGACCCTCGCGTCCGAAGCCGCGACCTGG
>JAKOZZ010000211.1 GCA_029779755.1 Pseudomonadota bacterium
CAGGCGGATGCGCGCCGGCGACCGCGCGCGCCAGTGCGGCCTTGCGCAGTTCCCAGGCCACGATCTGCACCGCCTGCGCCAGGTTCAGCGAGTTGTATTCGGGCGCACCGGGAATGCTCAGCAGCGCCTGGCAGCGCAGCACGTGGGTGATCAGCAGCCCGGTGCGCTCGGTGCCGAACACCAGGGCCACCGTCGCCTGCGGCGCGCGCGCGACTTCGTCCAGCGCCAGCGCCGCGGCCGCCTCGGGCTCGAGCGGATCGGGGCCGAACGCGCGCGTGGCGGCACTGACGGCGATCGCCAGGCTGACGTCGGCCAGTGCGGCGTCCAGGTCCGGGACGACCCGGCAGCGCGCGAGGATGTCGGTGGCGCCGCTGGCGAAGGCGATGGCGTCGGGATGGCGCGCGGCCTCCGGCAGCCGGGGCGAGACCAGCACGAGATCGGTCAGTCCCATCACGCGCATGGCCCGCGCGGTCGACCCCACGTTGCCCGGATGGCTGGGCTCGACGAGCACGAAGCGCACGCGGCCGAGGGCCGCCGGAGTGGACCGATGAAGACTGTTCAGAGCAATCCCGTAAAATCGCCTGCTTTTAAGGGCCCCGCCATGCACCCGATGCTCACGATCGCGGTTCGAGCCGCGCGTCGCGCTGGTCGAATCATCAACCGCGCCAGTCTCGATCTCGATCGGGTCAAGGTCGCCAGCAAACGAACGAAGGACTTCGTGACGGAGGTGGACCATGCGTCGGAAGAGGCGATCATCGACACCCTGCTGAGCGCCTACCCCGGCCATTCGATCTTAGCAGAGGAGTCCGGACACACGCCCGGCAAAGGCGCCTCCGACGAGGTGCTCGAGGCCGAGAACGTCTGGATCATCGACCCCCTCGACGGCACCACGAACTTCATCCACGGCCTGCCGCAGTTCGCGATCTCGATCGCGCTGATGCAGCGCGGCGTCGTCACGCAGGCGGTCGTCTACGATCCGAACCGCGACGAGCTGTTCACCGCCTCGAAAGGCCGCGGCGCGTTCCTGAACGACCGTCGCATCCGCGTGTCGGCGCGCACGCAGATCGAGGAGGCGCTGGTCGGCACCGGCTTCCCGTACAAGCGGATCGACGACCTCGACACCTATCTCGCCATGCTCAAGCGCGTGACCGAGCGCGCCGCCGCGGTGCGCCGCCCGGGCGCGGCCGCGCTCGACCTGGCCTACGTGGCCTGCGGCCGCTACGACGCCTTCTTCGAGATGGGCCTGGCCCCGTGGGACGTCGCCGCCGGCAGCCTGCTGATCAGCGAGGCGGGCGGGCTGATCGGCAACTTCAACGGCGATGCCGACTACCTGTTCACGGAAGAGGTGGTGGCGGCGGCGCCGAAGCTGTTCGCGCCGATGCTGTCGATGCTCACGCGCGGCGCCTGAGCCGGGACCTGCGCTCAGTCGGCTGCCTGCATGCGCAGCAGCCGCGCCCGCTCCTCCGCCTGCGCGTCGTCGATCTCGCGGATCACGGCCTCGAGGTCGACCGGCATGTCTTCACGCTCGAAGCGGCCGGTGAGCACGACGCCCGGATGCAGCGCCCCGCGCCGGTACAGATCCCAGATCTCGGGGCCGTGCTCGGTCGCGCGCAGCGACGGGTCGAAGCCCCCGAAGAACGCGCGCAGGTTCGCGACGTCGCGCAGCAGCATCCGGCAGGCGTGGTTGTTGCCGGCCGCGTCGACGGCCTGCGGCAGGTCGATGATGACCGGTCCGTCCTCGGCGAGCAGCACGTTGAACTCGGACAGGTCGCCGTGCACGAGCCCGGCGCACAGCATGCGCACGACCTCGCCGATCAGCGTGGTGTAGTGCGTGTGCGCCTCCTCGGGGGTGAACGCGACGTCGTTCAGCCGCGGGGCCGCGTCGCCGTGCGCATCGGTGACCAGATCCATCAGCAGCACGCCGTCGAAGAAGTCGTGCGGGCGAGGCACGCGCACGCCGGCGGCGGCCAGCCGGTGCAGCGCATCGACCTCGGCGCTCTGCCAGGCGGCCTCGGTCGCCTCGCGGCCGAAGCGCGTGCCCTTGGCCATCGCACGCGCCTGCCGCGAATTGCGCACCTTGCGGTTCTCGGTGTAGTCGACGGCCTGACGGAAGCTGCGCTCGGTGGCGGCCTTGTAGACCTTCGCGCACAGCGTCTCGTCGCCGCGCCGCACGACGTAGACCGTCGCCTCCTTGCCGCTCATCAGCTGGCGCACCACCGTGTCGATCAGGCCTTCCTCGATCAGCGGCTTCAGTCTCTTGTCCGGTTTCATGGGCGCCATTCTGCGCCACCTGCCGCGCGGCCCGGGACCGACGCAGGGGATTGCGATCGGCCGATGGGCGGGCGCGACCTCAGTCGACCGACGGGATCGGCTTCAGCGGCCCGTCGAAGCGCTCCTTTTGCGGGTCCGATGGGAGCGGCGGGTACACCACCGGCTGCTCGGGCACGTCGACGTCCGGGATCTGGTCGAGCAGGTGCCGGATCAGGGTCAGGCGACCGCGCCGCTGGTCGTTGAAGTCCACCAGCGTCCAGGGCGCGTGCCGGGTGTGGGTGGCCTCGAGCATGCGATCGCGTGCCTCGCCGTATTCGCGGTAGCGCGCGCGCGACTTCAGGTCGATGGGCGAGAGCTTCCAGCGCTTCAGCGGATCGTCGAGGCGTTCGGCGAAGCGTTTCTCCTGCTCGTCCTGATCGACCGTCAGCCAGTACTTGAACAGCAGCAGACCGTCATCGACCAGCAGCCGTTCGAAGACCGGGACCTGCTTGAGGAAGGCGTCCGTCTCCTCGGGGGTGCAGAAGCCCATCACCGTCTCGACCCCCGCACGGTTGTACCAGCTGCGGTCGAACAGCGTGATCTGCCCGCCGGCGGGCAGGTGCGCGACGTACCGCTGGAAGTACCACTGCGTGCGCTCGACGTCACTGGGCTTCGGCAAGGCCACCACCTGACACTGTCGCGGATTCAGGCAGTCGGCGATCGCGCTGATCACGCCGCCCTTGCCCGCCGTGTCGCGCCCCTCGATCACGACCAGCACGCGCCGGCCCTGGTGCTGCACCCAGCGCGCCAGCCGGTTGAGTTCGACCTGCAGGGGCTCGAGACGATCGTAGTAGTCCTGCTTGGACAGGCGCTCGGGGCCGGCGCCCTCGGCCTTCCTGTCGCCGTTGCGCTTCTCGTCGCCCTTGCCTTTCTTGTCGACCTTGCCCTTCTTGTCGCCCTTGCCCTTCTTCTGCTGCCTGCCATCCGCCATCGCACGTCTCCTGCCAAGGATCGAACCGCACAGCAGAACCCCGGCTGTTGCACCCGGCCTGCCCTGCGGATAATGGTCCCACAACGGATCGCCGGGCGGTCGTGGCATTCCGCGACGCATCGTCGCCGGCCCCACCCCGCAGGAGATCCCGGATGAACCCGCCTCGCATCGGCCGCACCTGGCAGGACTCGACCCCGCACTGGCCCGATGCACCGCGGCCGCCGGCCGGCGCGCCGAACATCCTGGTGGTGCTGTTCGACGACGTGGGCTTCTCGGACTTCGGCTGCTACGGCTCGGCGATCGACACGCCCCACATCGACCGCATCGCGCAGCGCGGTCTGCGGCACACCGGATTCCACACCACGGCGATGTGCTCGACGACCCGCTCGGCGCTGCTCACCGGGCGCAACCACCACTCGGTGGGGGTCGGCTGCCTGGCCAACTTCGACAGCGGCTATCCCGGCTACCGCGGCAAGATCGCACGCGAGGCCGGCACGCTCGCCGAGATGCTGCGCCCCGCCGGCTACCGCACGACGATGGTCGGCAAGTGGCACGTGACGCCGCTCACGCAGACCGGACCGGCGGGCCCCTACGATGGCTGGCCGCTGGGCCGCGGCTTCGATCGCTTCTACGGCTTCATGGATGCCGAGACCGACCAGTTCGCGCCGGAGCTCGTGCGCGACAACACGCACATCGACCCGCCCGGCACGTTCGAGACCGGTTACCACCTGAGCGTCGATCTCGTCGACCAGTCGATCCGCTATCTCGCCGACCACCTCGCCGACGCGCCGGATGCGCCCTGGCTGCTGTGGCTGGCCTTCGGCGCGTGCCATGCGCCCCACCAGGCGCCGATGGACCTGATCCGCAGCTACGACGCGCGCTTCGCCCATGGCTGGGACGTCGAGCGCGAGCGCCGCTTCGCGCGGCAGAAGGCGCTGGGGATCGTACCGGCCGACACGCGCCTGCCGCCGCGCAACGACGGTGTTCCCGCATGGGACACGCTCGGCACGGATGAGCGGCGGCTGTTCACCCGCCTGCAGAGCGCGTACGCGGCGATGCTCGACCACGCCGACCAGCAGATCGGCCGTCTGCTCGCGTTCCTCGAGACCTCGGGCATGGCCGACGACACGCTGGTGCTGGTGCTGTCCGACAACGGCGCCAGCCAGGAGGGCGGACCGCTGGGCATGATCAACGCGATGGGCCCGTACAACTTCAAGCCCGAGCCCCTGGCCGAGAAGATCCGCCGCATCGACGACATCGGCGGCCCCGACACCCACTCGAACTTCCCGCTGGGCTGGGCGATGGCGGCCAACACGCCGCTGCGCCGGTACAAGCAGAACACGCACGGCGGCGGCATCCGCGACCCGCTGATCGTGAGCTGGCCGGCCGGCCTGCCGGCCCGCGGCGAGCTGCGGCACGGCTTTCGCCACGCGGTCGACCTCGCGCCCACACTGCTCGAACTGATCGGCCTGCAGGCGCCCGCCGAGATCAACGGGGTGGCGCAGATGCCGATCGAGGGCGAGAGCTTCGCGGCCAGTCTGCGCGATCCGTCCGCCCCCGCGCGTCGGGCGCCGCAGTATTTCGAGATGTTCGGGCACCGGGGCCTGTGGCACGACGGCTGGAAGGCGGTTGCGTTCCATGCGCCGGGCACGCCGTTCGACGCCGACCGCTGGGAGCTGTTCCACCTCGACCGCGACTTCTCCGAGACCGACGATCGCGCGCAGCACGAGCCGCAGCGCCTTCAGGCGCTGGTGGAGCTGTGGTGGCAGGAGGCCGAGCGCTGCCAGGTGCTGCCGCTCGACGACCGCTTCGGGCCGCGGTTCGCCGAGAACGCCCGCCGGTATCACGGGCCGCGCCGCCGCTTCGTGCTGCATGCGGGCGTCGGTCACATCCCCACCGACGTGGCACCCGACGTGCGCGGTCGCGGCTACCTGATCGAAGCCGACGTCGACGTCGACGCGGGCAGCGCCGGCGTGCTGATCGCGCCCGGCGACGCCACGTCGGGCTACAGCCTGTTCGTGCGCGACGCACGCCTGGTGCACGACCTGAACATCGGCGGCCTGCACCAGGTCGTCGTGTCGGACCGGCCGATCCCGCCGGGCCGCCGGCGCCTCGGATTCCGCATGGAGATCGGACCGCTGGCGCGGGTGCCCAAGACACCAGTGGCCGCGCACGCGTTCGCCCCCACGTTCCGGCGCGGCACGCTGCTGATCGACGGGCAGCCCGCCGGCACGATCGAGCCGCAGGCCGGCTTCAACAACTTCGTGTCGTGGAGCGGCCTGG
>JAKOZZ010000225.1 GCA_029779755.1 Pseudomonadota bacterium
GACGACTGATAAAATTCTTTGAAAATCATGCGCTTACACACCACACTTCGCACCCCTCCGTCCGGCGGCGGGCGTTGAGCACGATGCAGCTCGCGCTCTTCGACCTCGACAACACCCTGCTGCCGCTCGACAGCGACTACGAATGGGGGCGCTTCCTCGCCCGCATCGGCGCCGTCGATCCCGACCACCAGCAGAGCGAGAACGACCGGTTCTATCAGCAGTACGTCGCCGGCACGATGGACATCCAGGAGTTCCTGGCGTTCCAGCTCGCGCCGCTGGCGGCCAACCCCCGCGATCTTCTCGACCGCTGGCATGCGCAGTTCATGGACGAGGTGATCCTCCCCGCGATCCGGCCGGCCGCGCTCGAGCTGGTCGCCCGGCACCGCAACGAAGGCGCCCTGTGCGCGATCGTCACGGCCACCAACGAGTTCGTCACCGCGCCCATCGCCCGGCGGTTCGGCGTCGAGCACCTGATCGCCACGCAGGTCGAGGAGCGCGACGGCCGGTACACCGGCCGCCCGCGCGGCACGCCCACCTACCGGGAAGGCAAGGTCGTGCGCACCGACGCGTGGCTGGCCGCGCTCGGCCACGACTGGGGCAGCTTCGAGCGCACCTGGTTCTACAGCGATTCGGCCAACGACATCCCGCTGCTGTCGCGCGTCTCCGATCCGGTCGCCACCAACCCCGATGCCCGGCTGTCGGCCCACGCCCAAGCGCACGGCTGGTCCGTGCTGCACCTGTTCACATGATCAAGAAGCTCATCGACCGGCTGTTCCGCCGACGTACACCGAGCGAAGGCGCCGCCGCCGCGCCGCGCAGCGCCGCACCGCGCGGCGCTGCCCCCCCCCAGGCGGCGGACCGCCGCGAACCGACCCGCTACAAGGCGTCCGAGCAGGGCATCCGCGTCGAGGACGTGCCGTCCTCGGCGATGCGGACCTGCGAAACCCTGCAGAAGAACGGCTTCAAGGCGTTCGTGGTGGGCGGCGGCGTCCGCGACCTGCTGCTCGGTCTGCGCCCCAAGGACTTCGACGTCGCCACCGACGCCACGCCCGACCAGGTCACCAAGCTCTTCCGGCGGTCGCGCCTGATCGGCCGTCGATTCCAGATCGTGCACGTGATGTTCGGCCGCGACATGATCGAGGTGTCGACGTTCCGCGCGCTGCAGACCGACGCCGAGACCGACGCGCACGGCCGGGTGCTGCGCGACAACGTGTGGGGCGACCAGGCGGAGGATGCGGCGCGTCGCGACTTCACCATCAACGCGCTGTACTACGACCCGATCGCCGACCTGATCCTCGACTACCACGACGGGGTCAAGGACCTGCACCGGCGGGTGCTGCGGATGATCGGCGACCCCGCGTCGCGCTACCGCGAAGACCCGGTGCG
>JAKOZZ010000248.1 GCA_029779755.1 Pseudomonadota bacterium
TGCCCACGATGGCCGAGGCCGGCGGCCCGCCGCTGCTGGCCTCCACCTGGGTGATGTTCCTGGCGCCGGCCGGAACGCCGCGCGAGATCGTGAACAAGCTGTCGCAGGCGGTCTCGGACGCGGTGAAGTCGCCCGAGGTGAGCGGCAAGCTCAACGACCTGGGCATCATCCCCGTCGGCAACACCTCCGATCAGGCGGCCAGGTTCCTCGCCGACGAGATCGCGCAGTGGGGCCGCGTGATCTCGACCGCCGGCGTCAAGACCGACTGATCCGGCCGGTCGGGGCGGCCCGCGCCGCGGGCCGCCGGCCCCCTCAGACCACGTACCCCATGTCGACCGGGACACCTGCGGTGTCGTACGCCACGCGCTGCTCGTTCGCGCCGTAGATGATGAAGTGCGCGATCGCACCGTTGGTCCGGCTGCCGAGGAAATCGTCCACGTAGGCGTCCACGTAGGCGGCCACGTCGGGATTGTCTGCGAGGTAGCGGTTGCCGTCGAAGTCCTGGAACTTCGGTCCCGGGGCCCGACCTTCCCAGACGCCATACAGGTTGAAGTGCATGAACAGCGTGGCGTCGTCCAGGCCCAGCGGGGTCAGGTCGGGCCAGCGCTGTTCGTACCAGGCGGCGTCGAACCACGCGTTCGGCGCACGGCCCTGTGCGGCACCGGCGGTCAGATACTCCTGCGCAGCGTTCGCAAGCGTCACCGTGTCGGGCAGCGCCGGGTTCGCGAGCAGGTAGAACACGGGGTCGAACAGGAAGTCGCCCGACTGCTGGTAGGCGGGGGCCGGCGTCCCGTTCGGCGGGGTCGGCGCGACGAGCGCCACCGTGTCGTCCGGGAACTGCAGGAACTCCACCCCGGACAGGGTGTCGGTGCCTTCGTCGCCGGTCGTGGCGGTCACCTGCCATCCGAAGCTCAGCTTGCGGATCGCATACGCGTCACGCGGGCCGGCATAGCCGGCCGTGTCGCTGCCGGGCCCGCCGGTGATCGAGTCGTTGTCGGCCCCGCCGTCCAGCCGATCGTCCCCCTCGCCCCCGTCCAGCGTATCCAGGCCGGATGCGCCGATCAGATGGTCGTTGCCGCCGTGGCCGCGCAGCGTGTCGTTGCCTTCTCGCGCCGCCAGCGTGTCGGCCCCCGTGCCGCCGTTCACCGTGTCGTCGTTGCGCAGCAGCGCGGTGAACAGCTCGGCGAAGTTTGCGCCCCGGTTGGTGATGACCGACAGCACCATCGCCTGGTTGATGAACACGCCGCTCCAGTCGATCAGCAGCGCGCGCTGGTTCGTCTCGATCACGAATCGATCGAACTCGTACGTCAGGGTGTTGCCGTAGGCGGTGAACGTCGTGAGCGTGCCCGGGTCGTACGCGGTGACAGAGGTGGGCGTCATGCCGAGGACGTCCGGCTCCTGGTTGGAGAACCAGGTGCCGAACCCGAACCGCTCGAGGTCGAGCATGTTGGCCGGGACGTTGCCGAACTGGATCAGGCTCATGGGGACTCTCCCGAGGCGTTGGAACCGATCGACCGCGCACGGCCGCTCGGACCATCATAGCCCTGGGTGTATCGAAGGCGCGGGAATCCGAGCGGACCGCGGCGTCATTCGTCCGCGGCCCGCCACACTGCGCGTGGGTCGCGCGTGGGGCGCGCGTGGGCGGTCGGGGCAGGCCGAGGCGAACGCGGCGCGCTCAGACGGCGTACCACGGGTCGATCGGCACGCCCGACGTGTCGTAGGCGATGCGCTGCTCGGCGGCGCCGTAGATGATGAAGTGCGCGATCGCGCCGTTGGTGCGGCTGCCGAGGAAGTCGGCCGCATGGGCGTCGACGTAGACGGCGACGTCCGGGTTGTCGTACAGGTAGCGCGCGCCGTCGAACGCTGCGAACCGCGGCCCGGGCGCGCGCCCTTCCCAGACCCCGTAGAGGTTGAAGTGCGCGAACAGCGCCGCGTCGTCGAGGTTCAGCGGCGTGAGGTCGCTCCAGCGTCGGCCATAGTCGTCGGCGTCGAACCAGGACGTCGGCGTACGTCCCTCGCGCGCGCCGACCGACACGTAGTGCGCATGCGCGGAGTCCGTCGACACGCCTCCGGCGAGATCGGGGTTGGCGAGCACGTAGTACACGGGATCGAACAGGAACGAACCCGACTGCCGGTAGGCCGGCGGCGCGGCACCGGCCTGGCCGGTCGGCGCGACCAGCGACAGCGTGCGGTCGGCGAACTGCAGGGACTCGACACCGGACACGGTGTCGGTGCCCTCGTCGCCGACGCGTGCCTCCACCTGCCATCCGAAGCTGAGGCGACGGACCAGGTAGTCGCCACGCGGCTGCGCGAATGCGGCCGTGTCGACGCCCTCGCCGCCGTTCAGCGAGTCGACGTCCGCACCACCGGTCAGCAGGTCGTTGCCGGCGCCACCGCTCAGTGCGTCGATGCCGCCACCGCCGTAGAGGCGGTCGTCGCCGCCGAGACCGTTGAGCACGTCGCCGGCCGCGCCGCCGTCGAGCAGGTCCGAACGCGCGCTGCCGTTGATGGTGTCGACGCCGGCGAGCAGGGCGCCGAAGAGCGCGCTGAAGTCGAGCCCGGCCCCGGTGGCGGCCGCCTCGAACTGCGGCGCGATGAATTCGATGCCGCTCCAGTCGAGCAGCAGGGTGTCGTCGGCGGCCCGGATCACGAGCCGCACCAGATGGTAGTTGCCGAAGGTGCCGCTGGCCGTCGCCGCGGTGCCGGTCACCGGGTCGTACAGCACGACCGTCACCGGAGTCTCGCTCAGGAGCTGCGGCGCCGCCGACGAGAAGTACGCGCCCAGCCCGAAGCGGGCCGTCTCGCGCATGTCGACGCCCGCGACGCCGAAGTCGATCCGACTCACGTCCACGCCCCCGTGCCGGGCGTTCGATGCATCGGCGCGCCGGGTGCGCCCGGACGCCGCGCGGAGCGCATCAGGCCGCCGTCGCCAGGCCGATCACCGCACTGCCCAGCAGCGCTTCGATGTCCATCAGGATCAGCATGCGCGACTCCACGCATGCGATGCCGGTGATGAAGTCGCGCACGGCATCGTTCATCGACGGCGCCGGCATGATCACGTCCTCGCCCAGCTCGATGACGTCCGACACCGAGTCGACCACCGCGCCGATCACGTGCCCGCGCACGTTGAGCACCACCACCACCGTGAAGGCGTTGTACTGCGCCTCGCCGCAGCCGAGCTGCATGCGCAGGTCGATGATCGGGACGATGATGCCGCGCAGGTTGACGACGCCCTTGACGTGCTCGGGCGCATTCGCGATGCGGGTGGGGTTCTCGTACGAACGGATCTCCTGCACGCGCAGGATGTCGATCGCGTACTCCTCCTTGCCCAGCCGGAAGGCCAGGTATTCGGCGGTGGCCGCCTTCGGTGCGGTGACGGCGCCGCGTCGGGCGGTGCGCTGCGAGGCCAGGGGGGAAGAAGCGACAGCTTGCATGGGATTCGTCCGAAGTGCGGGGGGGATCCGGAGCTTTTCTCGGCTTCGGTCCCTGCTCCTTCGGCCGCGCCCGCCGGATCTTGAGGCGTTCCGGGGGCGTTGCGCGCACGGGCGACGGACGGCGCCCGCGGGGCCATGAACGGTCGGCGTCAGCCGCCGTAGCCGTCGGCGATCATCACCTCGATCAGGCTGGGGCCGTCGCGCTGGGCGGCCTCGCGCAGCGCCGGCACGATGTCGGCCCCGTCGGCCACGCGACGCGCGGGCACGCCCAGCGACTGCGCCAGGCCGGTGTAGTCGATCGCCGGATCGCGCATGTCCATGCCGACGAAGCGGTCGGTGGCCCGCATCGACACCAGCCGGTCCTTCAGGATGCGGTAGCTGCGGTTGTTGGCGATCACGTAGGTGATCGGCAGCTTCAGGTGCGCCGCCGTCCACAGCGCCTGGATGCCGTACATCGCACTGCCGTCGCCGATGAACGCGGTCACGCGGCGTCCCGGCAGCGCCAGGCTGGCGCCCACCGCACCGGGCACGCCGAAGCCGAGTCCGCCGCTGGCCAGCCCGTAGTACGACTGCCGGTCGGCAATGTGCAGGAACCCGGGCAGCGGGGTCGCCGACGTCAGCGCCTCCTCGATCACGACCGCGTCGGGCCCGAGCTGGTCGCACATCTGCAGCACCAGATAGCGCGGGTCGATCGGCGAGGCGGCGGCCGCGGCGTTCGCCTGCGCAGCGGCCTGCGCACGCTGCGCCGTCCAGTTGCGCGGGCGCAGTGCATCGAGGCGCGCGGCCGCGCGGGCGGCGGCCTCGGGCGTGCGCATCGCGCGCACCACCGGCAGCAGCGCCCGCAGCGTCTGTTTCACGTCCGCCTGCACGGCGAGGTCGGTGCGGTAGTTCTTGCCGAGCTCCCAGGGCTTCTCGCTGACGTGCGCGACGGCCAGCCCGGGCGGCAGCGGCTCGACCGGGCTGTACACCGACATGCGCAGCAGATCGCCGCCCAGGCAGAACAGCAGGTCGTAGGGCTCGAGTGCCGCACGCGCCTGCTTCTGCGACCGCGTGAGCGCGCCGAGGTAGGCGGGGTGCGCGGTCGGGAACTGCGCGCTGTAGGGCACCGGCCCGGCGTGCACGGCCGCGCCCAGCAGCTCGGCCAGTTCGCCCGCCTCGGCAAAGGCGTCGCGGGTCGCGAGCTCGGGGCCGGCGACGAGGACCGGCGCGCGCGCCGACAGCAGCATGTCGGCCAGGCGGGTCAGGGTCTCGTCGGAGGGACGGGTGGCGGTGTCGATGCGCACCGGGCGGCCCAGGTCGAGGTCGGCCTCGGCGTCGAGCACGTCGCCCGGCAGGCTGATGAACACCGGCCCGGTCGGCGGCGTCATCGCCACCTTGGCGGCGCGCCGCAGGATGCGCGGCAGATCCTCGACGCGGGTGGGTTCGACGGCCCACTTCACCAGCGGCTGCGCGATCGGCACCAGCGGATCGTAGAGCAGCGGCTCGAGCAGGCCGTGGCCCTGCTCCTGCTGTCCGGCGGTGACGATGATCGGCGAGTTCGAGAACTTCGCGTTGTACAGCGCCCCCATCGCATTGCCCAGACCGGGCGCGACGTGCACGTTGGCCGCCGTCAGCCGGCCCGAGGCGCGCGCGAATCCGTCGGCCATGCCGAGCACCACCGACTCCTGCAGGCCGAGGACGAACTGCAGCTCCGGGTGGTCGGGCAGCACCTCCATGATCGGCAGCTCGGTGGTGCCGGGGTTGCCGAACAGGTGGGACACCCCTTCGTCGGTGAGGAGCTTCAGGAAGGCGGCGCGGCCGGAGAGTCGGGTCATGGCGGGTGTCCGGTGGAAAGGGGGATGCCCGATGTTAGCCGGGCACCGGCGCGCCCCGCCAGCGCAGGCACTGGCGCCGTACCACTTCCGCCAGCAGGTGCTCGCGGCCCTGCTGCGCGCGGATCCAGCCCGCGTCGTTGCCCGTGCCGGTGAGCTCGCCGCGCAGCAGGGCCAGCGCCGGCTCGGCCCCCAGCGCCACCGCGTGCGGCTGCAGCGACGCGAAGGTCAGGTACAGGTCCTCGCGCAGCGTGCGGTGTTCGGCGCTGGCGGGGTCGACGAAGCTGCCGTCGAGACCGAACCGGCACGCCTGGAACCGGTTGAACGTGTACGGCAGGTAGTCGTCCTCGGACAGCGGGAACGGGCGCTCGAGCGTCAGCCAGCGCGCCAGGCACTGGATGAGCGCGGCCATCGCCGCGGCCTTCTCGATGGTGAGCGGCGTGTCGAGCACGCGCACTTCGATCGTGCCGTACTCGGGCTTGGGCCGGATGTCCCAGTAGAAGTCCTTCATGCTGCGCACGACGCCGGTGCGCGCCATCTTGTCGAAGTACCGGCCGAACGATGCCCAGTCGAGCACGAACGGTGCGCGCCCGGACAGCGGAAAGGCGAACACCGAGTTGAGCCGCGCCGAATGGAAGCCGGTGTCGGCCCCCTGCACGTAGGGCGACGACGCCGACAGCGCGATCAGGTGCGGGATGAACCGCGACAGGCCGTGCAGCAGCCGCAGCGCTTCGTCGGGGCCCGGACAGCCGACGTGCACGTGCTGCCCGAACACCGTGAACTGCTTCGACAGGTAGCCGTACAGTTCGGACAGCTGGCGAAAGCGCGGCTTGTCGAAGATGCGCCGCTCGTTCCACTGCTGGAACGGGTGCGTGCCGCCGCCGCACAGGCCGAGGTTGAGGCGGTCGGCGGACGCGACGAGGGCGTCGCGGATGGCGCCGAGCTGCGCCAGCACTTCGGCGTGATCCGCGCACACGCCGGTGCACAGCTCGATCATGCTGTCGGTCACCTCCGGGGTGACGTTGCCCGGGATCGTGCGGCGTTCCATCAGGCGCAGCAGGTCGCGCGCCCCGGGCGTCAGGTCGTAGTCGTGGGTGGACACGATCTGCAGCTCGAGCTCGACGCCCAGCGACAGCGCCCCCGATTCGGCGAAGCGTTCCAGACTCATGATGCGGCTCCCCGGTCACGCGCGGCCGACGGATCGTGCTCGCCCGCCAGCCGCAGGCCCCATTGCACCGACAGCGGACCGAGCAGCTCCGTCAGCGCAATCGCCGCCAGCACCAGCGGTGCGATCTGCGTCGCGACGTCGGGCTGCGCGGCGCGCAGGTCGGAGAACAGCACCAGCGAGGTCGCCGACAGCGGCACGAGCGTGAGGGCCAGCGCCGCGCCCTGGCGGAACTCGATGCCCGTCCAGCGCGCGGTCGCGACGGCCACCAGCGCCTTCGCGGCCCACCGTGCCGCAAGCGCCGCCGCCGCCAGTGCCGCGCCCTGCACGAGTGCGTCCACCGACCACGCCGACCCCACGATCACGAACAGCATCAGCACCAGCACCCCGCCGGCGGTGCCGAAGTGCCGCGGCCACACCCATGGCCGGTCGGTGGTGTTGCGCAGCACGACGCCGGCCAGCAGCGGCACCAGCAGGGACGACAGGTTGAGCGCGCGGGCCGCCGTCAGTGCGGTCAGCAGCAGGCCGAGCAGCAGCAGCACCGCATTCTCGTCGCGCAGGTCGAGCCGGCGCGCCACCCAGGCGACGACACGCGCCAGCAGCAGCGCCAGCACCGCCGATCCGGCCAGCGCGTACAGCGGCAGCACGATCGCCTGCGCCCAGGCGTCGGCGCGCTCGACGTACAGCCAGCCGATCATCAGCTTGTGCAGCAGCACCGCACAGACCGTGTTGACGGCCGCGAACAGCAGCATGCGCTCGGTCACCTGTCCGGCCGAGCGCAGCTCGGTCGACACGCGCCCGATCACCACGGCCGACGATGCCAGCAGCACGGCTGCGCCTGCGAGCGCCGCGCCCGCGTCGAAGCCCAGCGCGCGCAGGCAGGCGACGAGCGCGGCGCCGCCGAGCACCGCTTCGGCCAGCGCCGTCCACAGCAGCGACGGATTCGCGCGCAGCCAGTGCAGCCGCACGCGGCTGCCGAGCTCGAACAGCAGCAATCCGACCGCGACGTCGACGATCAGCCGGAAGCGTCCGTCGAGATGTCCGTCCGACGGGCCGAGACCGGCCAGCGCGACGAGCGCGCCGACCAGGCTGTA